>JAJYLA010000153.1 GCA_021788115.1 Actinomycetes bacterium | reverse complement strand
CGCGGCCACCACGCTTCTCCTTGCTCGGCGCCCAGCCCCGGTCGCACCAACCGAGTCCGTCACGCAGGAGCAGCGCTGCGCTCCTTCATCACATCAACCCTCTGGTTCCGACAGGGGAATGATCTATACGTTGAGGGATTACCGGCCATTTGGTCTCTATGCCGAGTTCTTCCGATTGCTACCATTTGTTCGCTCGGTGAGTTCCCGGACAAGACAAACCTGTAGGGAAGGCTGCCCCGCCCTAGTCGCGACCCTGTAGCCATCCTGAATGGGATAATCGAGGTCGGTGGGCCTCCATCGAACCTTACAACCAGCGGAGGAGTTGATAGGGGCGTGAGGCCGCGGTGGGCGGGTGTCCTGCTGGTAGTGGTACTTGCGCTCGCGTTGGTGAACTGTTCCGCAGCGAAACGCTCACACGGCCCAGCCCTACCCGTCAGTTCTGCCCCGGCCCAGCCTGGTGGGACGCGGGTATCAGCCAAGCTGCGCCTGCAGTCCACAGTAGTAGCCGCTGGAGGCACCGTTTCGGGGACTGTTGTGGTTGTAAATGACACGGGGGCGCCCATCCATACCTACGGATGCGGAGGCATCTTCCAGGTGCTACTGACCAGCGGGACCTACCACCCGACGCCGATGTGGGCCACTTGCCTCCAGCCGATCACTATTCCGACTGGTACCACCAACTTTGTGGTTACGGCAGATGCAAGATGTCACTCGGGCAGTACCCCCTGCTGCACCCAAGGCATCCCCATCGGCACGCTTCCTACCTGTGCAGTTGAGGCTCCCTTCCTCCCTCCGGGTTCCTATGAAGCGACGACGTTCGAGCGGGGAACAGCTGTACCCGTACCCAGTCCCGTTCCAGTTGTCGTGCGCCATGAGTAAGGAACCACGGTTCCTCCAGCGGTCATCGGATAGCGGGTCCACCAGTGCGGTGATCTGATCGGGCAGTGTTGTGGGCGGGTGGAGCCGAGTGATCGGAGCCGTCCATTCCGCGTTCGAGTGGCGATGCCGGAGCAGACCTGAGCGGGGTCGTGGCTCGCTTGGAGGCGGTGGTGGCGCGCTTGGAGAAGGCGTTGGCCGAGCGGGACGAGATGCTGGCCGACAGCAGGGCCCGGATCGTCGAGTTGGAGAAGCTGCTGGAGGAGTCCCGAAGGTCGGGCAAACGTCAGGCCGCTCCGTTCCGTCGCCGGGACGAGCCGATCGACGAGCCGAGACGGCCGGGCCGCAAGAGTGGCGAGGCCCATGGACGTCACGGTCATCGCTTGGCCCTGCCGGAGGCGGACCGCACGTTGGACGCCCCGCTGCCAGGGTGCTGTCCTGATTGCGGCGGGGAGATCGAACATGAGCGTGACGCCGAGCAGTTCCAGACCGACCTGCCACTCCTGCCGCCACCTTCTACGACCAGGTTCAAGGTGGCGGTCGGCCGCTGCAGGTCCTGCGGCAAGCGCATTCAGGGCCGACATCCCGAGCAGACATCGGACGCTTTGGGAGCGGCGGGGGCCCAGATCGGACCGAACGCCAAGGCGTGGGCGGCGTGGCTGCACTACAGCCTGGGGGTGCCGTTCGCCAAGATCTCCCGGCTTTTCGCCGAGCGGATGGGCCTCACGGTGACGGCGGGGGCGATCTGCGCGTCGGCCCAGTCGACATCGACCGCGCTGGTCCCGGTCCATGGGGAGATCCGCCGGAGGGTGAACAACTCTGCGGTGGTCGCCGCGGATGAGACCGGCTGGCGCATCGGCGGGGCCTCCGCCTGGGTGTGGGTGGCCACCACCGAGGAGGTGACCTACTACAACGTCGCTCACGGCCGCGGTTTCGACCAGGCGACCGAGGTCATCGACGAGGACTTCACCGGCACCATCGTCAGAGACGGCTGGGCCCCTTACCGCCAATACGACCAGGCCACCCACCAAACATGTCTGGCGCATCTATGCCGACGGGCTGACGAGCTGATCAGCGATCTGCCGGCGTGGGCTCGGGGAACGCCCCGGGAGATCCGTGACATTCTCGGCCAAGCCCTCGATGCCAGAGACCTCGACCCCGACGGCCGCCGCCATGTCATCGATGACCTGACCGAACGGATTGAGCTGCTCGGCGAGCAAGCTCATCCTCATGACGAGAACCGCAAGTTCGTCAAGCATCTCCTGGTCGAAAAAGACGCCCTGTTCACATTCCTGGCCGACCCCGCCGTCGACGCCACCTCCTGGAGGGCGGAACATGCCGTGCGGCCAACGACGGCCACCCGGAAGGTCTGCGGCGGCAACCGCACCGACCGCGGCGCCACCACCCAGGGCCGGATGATGACCCTGTTCCGCACCGCCACCCAGCAAAGCATCGACGCCGTCGACTACCTGGTGAACCTGGCCCGAGCCCCCGACCCCGCCGCGGTCGCCTTCTTCACCTAAAACCGAAGACACTCACCCAGCCATACAAGCGAAATCGACCTCACGCGCCCCGCTATCCGATGACCTCCAGCGTTCCGGCACACGGTTGTTACGACTCGAGTCGTCTCGGAGACAGCGCCGAGCGACGGTTTCGTGTCCCTCGGCGTCGCTGCTGCGGCTGGCCGGATAGCGGCCGATCAGGACGCCATAACCTCACGGGCGGGTCTTACAGGTCGGGGCCGTCGATGGTGAGGGCGGGAGCCGAGCTGTGGTCGGGGAACGGGTTCGCCTGGCGTCGGGTCTGCCCGTGGAGGGTCTGGTGGTAGCTGTGCGCCTGGGCTTGTCGGAGTGCCCGGCCAGCGTCGAATACACATGAAGCGGGAACAGGCCCGCCGGCGCCGAGCAATACTCCTCGCTGTCACCGACGCCGGAGTCGAGGCGACCATCTACGACGCCGCCCGCCGCTTCCCCACGGACCTCGCGGCGCGAAAGGCCTGTCTGGAAACCATGGTGAAGGACCTCGCCTCGCTCGAGGAGAACGTCCGGATCCTGATCGAGCGGGACGATTCCCTGGTCACCGCCGATCGGCGGCACCTTTACGAACTCGTCAGGGGAGCCGGCGCTGTCGACAGGCTCGGCTATAAGCACGGCAAGGCACACGAGGAACCGCTGCTGGCCTTGCCCGACATCGTGGCCTGGGCGTGGGTACGTTCGGGCGAATGGCGCCGGCGCCTCGGTCCGGTGGTCAAGCAAGTCCGCCACGTCGGATCCTAGAAAGCGCAAAGCCCGAGCGCCACGTCCGTCCGGACGGGTCTCGGGCTCACTTCCCTCGGCTACTGCCTCGGGCAACTAGATGGTACCACCCGGCCGGGACGCGTAACCGTCCTGCGACATCAGAAAGCGCGAAGCCCGAGCGCCGCCGCCGTCCGGCAGGGTCTCGGGCTCACTTCCCTCGGCTACTGCCTCGGGCAACGTCATCGTAGCGCCGCGCCACGAAAGCCGTCGCCGGTGCGAGCAACGGCGGCGGCGGCGAGTCCCGTTAGCAAATCGTTAGCAAACCAGCTCCTCACGGCGCCCGCCCGCAACCCGTCTCAGCACAGAGCCGCTGGTCACACTGGGTGGGCGAGGGGGGACTTGAACCCCCACGTCCTTGCGGACACAGGAACCTGAATCCTGCGCGTCTGCCAATTCCGCCACTCGCCCGAGTGGACCCACGAGCATATCCGCGCTGCCGACGACATTTCGCCAGTCCCGAGTACGCTCACGTAGGTTATGGGCCTCCAGCAGTTCGAGAGGCGCCTCGAGCGCATGGTCGAGGGCGTCTTCGCGCGGGCGTTCCGTAGCGGGCTGCAGCCCGTGGAGGTGGGCAGGCGCCTGACGCGGGAGATGGACCTGCGCCGGACGGTGGCGCCGCGGGGGACGCTGGTGCCCAACAGCTTCACCGTGCTGCTGTCGGAGAGCGACCGGGAGCGCTTCGCGGCCATCGAGGACGAACTGGTGGAGGAGCTGCTCGCGGTCGCGGAGGAGCACGCCGAGATCGAGGGTTACCTGCTCCTGGGGCCCGTGAGCGTCACGGTCGACACGGACCCGGATCTCACCGCCGGGATGGTGCTCGTCGCCGGGGAAATGGTGCGCGGCGAGGAGCCCGCCCGGGCCGCGGTGGTCCTGCCGGACGGCCGGCGGGTGGCGCTCGGCGCGGATGCGGTGACCATCGGCCGGCTCCCCGACTGCGAGATCGTCCTCGCCGACCCCAACGTGAGCCGGCGCCACGCCGAGATCCGCCCCGCGGGGCGCGCCCCCGGAGCGACCGAGCGCTACGAAGTGGTGGACGCCGGCAGCACCAACGGCACCAGGGTCAACGGTCTCCCCGTCGTCGCCCCCCGCCTCCTCCGCGACGGAGACCAGATCACCGTCGGCGCCGCGACGATCCGCTTCGAGCAGGCCTAGAGGCCGGCGACGGCGCGTGCCCGACCCGCTGTTGACCTTTCTCAAGTACATCCTCCTGGCCGTGCTCTATCTGTTCTTCCTGCGCGTCCTGCGGGCGGTGTGGATGGAGCTTCGCGAGCCGAAGCCGGCGCCGGTCACGCAGGGGGAGCCGGGGACGCTCGCCCAGCCCGCCTCGGCCGAGGATCGGCCGTCGCGGTGGCGGCGCCCCCCGGGAGCGGAGCGGCTCGTCGTCGTGGCACCCGAGGAACGCAAGGGCCAGGAGTTCCCCGTACGCGACGAGGTCACCGTCGGCCGGGCGAGCGGCTGCGGGGTGACCCTGCCCGAGGACACCTTCGTGTCGCAGCTCCACGCCCGCCTGTTCCGCCGCGACGGCCAGCTGTACGTGGAGGACCTCGGCTCGACCAACGGCACCTACCTCAACCGGAGGAAGGTGACCGCCCCCGCCGAGCTGCGCAAGGGTGACCGGCTCGACATCGGCCGGACGTCCCTGGAGCTGCGGTCGTGATCGAGCTGCGCGCCGGGGCGGCGACCGACGTCGGCCTGGTTCGGGCCATCAACCAGGACGAGCTGCTCGTCGCCGACCCCCTCTTCGCGGTCGCCGACGGGATGGGCGGCCACGCTGCGGGCGAGGTGGCGTCGGCGACGGCCGTCCAGGCGCTGCACGAGGCGTTCACCGCCGCCGGCGACGTCACGCCCGAGAGCCTCGCCCACGCGGTGGCGGAGGCGAACCGGGCCGTGTGGGAGCGCGCCGAGGCGAACCCGGAGATGCGCGGCATGGGCACCACCCTCGTCGCCCTGGCCCTCGCCGGCGACGCCCGACTGGCCGTCGTCAACGTCGGGGACTCGCGGCTGTACCTGATGCGCGACGACGCCCTCCAGCAGGTGACCAAGGACCACAACCTGGTGGCCGAGCTGGTCTCCGAGGGCAGGTTGACCAAGGAAGAGGCGCGCTACCACCCGCGCAGCAACATCGTGACCCGTGTGCTCGGCGTCGACCCGGAGGTGTCCGTCGACCTCTTCGTCCTCGAAGGGGAGCCCGGCGACCGCCTCCTGCTCTGCAGCGACGGCCTGCCTCGCGACGTGCCCGACGACGGAATCTCCGCCGTGCTGCGTCGCCTCAGCGATCCGCAGCAGGCCGCCCGGGAGCTGGTCGAGATGGCCAAGCGCCGCGGCGGCAACGACAACGTGACGGTCGTGGTCGTCGACGTGGTCGCCGCCGGCGGGGCGGCAGCCGCCGGCGGGGCGGCAGCCGCCGGCGCGGCGGCCACGGCGACAGCGGCGACCACCACCACCGACGGCCTGCCCGCCTCCACCGCCCCGGCCTCCGGCGGGGCGGCAGCAGCCGGCGCCGCCCCGGCCGCCACCGCCACCATGGCGATGGCCGCCACGGCGATGGCCGCCACGGCGATGGCCGCCCGGGCGGCACACACGCCCGAATCGCAGGTCTCCCCCGCCGCGCCCGACGGGGAGGTCGCACGGGGACGCCACCGGTGGGCCGCCCGGCGCCCCGACCGGCCCACCGCCCGGCCCACCGCCCGGCGCCCCGCCTGGCCCCGCGCCCGGCTGGTGACGCCGCGGGTGGTCGGATTCGTGATCCTGCTGCTGGCGCTGCTCGGAGCGGCAGCGGCGGGCATCGGCTGGTACGCCCGGGGCGGGTACTTCGTCAGCCTGCGCGGGGACCACCTGACGATCTACCAGGGGCGGCCGGGGGGTCTGCTGTGGTTCCGCCCCACCGTCGCCCGGGTCACCTCCTACACGACCGCTCAGGTCGAGCAGCGGCACCTGCCCACGCTCGCCGCCGGCCAGGAGGAGGGCAGCCTGGGCGCCGCCGAGCGCTACATCCAGCGGCTCGTCGCCGAGCAGCGGGCGGCCCAGGCCGCGGACCTCCCCGCCGGCGCCACGTCCCCCGCCGGCGCCACGTCCCCCGCCGGCGCCACGTCCCCCGCCGGCGCCACGTCCCCCGCCGGCGCCACGTCCCCCGCCGGCGCCACGTCCCCCGCGGGCGCCACGTCGGCC
>JAJYLA010000031.1 GCA_021788115.1 Actinomycetes bacterium | reverse complement strand
CGGCGGGGGCGTCGGGGGCGGCGGCGGCGGCGGGGGTGCCTTCGTAGGCAGCGGCGGGAGTACCGCCCGGCATCGCTGCGTGCAGCGCTCGGAGCTGCACCGGACGAGGCCCTACCGCCAGGCGGCGGCGCAGATCCTCCTCGGTCTCGCGCATGGCGGCGCGGCCCTCCCGCCAGGCGGCGGCGATGTCCGCCGGCCACTCCCGCGCCCGGTGCACCGCCGCCCCCGCCATGCCGGCCGGCCTATAGCGGGACGCGACGGCCTCGACCTTGCGGCCCACCCACCACGAGGCCCCCAGCCCGAGGGCGGCACCCGTGGCCATCCATCTGGCCCTCTTCAGCACGGCCGCCCACCGTAGGTGCTCGACGGCGCCGGCGGGCGGTGGGGCAGCCTCATCGCGGGAGCTCGCGGCGGGCGCCTGCCTGGCGCCACGCCAGCGGCACCCCACCCCGAGCGCCCTCTGTCCGCCCAAAACGGCGTGCCCGGTCGCCGGACCCTGCCCCGCCGGACCCTGTGCGGCCGGAGCCTGTGCCGCCGGAGCCTGTGCCGCTCTCGCCCGTCGCACCCCTCAGGCGTCGACCCGCCCGGGCGGTTCCGGCACGAAAGGCCATGACCTTGATCAGCGGGCCGGCCAGGGCCGCTCGCGCCAGGCGCGATGCGGAACCCACCGTCTCTGTGATCGCCTCGGCGGAGCCGACCAGGTCGTCGACGCGTGCCAGCTCCCCCCGAGCGCGCGCGACCACGTCCTCCGCCTCTCCGAGCACCTCGCCGGTACGGGAGACCAGCTCGTCGGCCAGTTCGCGCAACTCAGCGGCCGCCCGCCTCAGCGACAGGGCGGCGGCCAGGAGGACGCAGATCACCACCGTCGCGGCAGCCGTCACGACGACGGCGACGACGGTCGACGAGGAGATGCCGGCAATCAAGGGTCGCGAGCCTATAGTGCGACCCCGGCGGCCGTCGCGGAAGTGTCGCGCTGCGGGTGGCAGGCAGCGCCGGGCGCCGGGAGCAGGGCTGCGCCGGGCGGCGCTGCGGACGCACCGGGCACAGGAGCGCAAGGGCGCACAAGCGGACACGAATGGTCCCCGTCGGGCCGTCCCCGCTCGATTCGTGTCCCCTTATGTGACCATACGGGTACACAGACGGACACGAATCGAGCCGACCGGGCGACAATCGCTCGATTCGTGTCCGTTCGTGTGCCCGCAAGGCATCCATGGGCGCGGAGGGACGACTCGTCCGGCCGGCGATCGGTGAGATGCAAGCCCGGGGGCGGCCGCGGCGAGCGCCGTCGGGCCGCGGCGAGCGCGCCGAGGCCCCGCGACAAGGCCTCGCGGCCGGCGGGGTCAGGAGGACCCGGTGCGGACCGGGGGCCCCAGTCGCCGGCGAACCTCTGCCACCACCTCGTCGCGGTCCACGGTGACCTGCTCGGCGTCGCCGAGGAGATCCTTGACGCCCACGGTTCCGGCGGCGGCCTCGTCGGGTCCCACGACCAGCGCGAGGCGGGCCCCGGAGCGATCCGCCAACCGGAACTGGGCCTTCGGGGAGCGGCCGTCATAGGCCCTGTCCGCTCGCAGGCCCGCGCCTCGCAGCGCCGCCGTCAGGTCACGGCCGGCGTCCCCGCCGGCGAAGTCGACCACGAACACGTCGAGGCCCCGGCCGCCGGTCAGGCGGGCCGTGCCTCCTTCCGCCTCGACCGCGAGCAGGGTGCGCTCCACTCCGAGCGCGAAGCCGATAGCGGGGGTGTCCGGTCCGCCCATGGAGGCGACCAGGCCGTCGTAACGGCCGCCTCCCCCGACGGCGTTCTGGGCCGACTCGAGGGCGAGGCCGGCGTACTCGAACGTCGTCCGGGTGTAGTAGTCGAGGCCGCGCACGAGGCGGGTGTCGATCGTGTAATCGATACCGAGGGCCTCCAGTCCGGCCCGCACCCGCGCGAAGTGGGCGGCGCAAGGCTCGCACAGGTGGTCGAGCTGGCGCGGCGCCCCTTTTACCACCTTCTGGCACGCGGGCTTCTTGCAGTCGAGGACCCGGAGGGGGTTGTCCTCGAGGCGGGCCCGGTGGTCCTCGCACAGACCGGACCGGTGCTCCTCGAGGTAGGCGAGAAGCAGCTCCCGGTAGGCGGGCCGGCACGTGGAATCGCCGAGCGAGTTGAGCAGGAGCTCCACGCGGGTCACGCCGGCGGCAGCGTAGAACTCGAGTCCGAGAGCGATGACTTCCACGTCCAGGTCGGGATCGGCGCTGCCGATCGCTTCGATGTCCAGCTGGTGGAACTCGCGGTACCGGCCGGCCTGCGGGCGTTCGAACCGGAAGTTCGAGCCGGCGGACCACGACTTCCACGGCACGGGCGGGTGGTGCTCGATGAATGCCCGTACCACCGACGCCGTCATCTCGGGTCGCAGCGCGACGTGACGCCCGCCCTTGTCCTCGAAGTCGTACATCTCCTTGCGGACGATGTCGGTGGCCTCGCCGACGCGCTGGAAGACGGCGAGGTCCTCGAACGTCGGTGTCAGTATCAGCCCGTAGCCGGCAGACTCGACCGTGCGCGCGAAGCAAACAAGCAGCCCTTCCCACGCGGCGGAGTCGGTGGGGAGGACATCGAAGGTGCCCGGCGGGCGGCGGAGCTCAGACGACACGGCCCGGCCACGATACCGTCCGCCGCCCGGCGGGTAGCTGAAAGGTCACCGGGCATGGCCTCGCTGCGGGTACCTGCGGCGTCGGTGAGGACGACGAGCGCCGGTCAGTTGCCGCGGTTGGGCAGGACCCGGTACGCGTCGTAGACGCTGTCGATGCGCTTGAGGGCGTTGAGCAGCGAGTCGAGATGGGCAGGGTCGGCGAGCTCGAACTCGAAGCGCATGCGGGTCACCCGGTCGGGGGCGGTGAGCGACTCGCTGCGCAGGATGTTGAGGTGGTTGTCGGAGATCACCTTCCACACGTCGACCCCGAGGCGGGTGCGGTCGAGCGCCTTGACCTCCACCGCGGCGATGAAGCTGCCCGCCCCTCCGCGGTCCCATTCCACTTCGATGATGCGTCCCACCTCGCCGGCCGAGAGGGTGGCGGCGTTGGCGCAGTCGCTGCGGTGAACGCTCACCCCGCGGCCGCGGGTAACGAACCCGATGATCTCGTCGCCGGGTACAGGGGTGCAGCAGCGGGAGAGGCGGACCATTACATCGTCGAGACCCTCGACGTGCACGGCGACACCGCGGCGGCGGGTGACTCTGCGCGGCTGGCGGGCGGTGGCCGGAAGCTGGTCCTCGTGGTCGCCTCCGCGAAGCTCGCGTGCCACCCGCTGGGCGATCGACTGCGCCGATACGTGGTTCTCGCCGATGGCAGCGTGGAGGGCGTCGAGGTCGGCGTAGTTCATCGCCTCGACCACGCCGAGAAGCGCCGGCGAGTGCGCCAGCTTCTGGACCGGCAGCCCCTCCTTGCGCAGGGCCTTGACCAGCTCCTCCCGGCCGGACTCGATGGCGTCCTCGCGCCGCTCCCTGCTGAACCACTGGCGGATCTTGTTGCGCGCCCGGGGGCTGACGACGATCTTCAGCCAGTCACGGCTGGGGCCGGCGGAGGGAACCTTCGAGGTGAAGATCTCGACGCTGTCCCCGGAGGTCAGCTCCGAGTCCAGCGGGACGAGACGGCCGTTGACGCGCGCCCCGATGCAGCGGTGCCCGACCTCCGTGTGGATCGTGTAGGCGAAGTCGATGGGGGTCGAGTGCGCCGGCAGCGCCACCACGTCGCCCTTGGGCGTGAACACGAACACCTCGTCGGTGTCGAGGTCGAGCTTCAGCGTCTCGAGGAACTCGGCGGGGTCGGTGCTCTCCGCCGACCAGTCGACGATCCGCTGCAACCAGGCGATGTCCGCAGCGGAGGCCTTCTCCTTGTAGCCCCAGTGGGCGGCGATCCCCCACTCGGCCCGGTGGTGCATCTCCGCCGTGCGGATCTGCGCCTCGATCGCCTTGCCCTGAGGTCCCACGACCGTGGTGTGCAGCGACTGGTAGAGGTTGAACTTGGGGGTGTTGATGTAATCCTTGAAGCGCCCCTGGATCGGGGTCCACGCGCCGTGAATGGCCCCGAGCGCCGCCCAGCAGTCCTTGACCGAGTCGACGAGGACGCGGACGCCGACGAGATCGTAGATCTCGTCGAACTCCTTGCCCTTGACGACCATCTTCTCGTAGATCGAGTAGAGGTGCTTGGGCCTCCCGGTGACCTGTGCCTCGACGCGGGCGGCGGTGAGCCGCTCGTTGACCTGCTCGATCACCTGAGCCAGGTACAGCTCGCGTTCGGGGGCGCGGGTGGCGACCATCTGCTCGATCTCCGCGTAGCGGCGCGGGTGCATGGCGGCGAACGCGAGATCCTCGAGCTGCCACTTGATGTCCTGGATGCCGAAGCGGTGCGCGAGAGGGGCGTAGATGTCGAGCGTCTCCTGCGCGCTGCGCTTCTGCTTCCACTCGGGCATGGCGGCGATGGTCCGCATGTTGTGCAAGCGGTCGGCCAGCTTGATCAGCAGGACCCGGGGGTCCTTCGCCATCGCGACCAGCATCTTGCGCATGGTGGCAGCCTGCTGCGCCTGGCGGGAGTCGAAGCTGACGCGGTCGAGCTTCGTCACGCCGTCGACGATCGAGGCGACGACCGGACCGAAGTCCTTCTCGATGTCCGCCAGGCCGACGCCGGTGTCCTCGACGGCGTCGTGCAGAAGCGCCGCGGCGATGGTGACGTCGTCGAGGCCGAGCCCTGCGAGGATCGTCGCCACCGAGAGCGGATGGGAAATGTAGGCCTCGCCGGACTCGCGCAGCTGACCCTGGTGCGCCATCGCCGCCGACTCGTATGCCCGGACGATCAGGGCCGTCTCCTCCTTGGGGTGGCGGTCCCGGAAGGCTTGCAGGAGCGGGCGGAGGGCGTCGTCGGTCTGGACCTGCCGGCGCCACGGCAGCACCCGCTCGACGGTCGCGACCGCCCGCGCCCGGCCGCTGGGCGGGAGAACAGGAGCCGGGCGAGAAGCACCGTCCACTCGGCTACCTCACTCCCCTACCGCTCGCCGCCGGCCACATCGCTCGCCCCGTCCTTTCTTCTGATCTCACTCGTAGCTGAGCATCGACACCGTTTGCAGATCGCCGAGCCTGTCCCTCCCGGCCAGGAACGACAGTTCGATGATGCACCCGAACCCCACCGCCTCGGCACCCAGGTGGTCGACCAGGCGGGCCGCCGCCGCGGCCGTTCCCCCCGTGGCGAGGACGTCGTCGATGATCAGCGCGCGCTCGCCGGCGTTCAGAGCGTCCTCGTGGACCTCCAGCGAGTCGGTCCCGTACTCCAGCTGATATGTCTCGGTGCGGACCCGCCAGGGCAGCTTGCCGGGCTTGCGGACGGGTACGAACCCCGCCCCGAGCCGGACAGCCACGGGTGCGGCGAGGATGAAGCCGCGCGCCTCCACACCGACCACCTTGTCCACCGACCGCTCGGCGAAAGAGGAGGCGAGGAAGTCGACGCACTCCGCCAGCGCCGGACCGTACGCCAAAAGCGGCGTGATGTCCTTGAACACCACCCCCGGCTCGGGAAAGTCCGGGATGTCCCGGATGTGATCCTTCAGCCAGGCCGAGTCCTCCATACCTCCACGCTACCGGCTTCCGGCGCCGCAGTCGTATCTCCCATCCGGCGGAGCGACGCCCGCGGACCGGCGGCCCTCACTGCGCGGGCGCGGCCCGAGCGCCCACCGCACTCGGCACCGTCGGCCCTTTACGAACAGCCACAGCCGAGCGGCGCCCGCCACACCAGCCGCGGCGGACCTGCGCAGGCGGGCACCGCCAGGGAGCCGCCCCGCCGAGAATCAGCGCCGGCGGCCCTTCTTCCGGGGGCGCGGCGGGGGCCTGGTCCCGCTTCGGGGAGGGACCGGGGATCGTGGGGGGAAGGGGACAGAAACGGCGCTCTCGGCGACGTAGCCGACGTGCTCTCCGTCGACAGCGTCGCGCCCGAGGGGGACCTCGACGGGCGGGGCGGAGGGAGCGCCGGATGGCATCGTGGCGTGGCGTGACCGGGCCGGCAGGGCGCCGAGCGCACCTTCCAGGTCGCCGACCGCGGCCGCCGCCGGGGTGATTCGCCGGCTGGCCCCGCCGATCGCCAGACGCCGGCGGATCTCGGCGTAGCGCGGCTCGCGCTCCTTGAACACAGCCAGCAGCGGGGAGGCGATGAACAGCGACGAGTAGGCACCGGTCGTGAGGCCGACGAAGAGGGCGAGGCCGAAGTCGTTGAGCGCGGTCGCGCCGAGCAGCCAGGCGCCGATCACGAGGATCGACAGAATCGGGAGGATGGCGACGAGGGAGGTGTTGACCGATCGGGCGAGGACCTGGTTCATCGACAGGTTGACCGTGTCGGTGTAGGTGAGGCGGTTCGTCGACGCGAGACCGCGCGTGTTCTCCTGGACCTTGTCGAACACGACGATCGTGTCGTAGAGGGAGTACCCGAGGATCGTCAGGAAGGCGATCACGGTGTCCGGGCTGACCTGAAACCCGGAGAGGGAGTAGATACCCGCGGTGACGAGAATGTCGTGGAGGAGGGCTATCAGCGCGGCGACCGCCATTTTTCCCTCGAATCGAAGCCAGATGTAGCCGGCGACCACGATCAGGAAGATGATCACCGCGCGGACGGCCTTGTCGGTGATGTCCGACCCCCACGAGGGGCCGATGGCGTTCAACTGGACAGCGTTGGGCGAGACGTGGGCCATCTTCGCCAGGGCGTTCGTGACGTCGGAGACTTCCTTGGAGTTCGCCGTCAGCTTGGCGGGAGCCTCGACCTTGATGGCGCGCTGATGGGTCTCGGTGTTGGTGAGCGACTGGATGGTCGCCTGCCCGAAGCCGGGCACGGCCGCCCCGACCGTCGCGCGGGCCGTCGCGACCGACGCTGTCGAGGGGACCTCCCACACGGTGCCGCCGCGGAAGTCGATGGAGAAGTTGAGGCCCCGCGTCGCCAGCGAGATGACCCCCGCAAGGATCACGAGACCAGACAGCGCGAGCCACCGGCGCCACCGGCCGGCAAAGTCGAAGGACGTCTCACCGCGGAACAGCCGCTGGAAGGCGTTGTGGCGGGCGGCGCTCACGTTCCCTCCGCGAGGGCGCGCGCCCCGAGGCCCCGGCCGACGCCGAGGAATCTCGCCTCGGTGAAGGCCCGCCGGCGGCCGACGAGGATGACCGCCGGGCGGATGAAGAAGAAGGCCGTGAACACGTCGAGCAGCGTCGACAGGCCGAGGGTGAATGCGAAGCCCCGGACATCGCCGACGGTCAGCCAGTACAGGATCAGCGCGGCGAGGAACGACACGAAGTCGGCTGTCAGCACCGTCCGGAAGGCGCGGGCGAAGCTCCGCTCGACGGACTGGCGCACCGTGCGCCCCGAGCGAACCTCGTCTTTGAGCCGCTCGAAGTACACGACGTAGGAGTCGACGGTGATGCCGACGGACACGATGATTCCGGTGACGCCGGCCATGGTCAGCGTCAGGTTGCTGGTGCTGCTCAGTTCGGCGAGGATCGCGTACAGGATCGATCCGCCGACGCCGAGTCCGATGAACACGACCAGTCCGAGGGCCCGGTAGTAGACGATCATGTACAGCAGCACGACGATGATGCCGCCGATGCCGGCGAGCAGGCCCGCCCGGAGCGAGTCCTTGCCGATCGTGGCGGACACCGTCTGCACCGACTGGGGCGTGAAGCGCACCGGCAGCGAGCCGTACCGGAGCTCGAGCGCCAGGTCCGAGGCTTGCTTCTGGGTGAAAGGATTCGACGTCGAGCCGCTGATCAGCGCGGTCCCATGGAACGAGGCCGCCTGGATGGTCGGGGCCGACTCCACCACCCCGTCAAGCTCCATCGCCTCCATGCTCTGGTAGGGCGGGTTGGATGGGTTCTGCTTGTAGTAGGGGTAGCGCTCCGCGGCGACCTTGTCGAACTCGGAGGAGCCCTTGCCGGTGAAGGTGACCTGCACCTGGAAGCCGACGCCGGACGTCGGGGCGATCACGCTGGTGCTGTGCACCACGTTGCCCGTCATGTCGGCGGGGCCGAGAATGTAGCGCTCGCTGTGGTCGTAGCTCGGAAGGATGACCGCCTTCTTGGGGTTGTCCTGGCCGACCGGGGTGGTGGGCAGCTGCTGCGTGTTCGACTTGCTGCAGTCCGCCTGCGAAGGCGCCGGCAGGGTCGTCGGGGAGGTCCCGGCGGTGGTGCTCGGCGAGGTGGGCGCCTTGTAGTTGGGGATCACGCAGTACACCGGGCGGAAGAGCAGCGTCGCGGTCTCGCCGACGACCTTCAGGGCTGCCTGGGGGTCCTTGATACCGGGAACCTCGATGACGATGTCGTTGCCCTGCCGGGCGACGTTGGAGTTGCTGACGCCCAGACCGTTGACGCGGTTCTGGATGATGGTCGTCGCCTCCTGGAGGATCCCCTTGTCGACCTTCCCCTGCGGCTGGAGCACGACCGAGAACCCGCCCTCGAGGTCGAGGCCGCGGCGGATCGTGTGACCCGACGCGATCGTCCCGCCGAGGGACAGCACCGCGATGGCGATGATGCCCAGCAGGGACCAGACCAGACCACGCCGCATGATCAGTGTTGCTCTTCGGGCC
Source organism: Actinomycetes bacterium (assembly GCA_021788115.1). Lineage (GTDB taxonomy): Bacteria > Actinomycetota > Acidimicrobiia > Acidimicrobiales > Palsa-688 > JAJYLA01. Next base: position 22,196 of record JAJYLA010000031.1, on the reverse strand, counting down.
CCTCGCCCGGCGTCTCCTCGTCAGCCTGCTCGCCCGAGGAGGGCGCCGACCACTCGTGACCGCCGCCGGCGTGCGCCGTGCCCGGCGAGGAGGGTGGTCCGGTCGGCCACGCCGTCGAGCCGGGGGGCGCCGGGTTGATGGCCCTCCGCAGGAAGGTCATCACGACTCCGGGCGCCACCTCGACCTCGGCGATGTCGCCGTCGAGGGACACGATGCGGCCGTGGATGCCGCCGGCGGAAACGACCGGGTCGCCAACCTCCATCTGGCGCGACGCGGTCTGCTGGCGCCGGAGGCGCTGCTGGCGCGGCCGGATGAAGAGCACGTAGGCCGCGATGAACAGCACCACGAGGAAGAGAAGGGTGTACGACGATGACGACGACGACTTGGAGGACTTCGCCGTGGTCGTCGTCAGGGCGACGATGTCATGAAAGTTGAGGATATACAGAGAGTGCATAAGGAAGCCGATTGGGGCCGCTTCGCTGGGGGAGCGACCGGGAGACCTTAGCGCAACGGTGCCGGTCCCCAGTTGGCAGAGATTTCCGCCCGCAACGCCGTCAGGGTACCGGAGGCGACGGCAGCGCGGGCTCGCCCCACGAGATCGAGCACCCAGGCGAGGTTGTGGACGCTGAGCAGACGGCCGGCGGTCGGCTCGCCGACCACGAACAGGTGGCGCAGGTAGGCGCGGCTGTGGCGCCGGCACGTGCTGCACGCGCAGGCCGGGTCCAGCGGGGTGTCGTCGCCGGCGAGGCGGGCGGCCTTCACCTGGTAGCGACCCCTCGAGGTCAGCGCGGTGCCGTGACGGGCCAGGCGCGTGGGCAGCACGCAGTCGAACATGTCCACGCCGAGGGCGATGGACTCGACCAGCGACACGGGGTCACCGACGCCCATCAGGTACCGGGGCCGATCGGCGGGCAGGGCGGCGGTCGCCGCCGCGAGCGCCGGCAACATCTGCTCCCTCGGCTCCCCCACCGACAGCCCGCCGATCCCGTACCCGTCGAAGTCGAGCGCCGCCGTCTCCGCAGCCGCCTCCTCCCGCAGGCCGGGTGACACGCCCCCCTGCACGATGCCGAAGAGGCACTGGTCGGCCCGCCCATGGGACGCCCGGGCACGCGCGGCCCACGCGAGGGTCCTCTTCGTGGCGAGGCGCACCTCTTCCTCAGGGGCTGGCAGGCCCGTACATATGTCCAGGGACATCTGGATGTCGGCGCCGATCCGCTCCTGCACGGCTACCGCGGATTCGGGGGTCAGCCGGTGGCGCGACCCGTCGTAGGTCGAGCGGAAGGTGACGCCGTCGTCGTCCACGTCGGGGGAGAGCGAGAACACCTGGAACCCCCCCGAGTCCGTGAGCATGTGGCCGGCCCACCCGGTGAAACGGTGCAGGCCGCCCAGGCGCTCGATCTGGTCCGCCCCGGGGCGCAGCATGAGGTGGTAGGTGTTGGCCAGCAGCACCGGGGGCCCGAGCGCTTCGACGTCAACGGTGTCGAGCAGCCGTACCGTGCCCCGCGTGGCGACGGGCATGAAGCACGGCGTCTCGAAGGTGCCCCGCGGGGTGTGCACAACGCCGGCGCGAGCGTGACCGTCGGTGGCCACCGCCCGGAGGACAGCGGCGGTCATCGACGCCTCCCGGCCGGATGGGGCTTCAGGGCCCGGGGGGCGCTCACGACGCCGCCCGGCAGACGACCATGGCGTCGCCGAACGAGAGGAACCGGTAGCCGGCGCCGAGCGCCTCTGCGTAGAGCAGCCTCCAGCGCGGGCCGCAGAACGCTTCGAGCAGCAGGAGCAGGGTCGATCGGGGGAGGTGGAAGTTGGTCATGAGCACGTCGACGACGGCGAAGGCGTGGCCCGGCCGAATGTACAGGTCGGTGCCGCCCTCGAGGACCCCCGTCGCGGCCGCCGATTCGAGCGCCCGCACGACAGTCGTGCCGACCGCCACCACGCGGCGGGCCCGCCGGCAGGCCTCGAGGGTGCCGGCAGGCACCCGGTAACGCTCGACGTGCATCTCGTGGTCCTCGGCGCGCGCCGCCGTGACCGGCTTGAACGTGGCGAGGCCGACTTCCAGGTCGACGGCGGCGATCTCGACGCCGCGCCGCCGGCAGCGATCGAGCAGATCGGTCGTCAGGTGCAGGCCGGCCGTCGGCGCCGCCACCGAGCCCGGCCGCTCCGCGTAGACGGTCTGGTAGCGCTCCGGGTCGGAGAGCGGCTCGTGGATGTACGGCGGGAGCGCCACGGTACCCGCCTGCGCCATCACCTGCGCCGGCTCGGCGAGAAGCCGCACCTGCCGCCGCCCGCCGGCGAGACGCTCGCCGACCTCCACCAGCGCCGTGCCCGCCGGCCCGCCCAGCAGCACGGTCCCCGGCGGCAAACGACGGCCGGGGCGCACGAGCGCCGTCCACTGCCCGCCCCGCTCGGGTCCGGGGCCGGGCGGGCCGTCCGCGCCGGCGGGGTTGGCGACGCCGGCGGGGTTGGCGACGCCGGCGGGGTTGGCGGCGCCGGCGGGGTTGGCGGCGCCGGCGGCCAGCAGTAGCACCTCCGCGGCACCGCCGGTCTGCTTGACCAGCGACAGCCGGGCGGGAATGACCCGGGAGGTGTTGAGCACGAGCAGGTCACCCTCGGACAACAGATCAGGGAAGTCCCGAACGTGGCGGTGACGGATCCTCTCGGGCTCGGTGGCATCGAGCAGGCGCGCCGAATCGCGTGGCTCCGCGGGCCGCTGGGCGATCGCCGCCGGCGGGAGGTCGTAATCGGGCGCATCCACTCCCCCACGGTTTAGCCGCAACGAGCGCACCCCGACCCGAAACGTGTCCCCTCGCGCCCGGGGACCCCAGGGACGCGGCCGAACCGAGGCGCCGGCGCCGCCCAGGAGAGCCGAACCCCGCCCGCCGGCCCCGCCCGCCGCGCCAGACGATCACGGAAAAAGGCTGGGCGGCTGCTCCTGCTCGGAGAGGGGCGGGTCCAGCCCGAGGTGCAGCCACGCCGCCGGCGTCGCCACCCGGCCGCGGGGGGTGCGCATCATCATGCCCAGCTGCAGGAGAAACGGCTCGTAGACGTCCTCGATCGTGTCCGTTTCCTCGCCGACGCTCACCGCCAGGGTGGACAGCCCGACCGGCCTCCCGCCGAAGCGGCGGCAAAGCGCGTCGAGGATGGCGCGGTCGACCTTGTCCAATCCGAGGTCGTCGACCTCGAACAGCGCGAGGCCGTCGCGCGCGACCGGGCCGTCGACCGACCCGTCCCCGCGCACCTCGGCGAAATCCCTGACCCGCTTCAGCAGACGGTTCGCTATCCGCGGCGTGCCCCTCGCGCGGCGGGCGATCTCCGCGGCACCGACCGCGTCGACGCGCACACCGAGGATCGCCGCCGAACGACGCACTATCGCGTCGAGGTCGCCGGCGCTGTAGTAGTCGAGCCGGGCGACGAACCCGAAGCGGTCCCGCAGGGGCCCGGTGATGAGACCGGTGCGCGTCGTCGCCCCCACGAGCGTGAAGCGTGGAAGGTCCAGGCGGAGGGTCCGGGCGCTCGGCCCCTTGCCGAGAACGATGTCGAGCTGGAAGTCCTCCATCGCCGGGTAGAGCACCTCCTCCACGGCGCGCCCCAGGCGGTGGATCTCGTCGATGAAGAGGACGTCCCCTTCCGCCAGGTTGGTCAGCAGGGCGGCGAGGTCCCCCGCCCGCACGAGGGCCGGGCCCGAGGTGACCCGCAGGCCGACACCCAGTTCGTTGGCGACGATGCCCGCCATCGTGGTCTTGCCGAGCCCAGGTGGCCCGGCGAAGAGCAGATGGTCCACCGCCTGCTCACGCCGGCGGGCGGCCTCCAGCATGATTCCCAGGTGCTCCTTGAGGCTGGACTGGCCCACGAAGTCGGCCAGCCTGCGGGGCCGCAGCGTCACCTCCTCGAACGCCTCGCCCTCGTCGGCACCGGGGGCGACGGTCCGCCGCAGGCCCTCCTCTCTCGCCACCGGCTACCCCACCACCCGCTACCTCGCCACCGCCATCTCGCGCAGCGCCAGGCGGACCTGGTCCTCCACGCTGCCGTCGGACGGCACCAGGGCGAGCACCTGGCGGATCTCCTCCAGCCCGTAGCCGAGGCCGGCCAGTGCGGCGCGGAGCTCCGCCCGCACCTCGGAGCGCGCCCCTCCGGCCGCGAGGGCCGCCAGCGCCGGCGGCAACCCGTCGCCGTCGAGGCCGTCCACGTCGAGGCGGGACTTGAGCTCGACGAGCAGTCGTGTGGCGGTCTTCTTGCCGATGCCGGGCACGAGCATCAGCGCTTCGGCGTCGTCGACGGCCACCGCCCGGCGCAACGCGGCCGGCGAGTGCACCGACAGCAGGGCTATCGCCACGGCCGGCCCGACGCCGTGGGCTGCAATGAGGGCTTCGAAGCACTCGCGCTCGTCGCGGGTCGGGAAGCCGTAGAGAACGATGGCGTCTTCGCGCACGTGGGTGTGCACGTGCACGAAGGCCGGGCCGCCGAGCGTGCCCAGGCGGGCGACCGCCGCCGCGGGCACCTGCACCCGGTACCCCACACCGCCGACCTCGACCAGCACCTCGGCCGCGGCGCCGGCGCCGCCCGACACGTCGCTCAGGGTGCCGCGGAGCGACCCGATCACGCTCGGGCTCCTGCGGCGGCGGCCCGCAGGGCGCTGCCGCTCAGGTGGCACACGGCGAGGGCGAGGGCGTCGGCGCGGTCTGCGGGCCGGGGTCGCTCGTCGAGGCCGAGCAGCACCTGGACCATGGCCTGCACCTGCTGCTTGGTGGCGGACCCGTAGCCGGCAACCGCGAGCTTCACCTCGTTGGGGCTGTACTGCGCGACGGGGCAGCCGGCCCGGGCGGCCGCGGCGAGGGCCAGCCCGGAGGCCTGGCCGACGGACATGGCCGTCCGCGCGTTGACCTGGAAGAGGACGCGCTCGACCACCATCACCTCCGGGCGTATGTCGGCAAGGAGCTCCTCCAGCTCGCCGAGGAGCAGGGCGAGCCGGGCGGCGAGCGGTTCGCTCGGCGGCGTGGTCAGGTGGCCGTACGCCTCGACCGACAGGCGCCCCGCGACGCTGCGGACGGCTCCGTAACCGCAACGGGACAAACCCGGATCGACGCCGAGTGCAAACACTTGTTCGAAGCTAGCAGGCGTGGCACTCGCGGTGGTGGACCCGCCCGGCGGCGTGCACCCCCCTTTTTTGTCCCGATATCAGGCCTCGACCAGCTCCAGGATGGAGTCGGGGATGTCGAAGTTTGCGTACACGTTCTGGACGTCCTCGTGCTCCTCGAGGAGGTCGACGAGGCGCAGGACCTTTTTGGCATCGCCCTCGGTGGCGAGCGGAACCGCGGTCGTCGCCAGCATGGTCGCCTCGGCGGAATCGAGGGTGTAGCCGGCGGATTCGAGGGCGGCGCGGGCGGTGGGGAAGTCCGCGGCGGAGGTCGTCACCTGCCAGTGCTCGCCGGCCTCGCTGATGTCCTCGGCGCCGGCATCCAGGGCGACGAGCATGAGGTCGTCCTCGGTGACGGTCGTGCCGCCCGGGCCGCCGCTCCTCGGGACCAGGAGCACGCCCTTGCGTTCGAACTGCCATGAGACGGCGCCCGGCTCGGCCATCGAGCCACCGTTCTTGGAAAAGACGGCGCGGATGTCTGAGCCGGTCCTGTTGCGGTTGTCGGTCAGGCATTCGACGATCACCGCTACCCCGTTCGGCGCGTATCCCTCGTAGGTCACCTGCTCGTAGCGGACGCCTTCGAGCTCCCCCGTCCCGCGTTTGATCGCCCGTTCGATGGTGTCGAGCGGCACCGAGGCCTCCCGGGCCTTCTGGAACATGGTGCGCAGCGTCGGGTTGGAGTCGGGGTCGCCACCGCCCTCGCGCGCGGCCACCTCGACCTGCCGGATCAGCTTGGCGAACAGCTTCCCGCGCGCCTTGTCCGCCGCGCCCTTCTTGTGCTTGATGGTGGCCCACTTGCTGTGTCCGGACATCGTGGTTGCCTCCTCTGGGTCGTCTCGTCAGGGCTGCGCCGCGGGGTGGGGCAGCGGCACGGCGGCGAGGAAAAGCCGGTGCAGGCGCACATCACCGGCGAGCTCCGGGTGGAAGGCGGCGACGAGCACCGGCCCCTGCCGGCAGACCACCGGGCGCTCCACCCCGTCGCTGCCTCGAACCGTGGCCAGCACCTCGACGCCGGGGCCCACCCTCTCGACGATCGGGGCGCGGATGAACACGGCATGGAAGGGTCCGTCGAGCCCGGCGACGTCGAGGTCCGTCTCGAAGGAGTCCACCTGCCGGCCGAACGCGTTGCGCCGCACGCCGATGTCGATGGCGGCGAGGCGGTGCTGGTCGCGGCGCCCGTCGGCGACGTCCGCGGCGAGCAGGATCATCCCGGCGCAGGTGCCGAACGCCGGCATGCCGGCGCGGAGACGGTCCTGCAGAGGATCGAGCAGGCCGGCGGAGCCGAGCAGCAACGACATCGTCGTCGACTCGCCCCCGGGCAGGACCAGGGCGTCGATCTCGTCGAGGTCCGCCGCGCTGCGAACCTCACTCGGCTCGCAGCCGAGCTCAGCGAGTGCCCTGATGTGCTCCCGGACGTCGCCTTGGAGGGCGAGAACCCCGACGCGCGCGCACATCGGCTCTCGGTCCGGGGCGCTCACCTGGCGGGACCTTTCCCATTCGAGGCCCCGCGCTACCAGCCGCGCTCGGACAGCCGGGTCTCGACGGTGGAGGCCTCCTCGCCGCGCATCGCCTGGCCGAGGCCGCGGCTGACCTTCGCCACGATCTGCGCATCGCGGTAGTGGGTGGTGGCCTCGACGATGGCCCGGGCGAAGCGCGGCGGGTCGGAGCTCTTGAAGATGCCGCTGCCGACGAAGCAGGCCTCCGCCCCGAGCTGCATCACGAGGGCGGCGTCGGCGGGGGTGGCGATCCCGCCGGCGCAGAAGAGCGGGACGGGGAGCCGTCCGGTCTCGGCCAGCTCGTGCACCAGAGCGACGGGGGCTTGCAGCTGCTTCGCCCAGCCGTAGCGCTCGGCGGGATCGGCCTGGGTGATCCGGCGGATGTCGCCGATGATGGAGCGCAGGTGCCGCACAGCTTCCTTGATGTCCCCGGTGCCGGCCTCGCCCTTCGAGCGGATCATCGCGGCGCCCTCGGAGATCCGCCGGAGCGCCTCCCCGAGATTCGTGGCGCCGCACACGAAGGGCACCGTGAAGGCCCACTTGTCGATGTGGTGCAGCTCGTCGGCCGGGGTCAGCACCTCGCTCTCGTCGACGTAGTCCACGCCGAGCGCCTGCAGCACCTGCGCCTCGGCGAAGTGCCCGATGCGGGCCTTGGCCATGACCGGGATGGTGACGGCGGCCTTGATCTCCTCGATGAGCGCGGGGTCGCTCATGCGCGCGACGCCCCCGTCGCGGCGGATGTCGGCCGGTACCCGCTCCAGGGCCATGACCGCGACGGCCCCGGCCTCCTCGGCGACCCTGGCCTGCTCGGCGGTGACCACGTCCATGACCACGCCGCCGCGGAGCATCTCGGCGAGGCCCCTCTTCACCAACTCCGTCCCGGTGTGGCGCGCTATCCCAGAGGCTTCCATGGCCCGCATTCTACGGAGTCACGGCAGCACGGTCGTCGCGGAGCCCACCGGCACCAGCTCCACCCAGGTGCGCCCGGGGGCGAGGCGGACGGGGTAGCCGGCGGCGTCTTTGAACTCGGTGGTCGCCCTCGTGCCGGTTCTCGACCACGTGCCGCGGACGACCCGCCCGCCGCTTAAGTACCAGGCCGCGCCCGATCCGACCAATTCCCCCTTCGGGATCGGCACGGGGGCGACGCCTTCGCCCGTCGCCATTCCCGACGACACGTAGCGCACGAACTGGACGATGACGTTGGAGGCGCCGATCCGGGTGCCGCGGCTGCCGACGTCGCGCCCCCCGTTCTGGTCGCGCATCCACAGCCTGGACGCGCCGTCGTAGCTCCACGTGACCGACGTCGCGGGGAAGGAGATGCTGAGGTGCCCCGCGGGTGCGAGCCCGGCGCCCGTGAACGGCGCGGCCGCCGGGCGGAAGTCCCACAGCGCCGGCGGCGGCGCGTGGGTCGTGGAGAGGCCCGCCGCGGCTTTGACACTCGTGAAGAGGTTGTGCGGCTCCGGCTTGTAGCCCACCCGGTAGTAGAGGCCGCCGTGGCTCTCCCCGTCGACGTCGGTCACCGGCTGGGACCGCAGGATGGGCAGGAAGACGGCGTTGGCGCCCGAGTAGACCAGTACCGGGTGGTTGAGGTCGTCGGCGATGGCAGCGTCGGTGAGCCGGCCGGAGCGAACGGGGCCGGCGGCGCCGGGATAGCTCGACTGGTAGACCGCGGCCAGGCGGGTGAGACCCCCCTCGACCATCTCCTCGTAGACGACGTCCGCCTCGGTGATGCCCGTCTGCGGGCGGGCGGCGTCGACGTTGTCGATCTTGACGACGACGGCGACGGCCCGGCGCTGGCGAACGTCGGGCTGGAGCAGCCCGGTCAGCGGTGCCGTCGGCGGCGGCGCCGGCCTCACGGTGGTGGTGGGACCCGTGGTGGAGACCGGTGTCGAGGAACCCGGCGCCGCGGCCGGGGCGCGGGACGCGACGTGGTGGCCGCCGCACGCCGCCAGCAGCGTCGCCCCCGCCGCGGCGGCGGTGCGGACCGGGGTGGCGCGGGCCGGGGCTGTGCGGACAGCGCTGCGGGCGGCGGTGCGCGCCCCGCGGGGGCCCGCCTGGCGCCTCGTGGCGAGGCGTCGCCGGAGGATCACAGCTCTCGCAGAGCCCCGATGCGTTCGGAGAGCGCGACACGTCCGCGCGACGCCCCGGGGGCTGCCGTGGACCGGGGCGGGCCGCTCGGGCGGGCGGCGGCCGGCGAGGCGGGGGCGGGATCGGCGAGCCACAGGTGGGCCAGGTAACCCGGCTGCCCGGGGACCTCCGCGCCTTTGGCCGCGATCTTCTCGAGCGCCGAGGCGAGTGCCGGCGGGTAGCGGGTGACCGCCACGGCGGCGAGGTCGGCACGCGTCTCGCGGTCCGGTCGCAGCGCCACCCAGCGGCCCGTCCCATAGGTCGCCCCCAGCACCGTCGCCGGCAGCGTCTCGGACCGGCGTATCTGGATCAACTCCTCCGCCAGCACGGCTTCGAGCTCGATCCGGGTGAGCTCGGCGAGCAGTCCCTCGGTCACGGCGAGCACCGCCCGGCGCGGGGTCGTGCCGGCGGCGAGAGCGTTGAGTCCGGGGGCGTCGACGACCATCAGCCGCGGCGGTCGGACGCCGACGCCGACGCTGAGGCCCTGCACGAGATTGAACAGCCGGGCGTCACGGCGGGGGTCGGCCGGCCGGCCCCCCAAGGAGGCGACCACCCGCCTCTCTCCCCCGAGGCTCGCCCAGGTGAACAGCCCGGCGGCAACGACCACCAGCACGACCAGACCGGCGATGATCCCGCCGAGCAGCCCGGCGACCAGGCCGAGCACCAGGGCCGGGACGCCGGCGAACTGGGCCATCACCACCGTGGCCCGTGCCTTCGGCGTCACGAGGCCACCGCGGGGGGCACGCTGCGCATCAGGGCGCCCATGGTAGGAGACTCGACCCTGGCGCGGGGCGACCTACCGCGCCGGCCGGCCACCCGTCCCGCCGGCGAGCACCCGCTCGTAGATGTCGAGGTAGCGGCGGGCGAGGCTGTCCAGCGAGAATTGCTCGGCCCGCTCGCGGCCGCTGGCGACCATCCGCTCGACCTCCGGGGGCCGGCTCAGGGCCACGTCGATCGCCTTGGCCAGGGCAACGGCGTCGCCCGGCGGCGTCAAAAGAGCGTCCTCCCCGGGGCGGGCGACGTTGCGGTAGCCGGCCAGGTCGCTCGCGACCACCGGCGTGCCGGCCGCCATGCCTTCGAGGAGCACCACGCCGAAGCTCTCCCCGTGCAGGGACGGGGCGCACAGCACATCCGCCGCCCGGATCCGGCGGATCTTCTCGTCCTCGCCGATGCGGCCGAGCCATTCGACGCGGGGGTCGCCCTCGGTGGCGCGCCGCAGCCGGGCCGTCTCCGGCCCGTCGGACGCCACCCACAGGCGCACGTCGGGCCCCAGGTGCTGCATCGCTTCCACCAGCACGGAAAGCCCCTTGCGGGGCTCGTGGCGGCCGACGAACAGCACGGTCCGGCCGGGCGAGGTCCACGGCTCGGCGCCGGCGTAGAGGTCGACGTCGATGCCGTTCCACACGAGCTCGTAGGATCCGCCCGCGATTTCCGAGACGGCGACGCGGGCCTCGTCGGAGACGGCCGTGCGCACGGTGAGGCGATCGAGCATCCAGCGGACCAGGGGGCGGAACGCCCGGTACACGGCGCTCTCCCCGGCCCGGTGGAAGGTCCCGACGATCGGCCGGTCGCTGAAGACCAGGGCCGTCAGGGTCGGCCCCGGGGCCAGCGGCTCGTGCAGGTGGACCACGTCGAACGCCTCGTCGCGCAGCGCCCGGATCGTGCGCAGCACAGCAGAGGGGTCGGGGGCGATGGCGGCCATCGACCCGTTTGCCGCCGTCGGGACCGAGTTGCCGAGCGGCGTGACCGCCGGGTCCGGGGGCGGCCCGTCGCAGGGGCCCAGGACCCGGGCGTCGACGCCGAGCGACCGGAGCGCCCGGCCGAGGCCCAGCACCTGCCCCTGGACGCCCCCGGGCACGGTGAGGCTGTATGGGCACACCAGACCGACCCGCACCGCCGGAGGCTACCCCGCGCGCCGGGAGCGAACCGGCGGAACGCGCCGCCGCCGGTGTTTCAGAGCAGGTCGCTCGGCCAGTTGGGCTGCATCAGGTGCCACTGGGTCGGGGCGCGCCGGATCAGGGCCTCCAGCTGGGTGGCGAGGGCCTGGGTGCCCGCCTCGACATCGGCGCGCAGTCGGCCGGTGCGCCGCACCTCGACGGGCGGCCGGATGACGCCGGTGTGCTCGCGGGCGGACCTCCCGAAGTAGACCGCCGCGGGCAGGATGGTGGCGCCCGTCCGGAAGGCGAGGGTCACCGGCCCTGCGGGCAGGGTCGTCTGCTCCCCGAAGAACTCGACCTGCACGCCGGACACGCCGGCCGTGACGCGATCGCAGAGCAGGCAGAGGATGCCGTTGTCGGCGAGCACCCGGGAGGAGCGGCCGGCGGCGGCCGGACCCGTCGGGATCACGTGCATCCCGAGGCGCTCCCGGAACGACACGAACCACTCGAACACCTCGCGCGGCTCCAGGCTCTCGACCACCACGCTCATCGGGTATCCCGAGAGGGCGAGGTGCGCGCCCCCCCACTCCCAGCCGCCGAGGTGCGGCAGGGCGACGATGGTGCCGCCACCGGCGGCCAGGGAGCGCTCGAGGTGCTCGAAGCCCTCGTAGCGCATGCCGGCGGCGATCTTCTCCAGGCTGAGGCTCGGCAACCGGAGGCTCTCCGCCCAGTAGCGGGCGTAGGAGGCGAAGGTCTGCTCGATCATGCGGTCGAGCTCTCGTCCCCCGAGACCGGCGCCCTCAACCCTGCGCAGGTGGCGGCCCACCATCCGCCGCCGGGCAGCGATCCCCGACAGCAGCGCCGGCGCCGGCGCCGCGGCCGGGGCCGGCGAGGACGTGGCGGCCTCCCGCAGAAGCGCCCGCGACCGGGACGGAAGGAGGGTGGGGGCCCGGGCCACCATGGCACCGGCGCCCTCGGCGAGGGAGCAGCCGAGCGCACCCGGCAGGACCGCCGCGACGGCCGAGCCCGCCCGGTAGAGGGAGAGCCAGGGCGAGAAGCGGGGACGTGTGGTCAGGGCCGGCGGGGATCGGGCCGGCGCCGGGTGGGGGCGACGGGAGGAGCCTCGAAGTCCTCGCCGGCGGGGTCCGGCCGGCGCGCGAGACGCGCCTGGCGGCGCTCCTGCCAGCGGGCGGTGCCGCCCCCGCGGGAGGTCCCCTCGGCGTAGCGGGCGGAGCGCGGCACCCAGCCGTTGGCCTCCCGCCAGGCACGCCAGCGGGTGGTGACGGTGAGCGGCTCGCCGGTCCGCCCGTAGCCGGCGCGGCGCACGAAGATCGTGCGCGTCGCCGGCGGCGGTCCGTGCCCGCTCTTGTTGGCCTGCGCCCACACGCGCGCGAACCGCTGCACGGCCGTGACCACCGTCAGCGCCATCATCAGCCACAGCAGCGGGATCATCACGACGCCGAAGGCCAGCGCCGCGCAGAGGACGACGACTCTCTCCGCCCGCTCCATCAGCCCGCCCTTGGCGCTGAAACCCAGCGACTCGGCCTTCGCCCGCTCATAGGAGACGAGCATCGCGGCGCCGAGGATGGCCATCGGCAGCAGGGCCGTGCGGGGACCGTCGTGGTCGGCCAGGTACCAGGCGAACCCTCCAAGGATCAGCGAGTCGGTCACCCGGTCGGCCACGGAATCGAAGAAGGCACCGCGGACGCTCGCGCGGCCGGACGCCTTGGCGACGGCGCCGTCGAGGAGATCCGGCACGGCCGAGCAGATCAGCAGCCCCAAGCCCAGGCCGAGGCGGCCGGTCGCGATCGCCCAGGCGGCCGGCAGCGACACCGCCAGCCCGAAACCGGTGAGATGGTCGGGCGCAACGCCGGTCCGCTGCAGGAGGTCGCCCACGGGCTTCACGACCCGGTCCACACCCGAACGGAAACGTCCATCGAACACTAAGCGCTGGCTCCTCCGGCCCCACGTCTCACCGACGCGGAAGACGCGTTTGGCCTGTTCAGTTACGATCCCCACCGTATCACCGGTCACGGTTACGCTGGCGGGACCGTTGCACACGGCGGTCCCGGCACCGCGGACGCGACCGCAACAGGACGAAACAGCCACAAGGAGGACCAGTGAAGGCCTACCCACCGGCGGCCATCCGCAACGTCGCGTTGGTCGGGCACGGCGGATCCGGGAAGACCACCCTGAGCGAAGCCCTCCTGCACTGCTCGGGTGCGATCGGAAGGACCGGACGCGTCGAAGACGCCTCGACCGTTACCGACTTCGAGCCCGAGGAGCACAAGCGGGGACAGTCGATCTCCGTCGCCCTTGCCCCCCTGGAGTGGGACGGCCACAAGATCAACGTCCTCGACTGCCCCGGCTACGCCGACTTCGCCCCCGACGCCCTGGCCGCCCTCCGGGTGGCCGACCTCGCCGTGTTCGTCGTCAGCGCCGTCGAAGGCGTGGAGGTGCAGACGCTGATGATGTGGAAGGCGGCTGCCGCCCTGGGCCTGCCCCGGCTGGTGTTCGTCAACAAGCTCGACCGCGACCGGGCCTCTTTCGACCGCACCCTCGACGACCTGCGCAGCTCCTTCGGCGCCGGCATCGCCCCCCTCGAGCTTCCCATCGGCGAGGAAAGCGCCTTCCGGGGCGTTGCGGACCTGCTGTCGGACACGGCCATCACCTACGCCGACGGCAAGGCGACCAGCGGCCCCGTCCCCGATGACATGGCGCTCCGGGAGCACTCCGTGCACGACGCCCTCGTGGAGGGCATCGTCGTGGCCGACGACGAGCTCATGGAGCGCTACCTCGAAGGCGAGATGCCGACCGTCAAGCAGCTGGAGGAAACGCTGGCCCACGGGGTCGCCTCCGGACAGGTCTTCCCCGTCGTCTGCGGCTCGGCCGCCAGGGAGATCGGCGTCGACCGGCTGGCGTCCTTCGTCTGCGAGATCGGCCCTTCGCCCCTGGCCCGGCCGCCGGTGAGGGTCCTCGCCGGCGACAAGGAGACCGACGTGGCTCCCGACCCCTCGGGCTCCACCCTCGCCTGGGTGTGGAAGACCGTCGTGGACCGCCACGTCGGGAAGATCAGCCTCTTCAAGGTCCTGTCGGGACGGGTTCGCCCCGACGACACGCTCGTCAACGCGCGGACCCACGCCGACGAGCGCATCCACGCCCCCTTCACGCTGCGGGGCAAGGAGCAGCTCACCGTCGACGAGCTGTCCGTGGGCGACATCGGCGCCGTCGCCAAGCTGGCGGATGTCGTCACCGGCGACACGCTCGCGCCCAAGGGGATGCCCGTCAGCATCCAGGCGCCTCCCCCCCCCGAGCCGGTGCTCACCACAGGCATCCGCCCCCGGTCCAAGGGCGACGAGGACAAGCTGATGACCGCCCTGCACCGCCTGCAGGAGGAGGACCCGGCCCTGACGGTCCGCCGCGACGACGAGACCCACCAGACGCTTCTCGGGGGCATGGGCGAGACCCACCTGGCGATCGTCACCGAGCGCCTCGCCCGCAAGTTCGGGGTGGACGTGGAGACGGAACCGGTCGTGGTGCCCTACCGGGAGACGATCACCGGCACCGCCGAGGCCGAGGGCAAGTACAAGAAGCAGACCGGCGGCCACGGCCAGTTCGGCGTCGCGTCCGTCCGGATGGAGCCGATGGACCGGGGGGCGGGGTTCGAGTTCGTCGACCAGATCGTCGGCGGGGCGATCCCGCGTCAGTTCATCCCGGCCGTCCAGAAGGGCATCGAGGAGGCCATGGCCTCCGGCGGCGTCCACGGCTGGCCGGTCGTCGACGTCCGGGTCACCTGCTTCGACGGCAAGTACCACCCCGTCGACTCGTCGGAGATGAGCTTCAAGATGGCGGGGTCCCTGGCTTTCCGGGAGGCCATGGCAAAGGCGAACCCCATCGTCCTCGAGCCCATCTCCAAGCTCGAGGTCACCGTGCCGGACGCCTACCAGGGCGACGTCATGGGCGACCTCAACGGGCGCCGGGGCCGGGTGCAGGGGACCGAGACGGCTGCCGGCAGCGGGGAGTCGCTCGTCACCGCGCTCGTCCCCACCGCCGAGATCCTGCGCTACGCCATCGACCTGCGGTCGATGACGGGCGGCAGGGGCAGCTTCCAGGCGACCCACGACCACTACGACCCGCTGCCCCAGCACCTGTGGTCCCAGGTGCAGCGCGACACCTCCGCCAGCTGAGGCGGCGTCAGGCGGACGAGGTGCCGGTCGCGGCCGGCAGGATGATGACGTCGCCGCGGCTGTCCGTCTCGCGGACGTCCACGGTGATCAGCCGGCCAGTCTGCGTCGCTGTCACGGTGCAGGAGAACTGCGTGCCCGCCCGTTTCGGCTCGGAGGAGGGGCAGCGGACGACCAGGTTCGGCGACGTTCCGATCTCGGCCTGCACCTCCGCCTGGACCGCGGAGCGCACGATCGACGAGACGGTTCCCATGTTCTCGCTGCGGTCAGCGCCGAGAAACGTGGGGATGAAGATGGCGAACCCGATCGGCCCGAGGACCAGCGACGTGACGATCCCGGCGACCGACGGGCCCCGTCCGGCCAGCCAGGGCCACCGCCTGATCCGGCGAAGCGACACCACGCCCAGGACGAGGCCGGGTAGCGACAGGATCGGCACGAGCACCGAGCAGACGCCCATGACCAGCGAGGTGGTCGCCATCGTGTTGCGCGCCGGGGGGAGGGGGCCCGCGGCCGGAGGGGGCCGCCCGGCCGGCGGCTGAGGAGACCGGCCCGCCGCCGGCTGAGGAGACCGGCCGGCGGCGGGCTGCGGCGCCGGCTCGGCCCCCGCCTCGGCCTGAGGCCGGGGCCCGGGAGGGTCCTGGCTCCACGAGGGCGGCGCCGACGGCAGGTACCAATGGACACCGTTGGGTGCGGCGTCGGCGAGGTAAGACTCCTCGCCCGGGTAAGGCTGTCCGGCGGGGTCGTCGGGCGGGTAGCTCTCGAAGCCCGCCTGCTCGCTGCGCTCCGGCCCGGCCACCTGCGCCTGCATCCCGGCACCCGGCGGGTGCTCTCCGGCGCGGCGGGAGACCGACGCGAACGTCTGGAGGAAGCTCATCAGGTCGTGCTCGCTGGGGCACTGGCAGATTTCCTCCGGCTGCCCGCATCGCGGGCAGGTCACCGCCGCGCCTCCACCGTGTCTACCTCCACGGGGAGGGGATCGGCAGGGACGTGCCGGTACTTGACCCCGACGTCGCCGCGGGGCTCAGCCCGCCGGCCAGGCGGCGACGATCTTTTCCGCCGTCACCGAGAGCGCCTCGGGCAGGACCCGCGCGTCGGCCACGGAGGTCATGAAGTTCGTGTCGCCGTGCCAGCGGGGCACCACGTGCAGGTGGAAGTGGCCGGGCACCCCGGCGCCCGCGGACCTGCCCAGGTTGGCGCCGACATTGATCCCGTCGGGGTGGTAGGCGCCGCGCACCGCCCGCACCGCCTCGATCATGCCCCTCCACATGCCCTCGCCCTCCGACCCGTCGAGATCCTCGATGGCGGCGACGTGGCGGACGGGCATGATCATGAGGTGCCCGGTCGAGTAGGGGTACGCGTTCAGGAGGGCGGCGGTCAACCCGTCGGGGTGGCGCCACACGACGTGTGTCTCACTGTCGGGACGCCCGCTGGCGAGGATCGCGCAGAACACGCACGCCCCCGCGCCGTCGTCCCCCGCTTCGGCGACCGATTCGATGTACTCGCTGCGCCAGCCCGCCCACAGCCGGTCGAGTGACGTCATGCCGACGCTGCGGGGCGCAGATGCTCCCCGACCTCCTCGAGCAGCTCGCGGGCAAAGTCGGCGAGCGGCACGCCGCGCTGCGGCCGCTCTTTTTCCCGGGAGTTGACCCCCACGGTGCCGGCGGCGACGTCGTCGTCGCCCGTGACGAGCACGTAGGGCAGCTTCTCCAGCTTGGCGCGCCGGACCCGGGCGTTGAGCGGCTCGTCGGCCGGGTCGACGTCCACCCGCGCCCCCTGCCCGCGCAGCGCCGCCGCCACCTGCTCGGCGTAGGCCATGTGGTCGTCGCGCACGGGCAGCACCCGCACCTGGACGGGCGCCAGCCACGCCGGCAGGGCGCCGGCGTAGTGCTCGAGCAGGATCCCGAAGAACCGCTCCACCGACCCGAACAGGGCCCGGTGGATCATGTACGGGCGGTGCCGGGCGTTGTCCGCGCCGACGAACTCCATGCCGAAGCGCTGCGGCTCCTGGAAGTCGACCTGCAGGGTCGACACCTGCCAGCGCCGCCCGATGGCGTCGCGCACGTGAACGTCGATCTTCGGGGCGTAGAAAGACCCCTCCCCCTCCGCCACCGTGAAGGGGATGCCGGCCGCCTCGAGCGCCCGGCGCAGCGCCTCGGTCGCGGTGTCCCACTCGGCGGGCTCGCCGACGAACTTGTCGGGACGGGTGGCCAGCTCAGCCTCGAACTCGGTCAGCCCGAACGCACGCAGGATCCGCAGCACGAACGCGAGCAGGTCGGCCAGCTCCGGTCCGAGCTGGCCGGGGGTGCAGAAGATGTGGGAGTCGTCCTGGGTGATGCCCCGCACGCGGAGGAGCCCGTTGAGCACGCCGGAGCGCTCGAAGCGGTACACGGTCCCGAACTCGAACAGCCGCATCGGCAGCTCCCGGTAGGAGCGCTGCCGGCTCTTGTAGATCAGGATGTGCATCGGGCAGTTCATCGGCTTGGGGTAGTACGTCGCCCCTTCCATCTCCATGGGCGGGTACATCGACTCGGCGTACCAGCCGAGGTGCCCGGAGGTCTCGTACAGCGTCGACTTGGCCAGGTGCGGTGTCCAGACGAACTCGTAGCCGGCCTTCTCGTGCTCGGCGCGCGAGTAGTCCTCCATCAGCTTGCGGATCATGCCGCCCTTGGGATGGAACACCGGAAGGCCCCCGCCGATCTCGGGCGGGAAGTGGAACAGATCGAGCTCGGCTCCGAGGCGCCGGTGGTCCCGCCGCTCGGCCTCCTCCAGGCGGTGCAGGTGATCCTCGAGGGCGGAGCGCGACTCCCACGCGGTGCCGTAGACGCGCTGCAGCTGCGGCCGCCGCTCGTCGCCGCGCCAGTACGCTGCCGCCACCTTCATCAGATGGAAGTGGCCGAGCCGGCCCGTGGAGGGCACGTGGGGGCCCCGGCACAGGTCGACGAAGCCCTCGCTGTTGCGGTAGGCGCTGACGCCGGCGCCGCCCACCCCCTCGGCGGCGTCGTCGGACGCGCCACCGGACGCGCCGTCGGCGGACCGCACCCCCTCGATGATCTCCAGCTTGTAGGGCTGGCCGGCGAAGAGCTCTAGTCCCTCCTCGATGGTGTGCTCCTCGCGGGTGAAGGGCTGGTCCTCCTCGACGATGGCCCGCATTCGCTCCTCGATGCGGGCGAGGTCCCCGTCATGGAAGTGCTCGCCGCCGGGCAGCTCGAAGTCGTAGTAGAAGCCGTCCTCGATCGGGGGCCCGATGGCGTAGCGGGCGCCCGGCCACAGGTCGCACACCGCCTGCGCCAGGACGTGGGCGGTCGAGTGACGGAGGATGGTCCGGCCTTCGGGGCTCTCGGCGGTGATGACCGACACCCGGGAACCGTCGGGCAGGGCCGCGCCGAGGTCGACCTGGCGCCCGTCCACGGCGGCTGCGACCGCGGCGCGGGCGAGCCGGGCGCCGATCGCGGAGGCCAGGTCCGCCCCCGTCGCCCCCGCGGGCAGTTCGCGGGTGGATCCGTCCGGCAGCGTCACGGCGATCACATCTCTCATAGATGGAGAGAGACTACGGGACCGGACGGTGGCGGCGATCACGCCTCATACGACGCCGAGCAGCGCCGCGGCTGCGCTCACTCCCCGGCCCGTCGCGGCCGCGGCGTCGATGGCAGCGATCGCACCGGGGGTGTCGAGGTCCTCGTCCAGGGCGTGGCGGACCTCGTCGAGGGCGGCGTCGCCCGATCCCGCCGCCCGCCACAACGCCAGCCGCTCGGCAGCCTCAGGCATGAGGTCGTCCACCCAGTCCCAGTCCGACCGGTAGTGGTGGCTGAGGATCGCGAGGCGCACGGCGGTCCCCTCCCAGTCCTTGAGCAGATCGTGGACGAACACGAGGTTGCCGAGCGACTTGGACATCTTCACGCCGCCCAGGCGGACCATCCCGACGTGCATCCAGTGCCGGACGAAGCGGGAGCCCGTCGCGGCCTCCGACTGCGCCGCCTCGCACTCGTGGTGGGGGAAGATCAGGTCCGAGCCGCCGCCGTGGAGGTCGATCGTCCCGCCGAGCTCGCGCATCGCCAGCGCCGAGCACTCGATGTGCCAGCCGGGCCGGCCGGGCCCCCACAGGGATTCCCACGCCGGCTCGTCGGGCGCCGAGGGCTGCCACAGCACGAAGTCGAGGGGGTCCCTCTTGCGGGGGTCGTCCGGGTTGCCGCCCCGCTCGGCGGCGAGCTCGAGCATCTCCGCGCGGTCGAGGTGACTCAGCTGGCCGAAACCCTCGAACGACGACACGTCGAAGTAGACCGCCCCGTCCGCCTGGTAGGCGTGGCCGGACTCGAGGACCATGCCGATGAAACCGAGGATGTCGGGGATGGCCGAGGTGGCGCGGGGCTCGCTGAAAGCCGGCAGCAGGCCGAGGGCGGTCATGTCCGCGTCGAAGCGGTTGACCTCCTCGGCGGCCAGGTCCAGGTAGTGGACCCCCAGCTCGCGCGCCTTGCGGAGGATGTCGTCGTCGACGTCGGTGATGTTGCGCACGCACCGGGTGACGTGGCCGAGATCCCGCAGCCGGCGCTTGAGGACGTCATAGGTCAAGAAGGTGGCAGCGTGACCGAGGTGGGCGGCGTCATAGGGCGTGATACCGCACGTGTACATGGTGACGATGGGGTCGGGCTCGAAGGGGACGACAGCCCGGGCAGCCGTGTCGTACAGGCGTACCGCCATTACTGCTGGCCGGAGGGGTCCAGACCCGTGAGGCGCAGGGCGGCGTGCGTCTTGTAGCGCCTGTTTACCTCGAGCAGCGCCGGGGTGAGGGCTTCGATGGCCAGGGCGCTCGCCAGGCCGCCGGCGTCGATGCCCCGCAACCCGGGAAGCTGGTCGATGAGGGCGATCATCTCCCTGGCGGCGGAACGGTCGTCCGAGCAGACCATGACGTCTGCGTCGAGGGGGTGATCGAGGTCCGCCCAGGGTCCGGCCGGCAGGTGGTGGAAGGCGCCCACGACCCGCGACTCCGGCAGCGCCCTCGCGACGGCGACGGTGATTGAGCCCGTCGGGGGGAGCAGGGGCACCATGTCCTTGCCCCAGCGTGTCAGCGCGTTGGCCATGGAGACGACGACCTTGTCCGCCAGGGTCTTGCGAAGGGCGGAGACTGTCGTGAGGATCCCCTCCCAGGGGGTGGCCACGATGACGAGGTCGGCCGCGGCGGCGGTGTCGTTGTCGCCCGGGACCAGCGGGAGGTTCCGGCCGGGCCACGTCTCGTGGAGCTCCTTGACCGTGTCCGCGGCGCGCTCGGCGGAGCGCGACCCGACGACCACTTCCGTGCCGATGCCGGCGAACTGTACTGACACTGCCCGGCCTGCAGGGCCGGTGGCTCCCAACACTCCGATGTTCACGTTTTGCAGACTTGCACGGCCGGGGACCTTTAGTCGACTTTACGGGTCGGCTTCTCGGATTCTGCGGGCCGGGCGCCCGGCGGGGGGTCGTGGCCGAACTGGTAGCGTGGCCCGGTGAGGCTGGTGAAGCGGCTGGCCCGCAGGTGGCTGGCCAGGTCGTGGGGAGGCGGCGAGGTCGAGGCGGCGACGAGCCGGGGCGGCACCGGGACGGCCGCGCCGGGCGCCGCTCCGGTCGCCGCGCCGCTCACCCCGGGGTCGCCCGCACCCGACTGCCGCGGCTGGGCCCCCGACGGAGCGCCGATCGAGCTGGCAATGGCCGGACGCACGGCGATCCTCGTCTTCCTCACGTCGACCTGCCGCGAGTGCCGCCCGGTGTGGCAGGGCGGCACCGCTGCCGTGGCCGCCGGCGCGCGCGGCGCTCCCGGCGAGACGGTGCTCATCACGCCCGACCCGTCCACCGAGAGCCGGCGGAGCGTGGCGGCGCTGGCGCCGGCGGATCTCACCACCGTGATGTCGAGCGCCGCCTGGCACGCCTACGGGGTCACCGGG
Organism: Actinomycetes bacterium; assembly: GCA_021788115.1. GTDB lineage: Bacteria > Actinomycetota > Acidimicrobiia > Acidimicrobiales > Palsa-688 > JAJYLA01. The sequence continues at coordinate 1,466 of JAJYLA010000031.1, read as the reverse complement.
GCACCGTGGGTGGTGACCGTCGCCGGCGGAGTCGTCACGGGCAGCCGGCCCCTCGGCGCCGGCCGGCCCGGCTAGCTGCCGGCTTCGCCGGACCGCCGGGAAACGAGGGCATCGACGGATCCCACGATCTCCTCGAAGACCGCGTCCACGGGCTGCTCGCCGTCGACGTCGAGCAGCAGGCCACGATGCTCGTAGAAGTGCAGCATCGCATCGGTCTCCGTGTGGAAGACGCCGAGACGGTGCTCGATGACCTCCGCGGTGTCGTCGGTGCGCCCGGCGGTGGAGCCACGATCGAGCATCCGCCGGCGCAGCTCCGGCGCGCTGACCCGCAGGTGCACGACCGCTTGGAGCGCGACTCCGCCCGTGGCGCGGGCCAGAGCGTGGACCGCGCGCGCCTGGCGAACGGTGCGCGGAAACCCGTCGAGGACGTAGCCGCCGGCCCGGGCGGCGCCGACGATGGCCGGGAGCAGCAACTCGAGGACGACCTCCTCGGGCGCCAGGTCGCCCCGTTCCAGGTAGCCGGCCACGGTCCGTCCCGTCTCGGTTCCCGCAGCGACCTCGCGGCGCAGAAGCTCCCCGCTGGCCAGATGACTGATTCGGTAGTGGGCCGCGAGCAGCTTCGCTTGCGTGCCCTTGCCGGCGCCCGGAGGCCCCACCATCAGTAGGCGCACGGACGGACGCTACCGCGCGGGGCCAGAACCCGCCGGCCCGGAACCACCGGCGGAAACGATCGGCGGCATCGAGGCTCCGGCGCGCGCGGCATCCAGCAGCGCCGTGGCGGTGAGGTCGTCGAGGCGGAGGTGACGGGCCCCCATGCGGGCGGCGAGCTGGCCGGCGAGACCCAGGGCCGGCGTCCCCGGCGGTGCACCGGCCACCTCGACGTCGATCACCACGGCGTCGACCCCGCGCCGGCGGACCGCGTCGGCGGCGTCCGCGGCTGCGTCCAGGGGGTCGCGGCCGTCGGGGGCGGCTGTGGCGCGGCCATCGGTGACGAGCACGAGAAGGGGTCGGTGCGTCCCGGAGCGGGCGGGGGCGGTCGCCACCTGCAGTGCGCCGGCGATCCCGGCGGCGAGGGGGGTGCGGCCGCCGGTGGGCAGCTCGGCGAGGCGGGCGCGGGCCACCTCCACGCTGCCGGTCGGCCGGAGCAGCACCTCGGCGCCGTCGCCGCGGAACGCGACCATCGCCACGAGGTCCCGCCGCTGGTACGCGTCGACGAGCAGCCCGAGCACCGCGCCGCGGGCGGCTTCCATTCTCTGGCGGGCCCCCATCGATCCCGATGCGTCGACGGCGATGACGGTCAGGTTCGCCGTCTTGTGTTCACGCACGGCCTCGCGCACGTCGCCGCTCTGGACGAGCGGTGCCCCGGCCGCCGGGGGGCCTTCGGCGGCGACCCGCGCGGCCACCCGCCGGGCGGTGGCCCCGATCGCGATGCCGGCGCCGCCGCCGGCGCCCGCGGGGTCGCGGTC
>JAJYLA010000152.1 GCA_021788115.1 Actinomycetes bacterium | reverse complement strand
CCCCTCCCTCAGCAGTAGAGCACCAACCCGCCCCCGCGTGCGGCTGATATAGCTCCAACGCTTGCTGAAACAGGTCGTAGCGCTCCATGGGCGAGGATCCGGGAATGTCACCAACGGCAGCGGCGGCAGCGGCAGCGGCGGCCGCAGTCGGGGGTGCGCGCTACTTGAGGATGAAGCGGCCCTCGGCGAGGACGGTGACGCCATCGAGGAAGCGCAGCATGTAGGAACCCGCGCGATAGTCGGCCTGTGCGGGCAGTGGGTCACAGTTCGCCCACATGGGGTACCCCGGGTTCGAGACCTCCTGGGTCCATGACCCGACCCCAGTCTCGACGCCGCCCGAGCCTTGGCTCACCAGAACCATGCGGATCGTCGAGTGCTTGGGGGGAGCCGATAGGATGGCGCTCCAGCAGACCTGTTTCGCGGTCCGGGCGAAGGTCATGCTGCCACGGTCGATCTCGAGGGTAGTCGCGTGGAAGTGCGTGCCGAACTTGACCCTGCCCAGGTTCGGGATATCGGGCGTTGGTGTGGGCGTGGGGGACGGCACTGGCGTTACGTAGACAACGGCGGGCGTGGCCGCCGCGGACGAGCATCCGGCGAGCGCCAACGAGGCGATAACGATGAGGGCTGTCGCGGCGAATCGCACACGCGTCGGCATGGCACACCCTCCTCTGGACGCCACGGTTTGATGGTGCGTCACTGTTGGGGTGTGCACCAGCACCGGGGGTGAAGGTTGGCAAATGCCCCACGACCCAGGGGTAAGAGCCAGCGTAGTATCACTGTCCGGGGAGGCAGAAGTCGTGGGCGACGAGCAGACGCCGGCGACCGGCGAGCGCCGGGTGTGCCGTCCGGCAATCTGGGTATGCGAGTGGTGATCGAGGTGGCTGCCCCATCTGCCGCTTGCGTCTGACGAGGAGCTCGGTGCTCAACGAAGCTGATACCCGCGCCAAGCGCATCGACCCGGCCCTTGCCACGCGCGGCTGGGATGAGGCGCTCATTACCCGCGAGGTCACGGCACGTCCCATCGTGATCATGGCGGGTCGCGCTCGACGCGTGGGTCAGGGCCGAGCCGACTACCTCATGCGCGTCCGGGTCGGCGAGTCCGCTCCGCTCGTTGCGCTGGCAGTTCTTGAGGCGAAGGAAGAGGCCAAGCAACCCGGCGCCGGGCTGGATCAGGCGAAGGAGTACGCCGATCTCGCCCGGCTCAACGTCCCCTTCGTCTACTCGAGCAACGGGCATCTCTTCGTGGAGTTCGACGGGACCACCGGGTATACGTCGGAACCGAGGCCAATGGCTGACTTCCCAACGCCCGACGAGCTCCGGGCTCGGTGGGAGGCTGCCACCGGGGTGGATCTCTCTTCAGAGGCTGCGCGCCCGCTCCTCCAACCGTACCGTCCCGGCAGCTTCCGGCCTCGCTACTATCAGGACGCCGCGACCCGTGCGGCCTTGCAGGCCATTGCAGTCGGCAAGAACCGCCTTCTGCTGTCGCTCGGAACCGGGACCGGCAAGACCTTCATCGCCGCCCAGATCCTGCGCCGTGTCGCCGACGCCGGCCAGCTCAGGCGCGCCCTGTTCGTGTGCGACCGCGACGCCCTTCGTGTCCAGGGCATCGATGCTCTCACCCAGACCTTCGATGGCGAGGTTGCGGAGATCAACACCGGCAACCTGGGCTACAACGCGCGGGTCTCGGTGTCGACCTACCAATCGCTTGACGTGGCAACCGACGAGGCTGGCACGAGCCTGCTCCTCGCCCACTTCCCAGCCGACTACTTCAGCCACGTCGTCCTCGACGAGTGCCACCGCTCTGCGTGGGGCAAGTGGCGACAGGTGCTCGAGCACAACCCGAGCGCCGTGCAGATCGGCCTGACGGCCACCCCCAGACGCCTCGTCGCGAGCGAAGACACAGCGGAGGCCGCCGAGGACCTGGCGATCACGGCCGACAACTACGCCTACTTCGGAGAGCCGGTCTACGACTACGACATGGCTCAGGGCATGGCCGACGGGTTTCTGGCAGCCTGCGAGATCAGCCGGCGCGACATCTTTCTGGAACGCGCCGCAGATAGCGAGCGCGACCGGGGCCTGACGCGCGAGGATCTCGAGCGCAAGGCTCTTCAGATCGCACGGACGGGGGAACCGGTCAGCGCCGAGAACCTCAAGGCGTTCTACGCAGCCCCGACGTTTGAGAGCTCACTTCTCCTCCCAGAGCGCGTGGACACGATGGTGGACGATCTCTTCGCCGCACTGCTGGCCACCGGAGGACCGGAGCAGAAGACGATCGTCTTCTGCACGCGCGACCGCCACGCCGAGGATGTGGCGGTGGCCCTGAACAACCGCTACCAGGCGTGGTGCGCAGAGGCGGGGCGCCGCCCGGCGAACCCCTACGCCTTCAGGTGCACCGCCGACAACGACGGCAGCAGCAAGATCGCCGACTTCGAGTCAAGCGATCGCCACCACTGGATCGCAACCACGGTGGATCTGCTCAGCACCGGCGTCGACATCCCCAAGGCGGCCAACATCGTCTTCTTCAAGTACGTCCGGTCCCCGATGGCCCTCACCCAGATGATCGGGCGCGGGACCCGGATCTACGAGCCAGCGAACAAGCTCATGTTCCGAGTCTACGACTACACGAACGCCACGCGGCTTCTGGGCGAGGACTTCACGGCCGAGGCGGCGCGGAGACGCGTGGACGCGCGGATAGTGCCGGAAGAGCCGGCAGAACAGGTCCTCGTCCACGGCGTCGATGTGCGAATCAGCGAGGCCGGCAAGTTCATCATCCGCCCTGCGGAGGGACGACCGACGCTGGTCGCGCTCGAGGAGTACGAACGGGAGATCGCCGAACGTCTCCGCGAGGAAGTCGACACCATCGACACGTTGCGCGCCCGATGGGTGGTGCCGAGCGCCCGGCGACAGCTGCTGGACGGGCTGCCCGAGAGCGGGAACTCCGTGCGGGTCGTGCAGGAACTCGGCGGCCACGCCGACGTCGACCTCTTCGACATCCTGGCCAACCTCGGATGGGACGAGCCGCTGCTGACGAGGGCCCACCGGGCCTTCCGCTTTCGCGGCGAGAACGCGGACTGGCTGCGTTCTCTGCCGCCCCAGACCCAGGTCGCCATTGCAGCGATCGTCGACCAGTTCGTCCGCGCGGGCACTGACGCGATCGAACGCAAGGAGCTCTTCCAGACCCCGGAGCTGCTACAGGCTGGCGGACTGGACGCTCTTGCCAGAGCTGGCGATCCTCGGGACGTGATCACCCAGACCAAACAGCGAGTCTTCGCATGAACCACGACGCCCTCCCTCCTAGCTGGACTGTCGTTCGGCTCGACGAGATCGCCGAGGTCAACCCAAGGCGGCCGAAGCTCGTCAGGGCTGACGACGAGCCCACCACGTTCGTGCCCATGCCGGCCGTCGACGGTCGCTTCGGCGTCATCGCCGAACCCCTCGAGAAGGCCTTCGGTGCGGTGAAGAAGGGATACACGTACTTCCAGGAGGGCGACGTGATCTTCGCCAAGATCACCCCCTGCATGGAGAACGGCAAGCACGCTATCGCCCGGGACCTCATCGACGGGATCGGCTTCGGATCCACGGAGTTCCACGTGCTTCGCCCATCAGAATGGGTCATGGCCGAATGGCTCTGGCTCTACCTTCGGCAGCGTCGGGTGCTCGCTCAGCTGGCAGGTAAGTTCGTGGGCTCTGTCGGCCAGCAGCGCCTCCCCGATAACGTGCTAGCGGCCGTTGAACTGCCCGTCCCGCCCATGAACGCGCAGAAGCGGCTCGGTGCCTGTGTCATGGAAGCGATCGCTCAGCTCGAGGATGGCCTCGATGTCGTCGGACGCAACAAGACACGGCAAGTTTCGTACGAGCGAGCAGTAGTTGATGAAGCAGTCGCCCGGCTCGGGACCGACATGCCAACCGCGTGCCTGGGCGACATCGCGGACGTTCGCAGCGGGCTGACGAAGGGGCGGACGATCCGCGGGTCAGCGCGGGATCGCCCGTTCTTGCGCGCCGGTAACCTCGGGAATGGTCGGTTGCTCCTTGACGAAATCAGGACCACGCCGGCGACCGATGAAGAGGCGGAGAGGTTCCGCCTGGCTTTCGGCGATGTGCTGTTGGTTGAAGGGAGCGGGAGCGCCGACAGGCTCGGGCAGGGTTGGATCTGGGAGGGCCAGATCGAGGCCTGCCTCCACCAGAACCATGTGTTCCGCGTACGCCCCCTCGAACCCCTCGAACCTCGGTATCTCGCTTGGGTGCTGCAGAGCTCGGCGGCGAGGGCGTACTTCCTGGCTGCCGCAAAGACGACGAGCGGCCTCCACACGATCAACCGGACACAGGTTGTGAGCTTCGAGCTTCCCTTGCCGGATCGCGATCAGCAGCGCGACCTGGTGAAGGCTGTGGATGCCCGAGTTGACGCGGGTCGACGTCTCGCCGACGAATGGGGCAAGGTGGGCGCTCGCCTCGTGCAGGCTCGGGAAGCCCTGCTCGCCCAAGCGTTTCACAGAGGATTGTAGTCGTGGCAGTCCGCGCTCCTCGTACGCTCAGCACACCGGCGGCGATCAATGGTGCCGTCAAGGACATTTGCAACATCCTGCGTCGGTCCAACTGCGCTGGAGCCCTCCAGTACGTCCCCGAGCTGACGTGGATCCTCTTCCTGCGGATCCTCGACGAGCGCGAGGAACGGGAGGGGCGCGAGGCGGAGGCGACTGGGGAAGACTTCGCTCCCTCGCTCAACTACCCGTATCGCTGGCGCGACTGGGGCGATCCGGCGGGAGCTCAGCGGGCAGAGCTGACCGGCGACGGGAGCCAGATCGGTGACGTCCTCAGGTTCGTCAACGGCGACCTGCTCCCTCACCTGCGGCGCCTCGGCGATGCCGAAGCGGCGACGGCCCGTCAGCGCGTGATCGCCCAGATCATGTCCCATGTCGATCGGACAAAGGTCGACACGCAGCAGAACTTCCTCGACATTGTTGACCGGGTGCACGCGATCAGCACAGAGAGGATTGACACCACCCACGTCTTCCCGCTCAGCCAGGTCTACGAGGGGCTGCTCCTCGACCTCGGGGAGAAGAACAACGACGGCGGGCAGTTCTTCACGCCGCGGGAGGTCATCCGGGCGATGGTCCAGGCCGTGGGACCGAAGCTCGGCGAGGTGGTGTACGACCCGTGCTGCGGCACCGGCGGGTTCCTCGCCCAAGCCGTCGAGTACATCCGGCAGGACCTCGGAGGCGACGCGACGTCTGACGATCTTGTGGCGCTCAAGACGGCCACCGTCTATGGGCGCGAGAAGGACGACCAGATCTACCCGATCGCGCTTGCCAACCTCGTGCTCCACGGGATCGACGAGCCGCACATCTGGCACGGCAACACCCTGACGAACCAGGCCACGTATGACGGGCTCTTCCAGGACGCACCAGCGACCTTCGACGTCATCCTGACGAATCCTCCGTTCGGGGGGAAGGAGGGCGAGGCAGCGCGATCGCACTTCGCCTACAAGACGGGTGCCACCCAGATCCTCTTCCTCCAGCACGTGATCGAGTCCCTCAAGGACGGTGGTCGCTGCGCGATGGTCCTCGACGAGGGGGCGCTCTACCGAGCCAATGACACGGCCTTCGTGCAGACGCGGCGCAAGCTCCTCGACGAGTGCGAAATCCAGGCCATCCTGAGCCTGCCGCCCGGGGTGTTCTCATCTGTCGGGACTAGCGGGACCAAGACAAGCCTGGTGTTCTTCACGAAGGGTGGTTCCACCGAACGGGTGTGGTTCTACGACCTGTCGGCCATCAGAGTCGGGAAGACCAGGCCGTTGACCAGCGAGCACTTCGCACCGTTCCTCGAGCTCTACTCGACCAAGGCGGATTCGGACCGGAGCTGGAGTGTCGATCGGGCAACGATCGATGCCAACGGGTTCAACCTCAAGGCAATCGATCCACGGATCGCAGAGCACGAGGCGGACGCTTCTACTACGGAGATCCTCGCGGCGATGCGTGAGGACTACCTGCGCCTGGGGGAGGCCCTCGAGGAATTGGACGCAGCGATTGCGGAACCGATCGAGTAGTCGGACGTGCGGGCGCGGGCAGCCATGTCGACGCAGGGAGAGCCCGACAGCCGAGAGATCGACACCACGGCGAGGGCGGAGGGTCGAATTCCGGCACACGGCCCGGGTGCCGGAGGTTGCCCGGCAATCACCGCCCAGGGCTGGGCGATCCTCCCATCGAAGAACTGCCACTGCGCCGTTGATCGAACTGGGCAAGCGCCCACGCCTGCCGAAAGGCCCGAATCCCCGGACGAGCCCCCTGGTCCGCGGTTGCCGGCGGCAGCACGAACGGCTCCTGCGCGGCTTGGCGCCAGGAATACGCGCCGAACATGAACGCGGACTCGATGTAGCGAGGCACAACCAGCCGCTCACTCGCAGCGCGACCCGGCGGTAAGCTGCTGTCGACGCCGGGTGAGCACCCCTGACCAGGTTCGCTGGCACCCTCGGCCGAGCCATGAGCTCGCTGCCCGAGGAGGAAGGAGTGCATCAGGTGGAGGACTGGGCCGAGGTTCGCCGGCTCCACGAACGCGAAGGACTCT
>JAJYLA010000030.1 GCA_021788115.1 Actinomycetes bacterium | reverse complement strand
GGCACAGGCACGTGGCCGCGGCGCGGCACAGGCACGTGGCCGCGGTGCGGCAAGGGCACAGCGGGCGGCGAGGCGGCTCAGGCGTGCACTACGGCGCCGAGGAGGGCGCCGAGGAGGACCCTGCCGTCGGTGGAGCCGAGCAGCTCGCTCATGGCGCGCTCGGGGTGGGGCATCAGCCCGACGACGTTGCCGGCCCCGTTGCACACGCCGGCGATGTCGTCGATGGAGCCGTTGGGGTTGCCGACGTAACGGAGCACCACGCGACCCTCCGCGCGCAGCTCGTCGAGGGTCCGCTGATCGCAGGTGTAGTTGCCCTCGAAGTGGTTGATCGGGATCCGCAGGCGGGTTCCGACGGGCACGCCGGCGGTGATCACGGACCGGTCGCTGGCGACCTCGAGGTCGGCGGTCTGGCACAGGAAAGTGAGGCCACGGTTCTTCTGCAGGGCCCCTGGCAGGAGATGCGCTTCGGTGAGGACCTGGAAGCCGTTGCAGATGCCGACGACAGGGCCTCCCGCGGCGGCGAAGGACTCCACCGCCGCCATCACCGGCGAGAAGCGGGCGATCGCCCCGGGGCGCAGGTAGTCGCCGTGGGCGAAGCCGCCGGGCAGGACCACGGCGTCGACGGACCCGAGCGAGCGGTCCCCGTGCCAGACGACCTCCGTCTCGGCGCCGAGCCCTTCGAAGGCCTCGGCGACGTCGTGCTCGCAGTTGGATCCGGGAAAAAGCACCACCCCGATGCGCTGGGTCACGGGGCGGCTTCCAGGCGGACCGAGGTGTCCTCGATGACCGGGTTGGCGAGAAGCCGGCGGCACAGCTCCTCCACGGTGCCGCGGGCTGTCCCCTCGTCGGGTGCGTCGATCATGAAACGGTAGGCCTTCCCGGCCCGCACCGCCGACACGGTATCGAAACCCAGCGCCGGCAAGGCCCTTTCAATCGTGGCCCCTTGGGGATCGGCGATCCCCGGCCGCAGGGCTACCTCGACCAACGCGCTGAACCGCATCACCCACCCACCCTACCGTCCACCCGTCATCCGCCCCGGCCACCCGGCCAGTCGCCGAAACTCAACCCGCTCAGCCGCTCATAGGCCTCGACGTAGCGGTCCCGCGTCTTGCGTACCACGTCGGGGGGCAGCACCGGCGGCGGGGGCGTCTTGTCCCATCCCGTGGCCTCCAGCCAGTCCCGGAGAGGCTGCTTGTCGAACGCCGGCGGCACCGAGCCGGGCTCCCACGCGTCGGCGGGCCAAAAACGGGAGGAGTCCGGTGTCAGGACCTCGTCGCAGATCGCCAGCCTCCCATCGATCACACCCAGCTCGAACTTGGTGTCGGCGATGATGATCCCCCGCTCCGCCGCCAGCGCGGCACCCTGCCGGTAGGCCTCCAGGCTGATCCGCCGGGCCTCCCCGGCTGTCTCGGCGCCCACCAGCCGGACGGCCTCGTCGAAGGTGATGTTCTGGTCGTGCCCGGACGTCGCCTTGGTCGACGGCGTGAAAACCGGCTCCGGGAGCCGTTCGGAGCGGCGCATGCCGGCCGGCAGCGGCCGGCCGTGCATGCTCTGCGTGCGCGTGTACTCGGCCCAGGCGGAGCCCGACAGATAACCCCGCACGATGCACTCGAGCGGCAGCATCTCCGCCCGGCGCACCACCATCGTCCGCCCTTCGAGCGCCTGCGCCGTCTCGCCCGGTGCCACGGCGGATTCGGGGACGGCCGTGCTCACCAGATGATGGGGGGCGATCCCCGACAGCCGGTCCAGCCAGAAGGCCGTCACCGCTGTGAGAACCCGGCCCTTGTCGGGGATCGGCTCGGCCATCACCACATCGAAGGCCGAGATCCGGTCGGAGGTGACGAACAGCAGGTGGTCGTCGTCGAGCTGGTAGATGTCGCGGACCTTGCCGGACGCGACCCTGGGCAACGCGACCGTGCTCATGCCCATCGGGCCCGGTAGTCGTGGAGGCGCTGGGCGAGGTCCTCGTCGTGCACGGCCAGGATCTCTACCGCGAGGACGGCGGCGTTGGCCGACCCGTCGACGGCGACCGTCGCCACCGGCACCCCCGTGGGCATCTGCACCGTCGAGTAGAGGGCGTCGAGTCCGCCGATCGACCCGCCCGAGAGCGGCACGCCGATGACCGGCAGGGTTGTCTGCGCTGCGACGGCCCCCGCCAGGTGGGCGGCCATGCCCGCGCCGCAGATCATCACCCCGTAACCCTTCTCACGGGCCGTCCGGGCAAAAGACGAGACCGCCGCGGGCGTCCGGTGCGCCGACAGCACGTGCTCGGTGGCCTCAAGCCCGAAGGACTCCAGCACTTCGAGTGCCTTGGCCATCTTCGGCCGATCGTTGGCCGAGCCCATCATCACGGCGACCTTCGCCACCGGCTCACCTCCCTGTCTCCACCTCGCTGGCGGCGGCCGCCGCCGACGCGATGTCCGTGCGGTAGTGCATCCCCGGCCAGGACACGGCGCGCACGCCGTCGTACGCTCGCTCGCGTGCGGCGGCGATCGTCGGGCCCATCGCGGTCACGCCCAGCACCCTCCCTGCGGCCGTGACCAGCCCCGAGCCGATACCGGCCGAGTACAGCTGGATCCCGTCCTTCCCGCGGGCCTCCTCGAGGCCGAGCACCCGCTGACCCGTTCGCGGGCTGTCCGGATAACCCGGAACGGCCAGGACCACGCAGACCGCCGCATCGGACGTGAACTTCGGCGCCGGGACCGTGTCGAGGCGACCCGCCGCAGCGGCCGCTATCAGAGCGGTGACATCACCGTGCCAGCGCGCCATCACCACCTGGGTCTCGGGGTCCCCGAAGCGGACGTTGAACTCGAGCACCCGCGGGCCGGATTCGGTCAGCATGATCCCCGCGTAGAGGACCCCCCGGTAGTCGATGCCCCGCTCGGCGAGAGCAGCGAGGGTCGGCCGCACCGCCACGTCCATGATCTCGTCGACCACGCCCGAGCTCGCGGCGGGCACCGGGGAGTACGCGCCCATCCCCCCGGTGTTCGGCCCCGTGTCGCCGTCGCCCACCCGTTTGAAGTCCTGGGCGGCGGCGAGCGGCACCGCCCGCCTGCCGTCACACACCGCCATCAGGGACAGCTCGGGGCCGCGCAAACCTTCCTCGACGACGACCCGGCGCCCGGCTTCACCGAACGCCTCGCCCGACAGCTTGCCGGCGGCGTCCGCCTCCGCCGCGACGATGTCCTCGGTGACGAGAACCCCCTTCCCCGCGGCGAGCCCGTCGGTCTTGACGACCCACGGACCGGGCAGGGAGCGGAGGAACTCGCGTGCCGGGCCGATGTCGTCGAACACCCCGTAGCGGGCCGTCGGAACGCCGGCGCCGGCCAGGAGTTCCTTCATCCACGCCTTCGAACCCTCGAGCGTCGCGCCGTCGGCCCCGGGTCCGAACACGAGGCGGCCCTCGGCACGCAGCTCGTCGGCGAGGCCGTCGACGAGGGGGGCCTCGGGGCCGATGACATACAGGTCCGCGTCGATGGAGTCCGGCGGGCCGTCGCCGCACTCGACGCCGAGCGCCTCCATGCCGGGATTCCCCGGGCAGACGAGAACCTCGGCGGTCCTGCCGAGAGCGACCGCGAGGGCGTGCTCACGTCCGCCGCTGCCTACGACGCATACCCTCACGGACGCTCCTGACTGTGGGGTTGACCGGCCGTCACTAGGAAGCGAACCGGACGAACTGGTCCCGCCCGGGGCCCACGCCCACGAGCTTGATCGGCACACCGCACTGCTCGGACACGAAGTGCACGTAGTCCTTGGCGGCCGCCGGCAGGTGGTGCAGTTCCGTCGCAGCGGACGTGTCGGCCTGCCAGCCCGGCAGCTCCTCGTAGACGGGCGTCGCCTTGTGCAGCACCGTCTGGTGGTACGGCATGCGGTCGTAGCGGCGGCCCTCGGACTCGTAGGCGACGCACACCTTCAAGGTCTCGAAGGTGTCGAGAACGTCCAGCTTGGTGAGCGCCAGTTCGCTGAGGGAGTTGAGCCGCGCCGCCTGGCGGAGCATCACGGCGTCGAGCCATCCGGTGCGGCGGCGCCGGCCGGTGTTGGTCCCGTACTCGCGGCCGCGCTCGACGAGCAGATCCCCCGTCTCGTCGTGAAGCTCCGTGACGAAGGGGCCCGAGCCGACCCGCGTCACGTAGGCCTTCGCGACGCCTATGACCGACGTGACGGAGAGGGGTCCGATGCCGGCGCCGACGCAGGCCCCGCCGGCCACCGGGTTCGACGAGGTCACGAAGGGATAGGTGCCGTGGTCCAGGTCGAGGAACGTGGCCTGGGCGCCTTCGAGGAGGACGTCGTGGCCGGCGGCGAGGGCGTCGCCGATGAGGCCGACGGTGTCACCGATGAAGGGCGCCAGCTTCGGCGCGTACTCGTCCAGGTAGCGGTCGGCGATGTCCGACGCCGACAGCGGCAGCCGGTTGTAGACCTTGGCGAGGATGAGGTTCTTCTCTTTCAGGACGACGTCGAGCTTCTCCCGGAAGATCTTCGGGTCGAGAAGGTCCTGGACGCGTATCCCCACCCTCGCCGACTTGTCCGCGTAGGCGGGACCGATTCCCCGCTTGGTGGTGCCGAGCTTGTTGCGGCCGAGGTAGCGCTCGGTCAGGGCGTCGAGTTCCTGGTGGTAGGGCATGATCAGGTGCGCCCCGCCCGACACCACCAGCCGGCTGCAGTCCACGCCGGCGGCGGTCAGCGCCGCCATCTCCTCCAGGAGGACCTTCGGGTCGACGACCACGCCGTTGCCGATCACCGGGGTGACGTGGTGGTAGAGGACGCCGCTCGGCAGCAGCTGCAGGGCGAAGGTCCGACCGTTGACCACGACGGTGTGCCCGGCGTTGTGGCCCCCCTGGTAGCGCACCACCATCTGCATCTCGCGGGCGAGCAGATCCGTCAGCTTGCCCTTGCCCTCGTCTCCCCACTGGCAACCGACGACGACGGTGGCGCTCACCCGGCCATCATAGGAGCGTCGACGTCCGGAGCCGGGACCACCGGCATCGGGTGCCGCCGGCGCAGCGCTCCGCCGGCCACCAGACGGGCCCGGAGGGGACACGAATCGGCAGGGTCGCCCACTCCTCGGTCGATTCGTGTCCCGTCATGTACCCGCTCGGGTACGCGAACGGACACGAATCGCGGCCGAGCGGCTTCGACAGCGGGATTCGTGTCCCTTCGCGTACCCGCCGCCGCCACGGAGCGCCGCCGCCCACCGCCGGCGCCGAGCACCGCCGCCACGGAGCACCGCCGCCCACCGCCGCCACGGAGCACCGCCGCCCACCGCCGGCGCCACCGCCGGCCGGTCAGCTGAGAGCCAGGCCGCCGCCGCCGGACGACCCGCCGGCAGGCTCCTGCGCCCCGGAAAGCCCCGTGCCGGTCAGAACGGCAACACCCTCGAGCGGCGCGTCGACGGTGACCGTGTCGCCGTCGACGTAGCGGCCCTCGAGGAGGGCCAGGGCGAGCGGATCGTTGATCTCGCGCTGGATGAGCCGCTTCAGCGGCCGGGCGCCGAAGACCGGGTCATAGCCCTTGCGGGCGAGCCACGCCTTGGCGGCGTCGGTGACACGCAGCGTCAGGCGGCGCTCCGCCAGCCGGCGGGCCAGGCCACGCAGCTGTATGTCCACCACACCCTCGAGGTCGGCCTCGGTGAGCGAGCGGAAGTGCACTATCTCGTCGATCCGGTTGAGGAACTCGGGCTTGAAGGCCAGGCCGAGGTCGCCCCGGTGGTTGGACGTCATGATCACCACGGTGTTGGAGAAGTCGACGGTGCGGCCCTGCCCGTCGGTGAGCCGGCCGTCGTCGAGAACCTGCAGCAAGATGTTGAACACGTCGGGGTGGGCCTTCTCGATCTCGTCGAGGAGGATCACGCCGTAAGGCCGCCGGCGGACGGCCTCGGTCAGCTGGCCGCCTTCGTCGTAGCCGACGTAGCCGGGCGGCGCCCCGATCAGGCGGGCGACGGAGTGCTTCTCCATGTACTCCGACATGTCGATGCGCACCATGGACCGCTCGTCGTCGAAGAGGAACTCGGCGAGGGCCCGCGCGAGCTCGGTCTTGCCGACCCCGGTCGGGCCGAGGAACAGGAAGCTGCCGATCGGGCGGTTCGGGTCGGAGAGCCCGCTGCGGGACCGGCGGATGGCGTTCGACACGGCGGAGACGGCGTCGTCCTGCCCGACCACCCGCTGGTGCAAGGTGTCCTCCATCCGGACGAGCTTGGTCACCTCGCCCTCGAGCAGGCGGCTGACCGGCACACCGGTCCACTTGGAGACGACCTCGGCGACGTCCTCCTCGTCGACCTCCTGCTTGAGCATCTTCTGGTCCGCCTGGAGCTCCGCCAGCCGGGCGATCGCCGCGTCGAGCTGTCGCTGCAGTTCGGGGATCTGTCCGTACTGGATCTCGGAGGCCCGGGCGAGGTCGCCGTCGCGGGCGAAGCGCTCGGCCTCGCCGCGGCCGGCTTCGAGCTCCTGCTGGAGGGAGCCGATGGCGTCGCTGGCGTCCTTCTCGTTCTGCCACCGGGCGTTGAGCGCGACCGACTGCTCGCGCAGGTTGGCGAGCTCCTCGTCGAGCTTGGCCAGCCGCTCCCGGGAGGCCTCGTCGGTCTCCTTGGCGAGCGCCAGCCGCTCGATCTCGAGCTGCGCCATGCGACGGTCGACCACGTCGATCTCGGTCGGCTTGGACTCCTTCTCGATCCGCAGCCGGCTGGCCGCCTCGTCGACGAGGTCGATGGCCTTGTCGGGCAGGAAGCGGCCGGTGATGTACCGATTGGAGAGGACCGCCGCCGCCACGAGTGCAGCGTCCTGGATGCGGACCCCGTGGTGCACTTCGTAGCGCTCCTTGAGGCCGCGCAGGATGGCGATGGTGTCCTCGACGCTGGGCTCGCCGACGTAGACCTGCTGGAAGCGCCGCTCGAGGGCGGGGTCCTTCTCGACGTGCTTGCGGTACTCGTCGAGCGTGGTGGCCCCGATCAGGCGCAGCTCCCCGCGGGCGAGCATCGGCTTGATCATGTTCCCGGCATCCATCGCCCCCTCGGCTGCGCCGGCACCGACGATCGTGTGCAGCTCGTCGACGAAGGTGATGATCTGCCCCTCGGCGTCGGTGATCTCCTTGAGCACCGCCTTGAGACGCTCCTCGAACTCGCCGCGGTACTTCGACCCGGCCACCATCGAGCCCAGGTCGAGTGCGAGCAGCCGCTTGCCTTTCAAGCTGTCGGGTACGTCGCCGGCGACGATGCGGTTGGCGAGCCCTTCGACGATGGCGGTCTTGCCGACACCGGGCTCGCCGATGAGGACGGGGTTGTTCTTCGTCCGCCGCGACAGCACCTGGATGACGCGACGTATCTCCTCGTCGCGGCCGATGACCGGGTCGAGCTTGCCGCTGCGGGCGTCCGCGGTGAGGTCGCGGGCGTACTTCTCGAGCGCCTGGTACCGATCCTCCGGGTTCTGGCTGGTGACGCGGTGGCTGCCTCGCACGTCGCGCAGGGCGGCGAGCAGGTCGTCGCGGGAGGCTCCGACTCTGTCGGCCATGGCGAGCAGGAGGTGCTCGACCGACAGGTACTCGTCGCCGAGAGCCTGGCGCTCGGAGTCGGCCCTGTTGAGCAGCTCGGTCGCGGCGCGGCCGAGCCGCGGCTCCTCGCCCCCGTAGCTGCGCGGCAGCCGGGAGAGGGCTTCCTCGGCGCGGTTGCGCACGCTCAGGGGAGCGGCGCCGACGCGCTCAAGGACGGGCAGGGTCACCGTGCCCTCCTGTCCGAGCAGCGCGGCGAGGAGGTGCTCAGGAGCGACTTCGGGGTTGCGCCGCGCGCCGGCGAGGTCGGCGGCGGCCTTGAAAGCTTCTTGTGTCTTGGCGGTCCAGCGGTTCGGGTCGAGCGCCACGGGTCCTTCCTTCGATGATTCTTCGATGATCCTTCAGTGGTCCGGTTCGTGTGTTGGGTGCGCGGAGGCGCCCTCGCCCGCCTACCGGGGGCGGCCGGGGGGCGACCACCGATCCGGGGAGTTCTTCACCGGGACGAGGTCCCGGCGGTACATCCGGTGGGTGCGCTGCACTTCCTCGATGGCCGTCCGGCGGGTCGCTTCGAGCTCGGCGCGCAGACGGGCCACCTCTGCTTCGAGCTCGAGCACCCTGCGGACGCCCTCGAGGTTGAGCCCCGCGTTGGTCAAGTCCTGTATGCGGCGGAGCTGGTCGATGTCCCGCTCGCTGTAGCGGCGGCTGCCCCCCAGGGTCCGGGCAGGGTCGAGCAGGCCCTTGCGCTCGTAGATGCGCAGGGTCTGGGGGTGCACCCCGGCGAGCTCGGCGGCCACCGAGATCACGTACACGGCCCTGGTCGCCCGATTGTCGGTGTCCACTACGACTCACCCCACAGGTGCTCGCGAAGACCGTCGCCCTTCATCACGTCGCCGAGTGCGCCGACGGCCTCGCGCTCGGCCTCTGTCAAGTGCTGCGGGACGGCCACCTCGACGGTGACCAGCAGGTCGCCCGTCCCCGATGCCGCCGGCACGCCCCTACCGCGGACGCGGAGGGTGCGCCCCGAGCGGCTCCCGGCGGGGACCTTCAAGGTGACGGGCCGGTCCAGCGTCGGTACCGAGATCGTCGTGCCGAGCACCGCCTCGGGGAAGCTGACCGGCGCGGTCACGGTCAGGTCCTTGCCGCGCCGCCCGAAGATCGGGTGGCGCCCCACGCTCACCACGACGTACAGATCCCCCGGGTGGCCGCCGGCGCGACCGGCGCCGCCACGACCCTTGACCCGGATGCGCTGCCCGTCCTCGACGCCAGCGGGGATGCGCACCTTCACCTGTCGTGCGGCGCGCTCCGTGCCGACCCCGTGGCAGGTAGGGCACGGATGTTCGATGCGCAGCCCGGTCCCGCCGCACACCTGGCACGGCTGGCTGAAGGAGAAGAGCCCCTGGTTGTCGCTGACCACGCCCCGGCCGCCGCACACCTCGCAGACCGTCGGCGCCGTGCCGGGCGCGGCGCCACTGCCTCCACAGGTGTGGCAGGCGACCTCCGACGTCACGTTGACGGTGGCGGTGATCCCCTTCACCGCGTCGAGGAAGGACAGGTGCAGCATCGCCTCGAGGTCCTGGCCCCGCTGGGCGGCGGCCGCCCCCGAGGCGCGGCCGCCGCTGCGCCCGGACCGGCCGCCGCGACCGAAGATGTTGCCCAGGAGGTCGCCGAGGTCGTCCACCCGGAACGATCCGGTGAAGCCGCGGTTGCCGCCCTGCATGCCGCCGAACACGTTGCCGGCGGCGCCCAGGCGCCGCACCTCGTCGTACTCCTTGCGCTTGTTGGCGTCGCCGAGCACGTCGTAGGCGGCCGAGATCTCCTTGAAGCGCTCCTCGGATCCGGGGTTGGCGTCGGGGTGGTACTGCTTGGCGAGCTTGCGGTACGCCCGGCCGATGTCTTTGTCGGTCGCGTTCTCGGCCACCCCCAGGACCTTGTAGTAGTCCTTCTCGAACCACTCACGCTGGGGTGCCACAGGGCGTCACCCCCTCACTCGGACCATCGCGGGTCGGAGCAGTCGGCCCTTCCAGCGGTAGCCGGCCCGGAGGACCTCGACGACCTCCATCCCGCCGCCCTCGTGCGGTTCGTGGGCGACCGCATCGTGGATTGTCGGGTCGAACGACCCGCCGTCCGGGTCGATCCGCTCCAAACCCTCGCGCTCCAGGGCACCGAGGAGGGCTCCCGAGAGCTGCTTGACATCCTCCCCGCCGCCGTGGGCGAGGGCGAGGTCCGCGGTGTCGAGCACCGGAAGCAGCTTGTCGACCAGTGCCTGCGCAGCGCGTTCGAGGTGCTCGGTCTGCTGCTTGATCATGCGCTTCTTGTAGTTTTCGAAGTCGGCCTGGAGGCGGATGAGCGCGTCCCGGTAGTCGTCGCGCTCCTCGACGAGCGCGGCGACCTCGCGCACCACCGCCTCCTCGCCGGCCTCCGAGTCGAGACCCTGGAGGTCCCCGCAAGCGGTGGCGGCACTGGCCTGGGAATCGGGGCCTTCCCGGTCTTCGAGGCCCTCGAGGCCGTCCGGATCGGAGCCCCAGACGTCCGGAACCTCCACGGCCCCACCCGGTGCCCCGGCACCCGGCGCCCCGGCACCCGGCACCCCGGCACCCGGCACCCCGGCACCCGGCACCCCGGCACCCGGCACCCCGGCACCCGGCACCCCGGCACCCGGCACCCCGGCGCCCGGCGCCGGAGGCGGCTCGGAGGACGACGTCGGCCTCCGGTCGCCGCCGCCATTGGATGCGCGTGGACCTGTCATGCGCCGTGGCCCTCGTCGACGATCTCGGCGTCCACGACCTCGTCGTCGGAGGAGCCGCCGGCGCTGGAGGACCCGCCCGCAGAGGCGCCCCCGGCCGAGCCGGAGGGGGCGGAGGCCGCGGCCTGCTCGTAGAGCTGCTTGCCGAGCTCCTGGACACCCACGGCCAGCTTCTCGGTGGCCGACTTGATGGCCTCCAGGTCGCTGCCCGAGAGGCTCTCCTTGAGCGCCTTCAGGTCGTCTTCGACCTTGCTCTTCTGCTCCCCGGTGAAAGACGACGCCTGATCCTTCAGCATCTTCTCCGTCTGGTAGACGAGGCTGTCGGCCTGGTTGCGGACCTCCGCCTCCTCCCGCCGGCGGCGGTCGTCGGCGGCGTGCGCCTCGGCGTCGCGGACCATGCGGTCGATGTCGTCCTTGCCGAGGGCCGACTGGCCGGTGATCGTCATCGACTGCTCCTTGCCCGTCGCCCGGTCCTTGGCGGAGACGTGGACGATGCCGTTGGCGTCGATGTCGAAGGTGACCTCGATCTGCGGGACGCCGCGCGGCGCCGGCGGCAGGTCGACGAGCTGGAACTTGCCGAGCGTCTTGTTGTACATCGCCATCTCCCGCTCGCCCTGCAGGACGTGGATCTCCACCGAGGGCTGGCCGTCCTCGGCGGTGGTGAACACCTCCGAGCGGCGGGTGGGGATGGTCGTGTTGCGCTCGATCAGGCGGGTCATGACCCCGCCCTTGGTCTCGATCCCGAGGGACAGCGGCGTCACGTCGAGGAGCAGCACGTCCTTGACGTCACCCTTCAAGACGCCGGCCTGGATGGTCGCGCCGACCGCGACGACCTCGTCGGGGTTGACGCCCTTGTGGGGCTCCTTGCCGGTCATCGTCTGGACGAGCTCCTGGATCGCCGGCATCCGGGTGGACCCGCCGACGAGGACCACGTGGTCGATGCGCGACTTGTCGAGGTTGGCATCCGCTATGGCCTGCTCGAAGGGGCCGCGGCAGGCGTCGACCAGGTCGGAGGTCATCTCCTGGAGCTTCGAGCGGGTCAGCTTGAGGTCCAGGTGCTTGGGGCCGGTGTCGGTGGCGGTGATGAACGGCAGGTTGATCGTCGTCTCCTGCACCGACGACAGCTCGATCTTGGCCTTCTCCGCCGCTTCCTTCAGCCGCTGGAGGGCCATCTTGTCGGTGCCCAGGTCCACACCCTCGGTGTCCTTGAACGTCTTGACCAGCCAGTCGATGACGCGCTGGTCCCAGTCGTCGCCGCCGAGGTGGGTGTTGCCGCTCGTGGACTTCACCTGGAAGATGCCCTCGGAGATCTCAAGCACCGACACGTCGAAGGTGCCGCCTCCCAGGTCGAAGACCAGGATCGTCTGCTCGGCCTCCTTGTCGAGGCCGTAGGCGAGGGCCGCGGCCGTCGGCTCGTTGATGATCCGCAGGACCTCGAGGCCGGCGATCTGGCCCGCCTCCTTGGTCGCGGTGCGCTGGGCGTCGTCGAAGTAGGCGGGGACCGTGATCACCGCCTGGGTGACCGTCTCTCCCAGGTAGCTCTCGGCGTCCCTCTTCAGCTTCTGCAGGATGCGCGCGGAGATCTCCTGCGCGCTGTAGCGCTTGTCGTCGATGGCGATGTGCCAGCTCGTGTCCCCCATGTGGCGCTTGACCGAGCGGATCGTGCGGTCGGGGTTGGTGATCGCCTGTCGCTTGGCGACCTCACCGACGAGCACCTCTCCGGACTTCGAGAAACCGACCACCGACGGAGTGGTCCGGGATCCCTCGGCGTTGGGTATGACAGTTGGCTCGCCTGCTTCGAGGACGCTGACGACCGAGTTGGTGGTGCCGAGGTCGATGCCGACGGCCTTGGGCATGGTAAGCCTCCGTAGCTAGAAAGAACGTACGACGCCCAGTGTAGCAAAGCTGAGCGTTGTCCACTCAAGAAAAATGGGATGGCCGTACGGCTGGCCGGCAGGGCGGCCCGCCTTTTTCCCGGCTATAGGCTTGCCGGCGTGGGAACCCTCGTGCTCGTACGCCATGGGCAAAGCCGGTGGAACCTCGAGAACCGCTTCACCGGCTGGTGGGACGTCGACCTCTCCGAGCAGGGGGAAAAGGAGGCCCGTTCGGCCGGCAGCCTCGTCGCCGGCGAGGGTCTCGCGGTGGATGTCGCCTACACCTCCGTGCTCACGCGTGCCATACGGACGTTGCACCTCGCGCTGGCGGAGATGGGCCGCCTCTGGGTGCCGGTGCACCGCCACTGGCGGCTCAACGAGCGGCACTACGGCGCCCTGACCGGCCTCGACAAGGCGGGGACGAAGGAGCGCTACGGGGCGGAGCGGTTCATGGCCTGGCGGCGCAGCTACGACGTGCCCCCGCCTCCCATGCCGGAGGGCCACGAGTTCGACGTGCGCGGCGACCCGCGCTACGCCGGGCTGCCGGCGGAGGTGGTGCCGGCCAGCGAGTGCCTGGCGGACGTGGTGGTGCGCATGGTGCCCTACTGGTACGACGCGCTCGCCCCCGAGGTGCTCGCCGGCAAGACGGTGCTCGTCGCCGCGCACGGCAACAGCCTGCGCGCCCTCGTCAAGCACCTCGAGGGGATCTCCGACGAGGAGATCACCCGCCTGGAGATCCCCACGGGCGTCCCGATCGTCTACGAGCTCGACGCGGCGCTGGCGATCGTCGACAAGCGAGAGCTGGGCGATCCCGAGGCCATCGCCGCGGCCGCCGAGGCCGTCCGCCGGCAAGGCGACCGCTGACCCCGGCGTGCACGGCCCCTCGCTCCGCGAGGCGCGCTCGGCGCTCCTCGCCGAGAAGGGCCTCACGGGCACCGCGTGGTGCCGGGCGTACGCCGGCGCCGCCGACGCCTGGCTGGCCTCGCTGCTCGAGCAGGCGGCCGGCGGCGAGACCGCCGGGCTGGCGCTCATCGCCGTCGGCGGCCACGGGCGCCGGGAGCTGGCGCCCGGCAGCGACGTGGACCTCGTCCTGGTCCACGACCGGCCGGGTCGCATAGCGCCCATCGCCGACGCGGTCTGGTACCCGGTGTGGGACGCCGGCATCTCCCTCGACCACAGCGTCCGCACCGCCAAGGAGGTCCGCGCCGCCATGGACGGCGACATCAAGGTGGCGCTCGGGCTGCTCGACGGGCGGCTCGTCGCCGGCGACGCCGCCCTCGCGGCGTCGGTCCTCGCCGGGGCGCTCGACCTGTGGAAGACCCGGGCCGGCCGGTGGCTTCCCGCCCTCGACGGCGTGACCCGGGAGCGCCACGCCCGCTTCGGGGACGTCGCCTTCCTGCTCGAACCCGACCTGAAGGACGGCCGGGGCGGCACGCGCGACATCAACCTGCTGCGCTCGCTCGGCCGGGTCGTGCCAATCCTCGCCGGCGTCCTCGAGGACCCGGGGCTCGTCTCGGCCGGTGAGGTGCTCGTGTCGGCGCGCGTGGAGTTGCAGCGGGCGACGGGCCGGCCGGCCAACACCCTGCTGCTCCAGGAGCAGGACGGCATCGCCGCCGCCCTCGGCCATGCCGACGCCGACGTTTTGATGGCCGCGGTGGCCGGCGCCGCCCGCTCGGTGGCGTGGGCCAACGACGACGGCTGGCGGCGACTCGAGTCCTGGCTGGCGGGGCCGCGCGGGCGCAGCGGCGGCCGCGACGCGGCGCTCGAGCCGGGGCTGGTCCTCCGCGATGGGGAGGTGACCCTGGTCGCCGGCGTCCCCGTGTCCTCGGACCCGACCCTCGCCTTGCGCGCCGCCGCCGCGTCCGCCGAGCTCGACAGGCCCATCGCCCGCGCCAGCCTCGACCGGCTGTCGGAGGAGGCGGCAGCCCCCGCCGGCGTGTGGCCGCCGGGGGCGCTGCACGCGCTGCTCCGCCTCCTCGGCGCCGGGCGGCCCGCCGTCGCGGCGATCGAGGCGCTCGACCAGCGCGGGGTGTGGCTGCGCTACCTGCCCGAGTGGGCGGCGGTGCGCAACCGGCCCCAGCGCAACGCCTACCACCGCTACACCGTGGACCGGCACCTGCTCGAGACGGTGGCCGGCGCCGCCGGGTTCCAGCACGCCGTGGACCGCCCCGACCTGCTGCTCCTCGCGGCGCTGCTGCACGACATCGGCAAGGGCCGGGGCGGGGACCACACGGAGCAGGGTCTCGAGGTGGTCGCCTCGCTCGCCCCCCGCCTGGGCCTTCCCGCCGCGGACGTCGAGACGCTGCTGGCCCTCGTGCGCCACCACCTCCTCCTGCCCGACGTGGCAACCCGCCGGGACCTCGGCGACCCGGCGACCGCGGGGGCGGTCGCCACGGCCGTCGGCGACCGCGGCACCCTCGAGCTGCTCGCGGCGCTGACCGCCGCCGACGGCGAGGCGACGGGCCCGAGCGCGTGGAGCCCGTGGAAGGCCGGGCTGGTCGCCGAGCTCGCGAGCCTCGCCTCCGGCGTCCTCGAGGGGCGCCCGCCGCCCGACTCGGGCCGAGCGGCACTCACCGACGCCGAGCGGGGGCTCCTAGGGTCCCGGCGGCTCCGCCTGGTGGCCGACGGGGAGCGGGTGAGCGTGGCCGCCCCCGACAGGCCGGGCCTGCTCGCCACCGTCGCCGGCGTCCTCGCGCTCTCGGGGGTGGCGGTCCGCACGGCGACGACGATCTCCGACCCGGCCACGGCGATGGCGCTCCTGCGCTTCGACGTGGCCCCCGCCACGTCCGACCTGCCCGACTGGGGGCGGGTCGGCGCGACCCTCGACGCCGCCACCGGGGGCCGCCTCTCCGTCGACGCCGCCCTGGCGGAGCGGGAGGCCCGCCACGCCCGCTACCGCCGGCCCACCACCGCCCGGCCGCCGGCGGTGCGTGTCGACGTCGACAACGCCGCGTCGGATCTCGCGACGGTGCTCGAGGTGCGCGCGCCGGACCGCGCCGGCCTCCTCCACAGCGTCGCCCGATCGCTCACCGCCGCGGGGGTGAGCGTCACATGCGCCCTCGTGAGCACGCTCGGGGCGGAGGCCGTCGACGTCTTCTACGTGCAGACGCTCGCCGGCGACAAGGTGACCGATCCCGCCCACGTGGAGCGGCTGCGTACGGCGGTGGCGACCGCCGCCGCCCCCGACTAGAGGTCCCCGCCGCCGAGGCGGGCGTGCTCGCGCCACAGCCACATGGAGACGGCGAACCAGCCGGCGGCGATGACCGTCCACGCGATCGCGTAGCGGCCGTAGCCGTCGCCGGCGAGGACGATCACCACTCCCGCGGCGAGCAGGGAGAGCAGGAAGAATCCCCGCCACCCCCACGCGGACCGCACCGAGCGTGACCGGCGCACGTCCCAGCGATCGCCGGTCGCATGGTTTGCGGGCTCCGGCGGACCGCGTCGGATGGCGGCGTTGCCGCCCCCGGCCGTGGCGGCGCCGCGCCGGGCGGCGCTAGAGGGCATCGGGGCCGCTTTCTCCGGTGCGGATCCTGAACAGGTCGACGACGGGCGTCGTCCAGATCTTCCCGTCGCCGATCTTCTCGGTGCGCGCTGCCTTGGCGATGGCTTCGATCACGTCGGGGACCATCCCGTCGGAGACCACTACCTCGATCTTCACCTTGGGCGTGAACGACACCTGGTACTCGGCGCCGCGGTACACCTCGGTGTGCCCTCGCTGGCGGCCGAACCCCTGCACCTCGCTGACGGTGAGGCCGGTGGCGCCGGCGGTTTCGAGGACCTCTTTGACCTCGTCGAGCTTGAAGGGCTTGACGATGGCGGTGACGAGCATCACCGGACATCACCCGCCAGGGCGCCCGTCGACGGAGCCGCCGGGACGAGTGCGGGGGGCGCGGTGTCGAGCCTCCTGGCTCCCTCGTCGGACGGGTACGCCTCCTCGTCGTGCACGGCGAGGTCGCCGATCTCGAGCTGGTCGTCGGGCATGCGCAGGGGGGTGAACAGGCTGATCACCTTCAAGATGAGGAACGTGGCTAGGGCGTCGTAGACGATGATCGTAAGGGCGGCGAACAGCTGGATGAAGAACTGGTGGCGATTGCCGTACAGCCACCCCCTCATCGACACCGTCGCGCCGCTGACCTTGTCGTAGAGCGGTACGGCCGGGTCGGCGAAGACGCCCACCAGCAGGCCTCCCAGCAGGCCGGCCACGCCGTGGGTGTGGAACACGCCCATGGCGTCGTCGACCCTCTTCATGAACCGGACCCGCGAGAAGTAGGTCCACGACAGCCACACGACGCTGGAGGCGATCGCCCCGATCAGGAGCGCCCCGTTTCCGGCCACGAAGCCGGCCGCCGGGGTGATGGCGACGAGCCCGACGATCATGCCGTTGATCGCCCCGAGGAACGTGGGCTTCCTCGCCGGGCCGGCGAACATGTCCCACAGCATCCAGGTCAGCAGCGCCGCGGCTGTGGCGAGGTTGGTGTTGACGACGGCGGTCGCGGCGTCCGCGCCCGCGAAGTACGGGTCGCCGCCGTTGAACCCGTTCCATCCGAGCCACAGGATGCCGGCGCCGATCGACACCAGGGGCAGGTTGTGCGGGAGGGACTTCGCCCGGTCCCGTGCCAGTCGCGGCCCGATGACCGCGGCGGCCACGAAGCCGCTGGTGCCCGCGGCGAGGTGGATGACGTAGCCGCCGGAGTAGTCGAGGGCGCCCTCGTGCGCCCAGTACCCGCCGCCCCAGAGAAGCATCGCGTTGACGCTGTAGACGAAGGTCGACCACAGGGGGACGAAGAGCAACCACACCCTGAACTTGATGCGGCCGAGCACGCTGCCGAGGAACAGCAGGGGTGTGATCGCGGCGAACACGAACTGGAAGTAGAAGAAGGCCGCCGTGGGCATCTGCAGCGGCAGCAACGTGCCGATCGGCAGCGACGCCTGCTTCACCTCACCGCTTCCCGTCATGGCCGTCTCGGGGTGGCCGACGAAGTTGTCGAAGAAGTTGGCGAAGAAGTTGCCCGTGTACCTGTACCTGTAGGTGTTGGCGCTGCCGCCCCCGATGGGTGATCCGAATCCCATCTTGTAACCCCACAGGACCCACACGACGAGGACCGCCGAGAACCCGGTGAAGGCCATCATCATGGTGTTCACGACCCACTTCCTCGGGACCAGCCCGGCGTAGAGGACCGCCAGGGCGGGGACGCTCATCAGGCCGACGAAGGTGGCCGCCGTGAGCTGCCAGGCGGTGTCGCCGGTGTCGAGCCACGGCGGGTCCGAGCAGCTGTTGTTCACCACCGTGCCGCCGGCGTGGACGGCGTTCCTGCCGCATGCGCTGGCGGCGTGCAGCACGGCGGGCATGAGTACGGACAAGGGCCCCTCCTGTTGGGCGGACGCTCGAGGCGCATGCGGGCGGTTGGGTTGCGGCGAGCCTAAAGAGGGACTGTTTCCCCGCCTTGTCCGTCGTGTTGCGCCGGCGTTAACACGCGCCGAGCGGCCGCTTCGATCCCCGCCGGCGCCAGGCGCGCGCGCCGAATCACTCCCCCGGGCCGCCGCCCGTCACTACAGTTCCGCGCATGCGCGCAGACCGCAAGCTCGAGCATCTCAACAACGTCCGTCTCTTTTCGTCCCTCAACAAGAAGGAGCTCGGGCTGATCGGCCGGGCTTCCGACGTGATCACGGTCCAGGCCGGCACGGAGATCGTCAAAGAAGGCACCACCGGCCACGAATTCTTCTTGATCAGCGACGGCCAGGCGGTCGTGCGGCGCAACGGCCGCAAGATCGCGACGCTCGGGCCTGGCAGCTACTTCGGCGAGATGGCGATCCTCGACCGCGGTCCGCGCTCGGCCACCGTGGTGGCCGACACCGACCTGGAGCTCATCGTCCTCGGCCAGCGGGAGTTCCTCGGGGTCCTCGACGCCGTCCCCACCGTCGCCTACAAGATGCTGGTGAGCATGGCCGGCCGGCTCCGGGAGTCCGACACCAAAGCCCTGTCGCACTGACCCGCCGGCGGCCGGCGCACCCCGGGTGGGCCCGGGCGCCGGCGGGTGCACCCACGCGGCCTAGCGGGCGCCGGGCTCGCCTTCCCCGGAGCCTTCGCCGGGTGCGGCGGCGCTGACCGCTGGTGGGGTGAGGGACTGCTCGAGGATCTGGGCGATGTCGGCGACCCGGACCGATTCGGGCGCCTTGCCCTCGGCCTGGCGGCCCTTGGTGGCGTCGTCGAGCATGATCAGGCAGTAGGGGCAGGCGGTGGAGATGACGTCCGCGCCGGTTCCGAGCGCCTCGTCGGTTCGCTCGTCGTTGATCCGCTTGCCGATGCTCTCCTCCAACCACATGCGCGCCCCGCCGGCGCCGCAGCAGAAGCCCGTGCGCCCGTGGCGGTGCATCTCGGTGAGCTCCACGCCCGGCACCCGCTTCAGCACGCCGCGCGGCTGGTCGTAGATCTCGTTGTGGCGGCCCAGGTAGCACGGGTCGTGGTAGGTCACCGTCGCCGCCACGCCAGCGCCGGGGCGCAGACGGCCCTCGGCCACCAGCCGGTCGAGGAGCTGGCTGTGGTGGATCACCTCGAAGTCGCCGCCCAGCGCCGGGTACTCGCGAGAGATCGTGTTGAAGCAGTGCGGGCAGGAGGCGACGATCTTTTTGACGCCGGCGCCGTGGAGCGTCTCGATGTTCGCCTGCGCCTGGGTCTGGTAGAGGTACTCGTTGCCCAGGCGGCGCGCCGGGTCCCCGGTGCAGGACTCCTTCGCGCCCAGCACCGCGAACGACACCCCCGCGTGGTGCAGGAGCCGGGCGATCGACCGGGTGGTGCGCCGTGCCCTCTCGTCGAGCGCGCCGGCGCAGCCCACCCAGAACAGGTACTCGACCTCGTCGGGGATCGTCCCGGTCACCACCGGAACCTCGAAACCCAGTCCCTCGGCCCACTCCAGGCGATGGCTGGCGCCCAGCCCCCAGGGGTCGCCCTGGTTCTCGATGTTGCGCAGCATCAAGCCCGCCTCGCTCGGGAAGCGCGCCTCCATGAGAACCTCGTAGCGGCGCATGTCCACGATCGTGTCCACGTGCTCGATGTCCACCGGGCACTGCTCGACACACGCCCCGCAGGTGGTGCACGACCACAGCACGTCAGGAGCGATCACGTCGGGCACCAGGGTCTTGGCCGCCACGCTGTCCGCGGCGACCTCCCCGCCGGCGAGCAGATCCCCCGCCGAGGCGAAAAGGTGGTCGCGCAGACCCATGATGACCAGCTTCGGCGACAGCGGCTTGCCGGTGTTCCACGCGGGGCACTGGTCCTGGCAGCGCCCGCACTCGGTGCAGGTCAGCAGGTCCAGGCGCTGCTTCCAGGTCAAGTCGCCGGCATGGCCCACCCCGAAGACCGTCTCCTCGGTCATCTTCTCCGGATCCAGATCCGGGGTCGTCGCCAGCGGACCCAGCGCCTTGGGCCGGCGGGAGAACAGCACGTTCGGCTCCGACACCACGATGTGCATGTGCTTGGAGTGCAGCACGAACACGAAGAAACCCCAGATCACCGCCAGCTGCGCCAGCACGAACGCCGTCTCTATGCCCATGTTCGCCGAATGCCCCAAGCCCCGGAACGCCGCGCCGATCAACCGGGAAGCGAAAGGCCACCAGCTCTTGCCGTACGGGAAATCCCCCGTGTCCACCTGCGCGCCCCTGTAGAGCAGCAGCGTCGCGACCACCCCGAAGATCAGCCCGAGCGTCACCCACGCCGCGTCGGTGTGCGACCCGTAGAAGCGGCTCGCCCGCTCCCGGCGCGACGGCGCCTGGCGGATCCGGATCACCGCGAACACCACGATCGCGACCAGCACCGCCACCGCGAACAGATCCTCGAAAAAGCCCAGCGCCCGCGCCCTGCCGAACCCCCAGATCGCGAACGTCTTCGAGAACAGGTCCCCGTAGCTCTCCACGATCGTGAACATCAGGATCACAAAACCCCAGAACGTGAAAAAGTGCGCCAGGCCCGGCACGCTGCGGCGCAGCAGCTTTCGCTGCGCGAACACATCCAGCAGCTCCGCCTTCACCTGGGCGCCCACGTTCTCAAAACGGCCCGGCGCCGGCCTCCCGTTCACCACCAGGCGGTAGAGAAACCATCCCCGCCACCCCACCGCAGCCAGACCCACAACGGTCACCGCGAGCCCTATGGCGATTCGATCAGCCACGAAGATCCTCCTTCGCCGCCCCGATCCAGGCCACGACGCCGGTGACGCTGGCGGCGGCGAGCCGCCACCCTAGCAACCGCGCCCCCTCCGGCCGAAAGTGGCGGGCCCGGGCCGGCGCCTCAGTGGACGCCGAGGCCGCCGGAGTGGCGCCTCAGTGGACGCCGAGGCCGCCGGAGTGGCGGTCGAGGAACCCGTAGACGTCGGTGAGGTCCACCCCCGGCTGCGGGCTGAACACCACGGTGTCGGTCGGCAGGCCGGAGACGAAATGGCTGTGGTCGCGGGCGGAGGTCCACGCGACGCCTTCCCAGCGATGCACCGCGTCGGCCGAGGGCCGGCGGCAGCAGTCCGGGTCGGGGCAGCGCGACACGGCGCTGCGGGTGGTGTCGCTGCCGCGGAACAGGTGCGCGTACTCGGCCACGGTGCCGACGGTGATGGCGTCGCCGCGGTCGAGCTCGAGGCCGATGTGCGTCGCGCACCAGAACGTCCCCGCCACCGTATCGGTGTACTGGTAGTGCATGGCGTAGGAGTCCTCGGACTCGAACGCCTGGCGCGAGCTCCACCAGCGGCACAGGCGCTGGCCTTCGATCGTGCCGTCGGCGTCGGCGGGGAGGAGGACCCCGTCATTTTCGTACGCCTTCCACAGGAGGCCTTCGTGGTCGGAGCGCTGGAAGTGGATCGGCACCCCGAAGTGCCGGGTGATCAGGTTGGTGAGCCGGTGCGCGGCCATCTCGTAGGAGATGTAGAAGGTCTCGTTGAGGTCCTCGACGGAGATGTCCTCCCGGCTCCGGGCGTCGGCGATCACCTTGACCACCGCCTTCTCGGGCGCGAGCAGCGCGCCGGCGAAGTAGTTGGCCTCCACCCGCTGGCGCACGTAGTCCTCGAAACCGACCGGGTCCCGGTGCCCGAGGGCGAAGTGGCCGAGCGTCTGTGCGATCACCGAACGGGAGGACCGCATCCCGCCGGTGGCGTTGCGCTGGGGGACGTAGATGACCCGGTGGCGCAGGTCGCTGATCGAGCGGGTCGAGGCCGGCAGGTCCTGCACGCGGGCGATGGTGAACCCGTAGTAGGCGGCCACGTCGGTCAGGTTGCGCTCGGAGACGGCAGCCGGCCCCGCGTAGCCCACGGCGGACAGCGCCTGGCCGGCGGCCGTCTCGATCTCCTCGAAGTAGTTGTCCCGCTTGCGCATCTCGTCGCGCATCGCCGCGTTGGCGGCGCGGGCTCCCAGCTCCCCGGTCCCGCCCGCCGGACCACCCGGCGGCCGCGCCGGCGAGCTCGCCGACATCTCGGTCATCCGCTGGTAGAGCGCCACGAGGTGCTCGAGGGCGACGTCGTCGAGCCGGGCGGTCGGGCGCAGGTGCGGGAGTCGGAGGGCCTGGTAGCGGGGATCCGCCTGCATGTGGGCGAGGGCGACCTCGAGCTCCGCCCGGCGGTTCGGCGGGGTGGCGCTGAGCAGGTCGACGGGGCGGCACCCGAGCGCGGCGGCCAGCTCGTTGACCGTCGACAGGCGCGGCTCCCGGTGGCCGTTCTCGAGCTGGGACAGGTAGGAGGGGGGCCGCCCGACGGTGGCGCCGAGGGCCTCGAGGGTCATCCCGGCCTGCCGGCGGAAGTGCCGGAGGCGATGGCCGAACACGAGGGGATCGAGTGTTTCCGATACTGCAGGCACAGAAAAAGATTCGCACTTTTTCGCGTACAGCGCAAGCCCTCGGGAACTTCGATTCGACAAGTCGGCCGATCTTTTTCATAATCGTCGATGTGCCCCGCGACATCAGCTTCACCCCTCATTCCGCGGCCGAGCAGATCCTGAGCCCCGAGGCGGTCGACTTCGTCGCCGGCCTCCACCGCCGCTTCCGGGCGCGCCGCCAGGAGCTGCTCGACGCCCGCGTGGAGCGCCAGGTCCGCTTCGACGCCGGCGAACGGCCCGACTTCCTCACCGAGACGCTCCCGGTGCGCACCGGCGAGTGGCTCGTGCCGGAGGCGCCCAAGCCGCTGACGGACCGGCGGGTCGAGATCACGGGGCCGGTGGACCGCAAGATGATGATCAACGCCCTCAACTCGGGGGCGAAGGTCTTCATGGCGGACTTCGAGGACGCCAACTCCCCGACGTGGGACAACGTCGTCACCGGCCAGGTGAACCTGATCGACGCCGTGCGCGGCACCATCGAGCTGGTCACCCCCGAGAAGACCTACCGGCTCCAGGAGGACACCGCCACCCTCATGGTCCGCCCCCGCGGCTGGCACCTGCCGGAGAAGCATTTCCTAATCGACGGGGAGCCGATCTCGGCCAGCCTGTTCGACTTCGGGCTGTACATGTTCCACAACGGGCGTGAGAGCCTGTCGCGCGGCTTCGGCCCGTACTTCTACCTGCCGAAACTCGAGAGCCACCTCGAAGCCCGCCTCTGGAACGAGGTGCTCTTCGCCGCCGAGGACGGCCTCGACCTCGACCGCGGGTCGATCCGGGTCACGGTCCTCATCGAGACGATCACCGCGGCGTTCGAGATGGACGAGATCCTCTACGAGCTGAGGGATCACATCTGCGGGCTGAACGCCGGTCGCTGGGACTACATCTTCAGCGTCGCCAAGCGGTTCCACCGCGACCCGTCGATGGTGCTGCCCGACCGGGCGCTGGTGACCATGACGACGCCGTTCATGCGGGCCTACACCGAGCTGCTCGTGAAGACCTGCCACCGGAGGGGTGCGCACGCCATCGGGGGGATGGCGGCGTTCATCCCCAACAGGCGCAAGCCCGAGGTGACCGAAGCGGCGCTCGCGAAGGTGGCCGACGACAAGCGGCGGGAGGCGGGCGACGGCTTCGACGGGACATGGGTCGCCCACCCGGACCTGGTGGACACGGCGATGGCCGAGTTCGACGCCGTCCTCGGCGACCGGCCCAACCAGCTGGAGCGCCAGCGGCCCGAGGTCCACGTCGGCCCCGCCCGCCTGCTCGACGTGACCCGCCCCTCGGGCGGCATCACCCGCGCCGGGCTCGACACCAACATCTCCGTCGGGCTGCGCTACGTGGCGTCGTGGCTGTCGGGCACGGGTGCGGCCGCCATCGACGACCTGATGGAGGACGCCGCCACGGCCGAGATCAGCCGCACCCAGGTGTGGCAGTGGGTCCACCACCGGATGTCTCTGTCCGACGGCACCGAGGTCACCCCCGAGTTTGTCCGCGGCCTCCTCGACGAGGCCGTCGCCGGCCTCGTCGCCGCCGGCGGCGACACCGAGCTGCTCGGCCGTGCCCGCTCGGTGTTCGAGGCGGTGGCCCTCGCCGAGGAGTTCCCGCCGTTCTTGACCCTGCCCGCGTACGAGCTGCTCCCCTAGACGCCGACCGCACCCGCCACCTCGCGGACCCGCCACCACCGCCACCACCGCCGACGAGCCGTACCCCCCACTACCCCCCGCCGCAGAAAGGACCCCCCCCGATGACCACCGACTTTGACCGCCAGACCCTCGAGCTCGAGGAGCAGTGGGCGGCCGATCCTCGCTGGACGGGCATCGAGCGGCCGTACTCGGCCTCCGACGTGATCCGCCTGCGCGGCTCTATCCAGGTGGAGCACAGCCTCGCCCGCCAGGGAGCCGAGCGCCTGTGGTCCCTGCTGCACAACGAGGACTACGTCGCCGCGCTCGGGGCCCTCACCGGCGGCCAGGCGGTCGAGATGGTCAAGGCGGGCCTGAAGGCCATCTACCTGTCGGGGTGGCAGGTCGCCGCGGACGCCAACATGTCCGAGCAGGTCTACCCGGACCAGAGCCTGTACGCGGTCAACAGCGTCCCGACCGTGGTCCGGCGCATCAACAACGCCCTGCGCCGCGCGGACCAGATCGAGTGGGCCGAGGCGGGCGGCAACCCCGAGCCCGGCACCCACCGGCACTGGATGGTGCCCATCGTCGCGGACGCCGAGGCGGGTTTCGGCGGGGCCCTCAACGCATTCGAGCTCATGAAGTCCATGATCGAGGCCGGCGCCGCCGGCGTCCACTGGGAGGACCAGCTGTCCTCCGAGAAGAAGTGCGGCCACATGGGCGGGAAGGTCCTCATCCCGACCTCGCAGCACATCCGCACCCTGAGCGCGGCGCGCCTCGCCGCCGACGTGTACGGCGTGCCGACGCTGGTCGTCGCCCGCACCGACTCACTCGGCGCCGCGCTCATCACCACCGACGTGGACGAGCGCGACCGCGAGTTCTGCACCGGCCGGCGGTCCCCGGAGGGCTTCTACTACGTCCGCTCGGGCATGGACGCCGCAGTCGCCCGCGGCCTCGCGTACGCCCCGTACGCGGACCTCGTGTGGTGCGAGACGGCGACGCCCGACCTCGACGAGGCCCGCGAGTTCGCGGAGGCGATCAAGGCCGAGTTCCCCGACAAGATGCTGGCGTACAACTGCTCGCCGTCGTTCAACTGGCGCAAGAACCTCGACGACCACACCATCGCCCGCTTCCAGAAGGAGCTCGGCGCCATGGGCTACGCGTTCCAGTTCGTCACGCTCGCCGGCTGGCACGCCCTCAACCAGTCCAGCTTCGAGCTCGCCCACGGCTACGCCCGCCGGGGCATGAGCGCCTACGTGGAGCTGCAGCAGCGCGAGTTCGACCTCGAACCCCAGGGCTACACCGCGACACGCCACCAGCGCGAGGTCGGCGCCGGCTACTTCGACGACGTCATCACCACCCTGACGGCCGGGCAGGCGTCGACCCTGGCGCTCAGCGGGTCGACCGAAGAGGCGCAGTTCGAAGGCGCCGGCGTCCACTAGCCGGTCCACGCGGGGCTGGCTGTCGTTCCGGGCAAAGGGGGGGTCCGGGCGACAGCCGGCTCCGCTTCCCAATTTGGGGGGTGGCGAGGGTGGCCCGGCAGGTCCGTAGCGCCCCGCCCGGCCGCCAAAGGTGACCAAAGCCACGTGAAGGGGGGACTTGCGCCCCTCAAGGACTCTGCGGAATCGCCGAATATACGTGCCGTGATTCGGCGGGCTTCTTCTTCGATGGTTTCTGCCCGTCCTCGGCGCGCGCTCGCGGGGCCGGTCGTCGCGGTGGGCATGGCGGGGGTTCCGGCGCCGGCGCCGGTCGTGTCGCCGGCGGCGGCCACCGCTGTGTCGGTGCGGGTGGAGGGCAACCGGCTGGTCAACGGGAACGGCGCCCCGATCCGGCTGTTGGGCGTGGACCGCTCGGGAACCGAATACGCCTGCGTCCAGGGGTGGGGCATCTTCGACGGCCCCTCCGACGCCGCCTCGATCGCCGCCATGGCCTCCTGGCACATCAACGCCGTACGCGTCCCGCCCAACCGGGACTGCTGGCTGGGCATCAACGGCGTCAACCCCGCCACAGCGGCGCCAACTACCGCACCGCCATCGAAAACTACATATCGGAGCCCAACACCGCCGGGCTGATCGCCGTCGTCGACCTGCACTGGTCGGCCCCCGGCACCCAGCTCGCCCTCGGCCAGCAGATCATGGCCGACGCCGACCACTCCCCCGCCTTTTGGTCCTCGCTCGCCACCGCCCTGCGATCCGACCCCGGCGTCGTCTTCGACCTCTACAACGAACCCCACGACATCAGCTGGTCCTGCTGGCTCAACGGCTGCTGGACAGCCCGGGGCTGGAAAGCCCGGGGCTGGAAAGCCCGGGGCTGGAAAGCCCGGGGCTGGGGGGGGGAAAGCCCGGGGCTGGAAAAAGCCCGGGGCTGGAACGGGGGGGGGCTGGAAAAGCCCGGGGCTGGAAAAGCCCGGGGCTGGAAAGCCCGGGGCTGGAAAGCCGCCGGCATGCAAAGCCTTCTCGACGCGGTGCGCTCCACCGGCGCCACCCAGCCCGTCCTCGCCGCCGGGCTCAACTGGGGAGGCGACCTCTCCGGCTGGCTCACCCACGAACCCTCCGACCCCGACCACCAGCTCGCCGCCTCCGCCCACATCTACAGCTGCAGCGCCTGCAACACCGTCACCTGCTCCTCGCCACCCTCGCCCCCGTCGCCGCCGCCGTCCCCCTCGTCACCGGCGAGATCGGCGAAACCGACTGCGCCGCCACCTTCATCGACACCTACATGACCTGGGCCGGTACCCACAACGTCAGCTACCTCGCCTGGAGCTGGGACACCGCCACCTGCACCACCGGACCCGCCCTCAGCACCTCCTACACCGGCACCCCCACCCCCTACGGCGCCGGCCTGCGAACCCACCTCGCCGGCCTGGCCGCTGGCGGCGCCTACGTGCTCGACGGGTACGGCAACCTCGATCCCGCCACGAGCGGCCTCGCGCACATCACCACCTCCGACACCTGGCCCGGCTGGAACATCGCCCGGGCGGCGGCCCTCCTGCCGGGCCGTGCCGGCGGCTACGCCCTCGAGGGCTGGGGCGGCATCCACCCCTTCGCCGTCGACCCGAACCCGCTGCCGCCCGCGGCGGCGAGCTCCGGCTACTGGAGCTGCCAGGACGTGACTCGTGGCATCGCCGTCGACAGAGCTGGCACCCTCGGCGACGTCTCCACGACCGCCGGCGAGGCTGCCCCCTTCGGCGTGGGCACGCCGGCACCCTCCGGCCCCACGACAGCCGCCCTGCCCTCGGGCGCCGAGGGGCGGGGCGTCATCGTGACGTCCTGAGGGCCGCCGGCGGGGACGGCGGGGACGGCGGGGACGGCGGCCTCAGCCGCCGGCGGGGACGGCGGGGACGGCGGCGATGAGCCCCCACGTCGCCTCGAACGTGTCGCCCTCCTCGAGCACGACGCGGCCGTCGCCGTTTCGCAGCATGTCGGGCGCGCAGGTCATGGGCTCCACACCGAGGCCGCGCCGCCGGCGCGACGGATCGGTGAGGGTGTCACCGGTGAAGGCCATCACGTGCGTGTACGAGGAGTCCATCCAGAGGCGGGTCGACCTGCCCGAACCGTCGCCGGCGGCGACCTGCACCACGGCGCGGCCATCGGACCCGCGCACGAGGTGGGTGAACGCGTCGTCGAGGTGGGCGACGCCGATCATCCGGGGAGCCCGGAAGTCGAGCCCGGTCGACTCGACTGGAACCGTGGCCGTCGGAAGGCCGCGCTCATCCGCCCGGTAGGCCGTCGCCGCCGGCAGGGTCAGCTCGAAGCCGTCGACGAGGCCCCCGAAGGCCGCCAGGTACGGGTGCCAGCCGATGCCCACAGGGCAGGGCCCACGCCCGCGGTTGGTGACGGCGGTGCGGACGCGCAGCCCGCCGTCCGACAGGTCGTAGTCCACCGCCAGGTCGAGGATCCACGGCCAGCCCGGCTGGGGGTAGAGGCGGTACTCCATGCGGGCGCGGTCCTCGCCGGCGGAGGCGACGCTCCACGAAGCCCAGCGCACCAGGCCGTGGATGGCGTTGTGACGGTCGGGCTCGGTCAGAGGCGTCTGCAGCTCCTCGCCCCGCCACACGTATCGTCCGTCCCCGAGGCGGTTCGGCCACGGCGCGAGCAGCTGGCCGCGACCCCCCGAGCAGGCCTCGTCTTCGCCGTAGCCGTCAAGGACGGCTTCGCCCCCCACGCTGTAGGAACGGATTCCGCCGCCGACCTCCACGACGACGAGTTCCTGTCCGGCGTGAGCGAGGCGAACCTGCCGGCCCGACGGGCTGATCATGCATTCGATCGTCGCACATCGCAGGCGCCGAGGGGCAGAACCGGGATCGAACCCCGGACGCGTCGAAGGGCCCGGCGGGGGGGAACCAGGCCCTTCGGATAAGGCTTGCGGCTCAGAGGGGGGATACCGGCCGAAGCGCTGTTGTCATTATCCCCCGCCCGAACTGATCTGTCAACACGATATTGCCAGGTTGTGACATATGTCATGGAGATGGGGCGGAGACGCCCACCGAAGTGGCCCCCGCTGCCAGCAGCCGCGCCCGCAGCTCCCGCTTGAGGACCTTGCCCGAACCCGTCTTCGGGAGCTCGTCCTCAAAGGTCACCGAGCGCGGCACCTTGTAGCCGGCGAGGTGCCGGCGGGCGAAGGCCATCACCTCCTCGGTGGTGAGGGTGTCGCGCGCCGGAACGACCACCGCGTGGACGCTCTCCCCCCACTCCTCGTTGGGGATGCCGAAGACCGCCACCTCGTAGATGTCCGGGGAGGCGTCGAGGGCCGCCTCGATCTCCGCCGGGTAGACGTTCATGCCGCCGCTGATGATCATGTCGTTCTTGCGGTCGGCGATGTAGTAGTAACCCTCCTCGTCGCGGTAGGCGATGTCGCCGACGGTGTGGAAGCCGTTCAGGCCCGACTCGCGGAACTTGTCCGCCGCCTTGTAGTACGCGTCGAACATCCCCGCCGACCGCACGTACAGCTCCCCTGTCCGTCCCGGCTCGGTGACGTCGCGTCCCTCCGCGTCGATGAGCCGGATCTCGACACCCGGCGCGGGCAGGCCGCAAGACCCGGGCTTGCGCAGGTGGTCCTCGGGCCTCAGGACCGTGTCCACGCCCAGCTCGGTGGATCCGTACACCTCCCAGAGGGAGTCGGGCGGGAAGTCGGCCAGGTACATCTTCTTCAGGGCCAGGGTCCACGGCGCCGCGTTGGCGATGAGCCGGCGCATCGAGGACCGGTCGTACCGCTTCTTGACCGGGGCTGGCAGGCTGCAGACCATCCGGATCGGCGTGGGTGCCGTGAACGTGGTGGTCACCCCGTAGGTCTCCACCAGCCTCAACCAGTCCTCCGGGTCGAATCTGTGCTGCACGACGATCGTGTTGCCCAGGGCGTGCGCGACGAGGGCGAAACCCCCGGGGCCGGAGTGGTACAGGGGCCCGGTCGTCACGTAGACGTCGTCGGGGATGTAGCCGATCAGTGCGACCAGCCCCGCCGCGGCCGACGGGTCGGACCCTCTCGAGCGCACCGCGCCCTTCGGCTTACCTGTCGTCCCGGATGTGTAGATCATCGTCGTTGCCCTCTGCGCCACCTCGGGGTCCACGGCGGGCGCGTCGGGGCTGCACTTCTCCACCTGGCGCTCCAGATCGCCGTCGCCGTCGAAGACCAGCACGTCGGTCACCTTCGGTAGCTGGTCGCGCACCTGGTCGATGAGCCCGGCGTACTCGGCATCCACGTAGACGACCTGGGCGTCGCAGTTGTCGATGATGTAGGCGGCCTCGGCGGGGGAGAGCCGGTAGCTGAGCGGGACGCCGACGGCGCCGACCTTGCGGATCGCGTGCACGGCAGCGAGCAGCGCCGCCGAGTTCTGGCCGCACCACACGACCTTCGTCTTCGGCCCTACGCCCAGGTCCAGCAGGTGGTTGCCGAGCTGGTTCGCCCGCCGGTCCAGCTCGGTGAAGCTCCAGTTGACGACCGGACGCCCGGGGCGGTCGTCGATGACAGCCGCCTTGCCCGGATGGGAAGCGGCATGCAGAGCGAGCAGATCGGCCATCGTCTTTCCCCCCTGGGAGAGCCTGCGCTCACCCTAGCGGTGGCCGCCCGGCGGGCCAAACCGCCGCCCGGCGCCCCAAACTGCCGCCCGGCGGGCCAAACCGCCGCCCGGCGGGCCAAACCGCCGGCTCAGGAGTCCCGCCGGCTCAGGGAACCCGCCGTCTCAGGGAACCCGCCGGTCGGCGAAACGCTCGCGCAGGTCCTTCTTGGAGAACTTGCCGACCGACGTCTTCGGCACCTCCTCGATGAACTCCACCCCGTCGGGAAGCCACCACCTGGGGACGCGCGGCCGCAGCCACTCCATCACCTCCTCCTCGGTGAGGGTCTCCCCGGCCTTCACCACCACGCACGCGAGCGGGCGCTCCATCCACTTCTCGCTGGGGACGGCGATGACGGCAGCCTCGGCGACCGAAGGGTGGGACATGATGTGGTTCTCCAGGTCCACCGACGACACCCACTCCCCGCCGGACTTGATCAGGTCCTTGGTGCGGTCGACGAGGCGGATGTAGCCGTCGGGGCGGACGGCGGCCACGTCCCCGGTGCGCAGCCACCCGTCGTCGGTGAACGACGCCGCCCCGCGCGGGTCGTTGTAGTACTCGCGGGCAACCCACGGGCCGCGCACCTGCACCTCGCCGGTGCTCGTGTCGTCCCACGGCAGCGCCTCGCCCGTGCCCGGGTCCGCGATCCTCAGCTCGACATTCGGTACGGGTATGCCCTGGGTGGCGCGCAGGTCGGCGAGTGCCTCCTCGGAGTCTGCTTCAGCCTGGCGGTCGCTGCGGATGCGGGCGACGCTCGCGAGGGGGCTGGTCTCGGTCATCCCCCAGGCTTGCAGGATCGGGACGCCCACCTCCGTGCGATAGGCCTCGCCGAGGGAGCGGGGCACCGCCGAGCCACCGCAGAGGATGCTGCGCAACGAGTGGCGCCGGCCGGCGAGAAACTGCAGGGCGCCCATCCAGATCGTAGGCACGCCGGCGGCGACGGTGACACCCTCCTCGGTGATCAGCGCTGCGATGGCCGCTGGCGAAAGGTCGGCCCCGGGGAAGACGATCTCGGACCCCGCGAGGACCCCCGTCTGGCAGAGGCCCCACGCGTTGGCATGGAACATCGGCACGACCGGGAGGACGACGTCCGACTCCCCCACGCCCGCGGCGTCGACCATCATCTCCGTCATCGAGTGGAGCACCACGGAGCGGTGTGAGTACACCACGCCCTTCGGCTCGCCGGTCGTGCCGCTCGTGTAGCACATCGAAGCCGCGGTGCTCTCGTCGGTGACCACGCCGAAGGGATGAGGCGTCGCGGCGGCGATGAGCTGCTCGTAGTCGACGATCCTCGGGTCGTCGGGGATCTCGGGGCCGGCCGAGCCCGTGTCGTCCATCACCACGACGTGGTGGATCGACTTGAAGTCGTCGACCACCGGCCACAACAGGGGCAGCAAGCTGCGGTCGACGAAGACCACCTCGTCCTCGGCGTGGTTGGCGATGTAGACGAGCTGTTCGGCGAAGAGCCGGATGTTGAGGGTGTGCAGGACACGGCCGGTGCACGGCGCGGCGAAGTACAGCTCGAGGTGGCGTGCCGTGTTCCACGCGAAGGTGGCGACCCGCCCGTCGGCCGACACCCCCAGATCCTCCAGTGCTCCACCGAGGCGGCGGGTGCGCGCCGCCCAGGTGCCGTAGTCCGTTCTTTCCCTCCCCGAGGGGGTGGCCGTCGTGAGCCGCTTGGTCGGCCAGAAGGTTTCCGCCCGTCGGAAGATTCCATCCAGTGTGAGCGGCGTCTGCTGCATGAGCCCCTGCATCAGTGCTCCCTCCCTGCTCGGCCCCTTGCCGGGCATTATCGCACCGCTCCCGGACCCCGGCGAGCCGATCGGCGGCGGGCGGCGACGGCGGGCGGGTCTTTGGTTAGCGGGGCGCGCCGGCGGGCTTGGCCGGCGGGCTTGGCCGGCGGCGCGGCGGGCGGCGCGGCGGGCGCAGCGGGCGCGGCGGGCGCGAACGGCGTCGCTTCGACCCCGGCACAGCCTGGTAGGGAACACAAGGGGACACGAATAGCGAGAAACGCGGCCTCCTGGGTCGATTCGTGTCCCATCGCGTACCCGTACGGGTACACAAACGGACACGAATAGCGCCGAGCACAACCGGCCACCGTGATTCGTGTCCCATCGCGTATCCGCCCTGGTGCACGGAGGAGCCATCCGGACGCCGGCGCCCCACGCCGGCGCCCCACGCCGGCCCCACGC
>JAJYLA010000029.1 GCA_021788115.1 Actinomycetes bacterium | reverse complement strand
TGAGGGCGTCGTACCTCCCCCCGCTCCGCTGACGCCCCGCTCCGCTCCGCCCCG
The DNA here is from genome assembly GCA_021788115.1 of Actinomycetes bacterium. Classification (GTDB taxonomy): domain Bacteria; phylum Actinomycetota; class Acidimicrobiia; order Acidimicrobiales; family Palsa-688; genus JAJYLA01. The sequence goes on along the minus strand of JAJYLA010000029.1, from coordinate 31,881 downwards.
CTGACGCCCCGCCCCGCTGACGCCCCGCTCCGCTCCGCTGACGCCCCGCTCCGCTCCGCTGACGCCCCGCCCCGCTGACGCCCCGCCCCGCTGACGCCCCCATCCACCTGACTGCTCCCCGCCGACGGGCCGCGGCGTTCACCACCCGGTTGCGCCTCGAGGCACAGGGCAACACGAAGCTGTTCTCTACTGTTCACCGCCGGAAGGAACGTAGTTAACCGCCGCTTCAAACGGGTGCGATTACGTGGCGGCGCCTGAGATTCGCCGTGGGCAGAGACGGAAAGAAAAGCAGCGGACGTGGGATCCGCTGGTCGACCCGCCCGCGGCGGCCAACCCCGAAAGGTGAATCGTGAAGCGACTGGTTCCACTCGTCCTTGCTGCCGCGCTGGGCGTGGCCGCCTGCTCCTCGTCCTCGAAGACGTCGTCGCACTCGACCGCACCGGGGACCGGCGGTTCGCCGACCTCCGCCTCGGCCGGCGACACCTCCGCCTCGGCCGGCGACACCTCCGCCTCGGCCGGCGACACCTCCGCCTCCGCCGGCAACCCCGCGACCCTGGTGACGCTCGACGAGGCCGGCTCCACGCTCATCTACCCCTTCCTCCAGGAGCTGGTGACGCCGCTGCACCAGGCGTACCCCAACATCACGCTGTCGCCGGGTCCGGGGGGATCCGGTAAGGGCATCAGCGACGCCATCGCGGGCACGGTGCAGATGGGCGGCTCCGACGCCTATCTCAGCTCCGCCGACTTCAGCGCCCACCCGGGGCTCATGAACATCCCCGTCGTGATCTCCGCCCAGGCCGTCAACTACAACGTGCCCGGTGTTCCCGCCGGCACGCACCTGAAGCTGAGCGGCGACGTGATGGCCAAGATGTACGAGGGCAAGATCGCCAAGTGGAACGACCCGGCCATCGCGGCGCTCAACCCCGGCGTCACCCTGCCGTCCACGCCGGTCGTGCCCGTGCGTCGCAGCGACGCGTCGGGTGACACCTTCATCTTCACCAGCCTCCTCACCGACACCAACGCCGACTGGAAGAACGGCCCCGACTTCGGCACGAGCGTCACCTGGCCGGCCGTGTCGGGCGAGCTGAGCGCGAGCGGAAACCCCGGCATGGTCCAGACCTGCCACGCGACCCCTGGTTGCATCGCCTACATCGGCGTCAGCGTCGAAGCGAGCGCCCTGAGCGCCGGCCTGGGCGAGGCCACGCTCCAGAACCGGGCGGGCAACTTCGTCCTGCCCACACAGCCGAACATCGAGGCGGCGGTCACCGCAGGGTCCGGCAACGTCCCGACCACCCTGGCGTCGCCGCTCATCTACGAGCCGGGCGCCCGGTCGTACCCGATCGTCAACTTCGAGTACCTCATCGTCCAGTCGAAGCAGCCGAGCGCCGCTACCGCCCAGGCCATACGGACCTTCCTCACCTGGGCGATGAGCTCGACCGGCGGCAGCACGGCGGCGTACCTCGCCAGGGAGGACTTCGTGGCCCTGCCTTCCGCTGTGGTGCCCAGGGTCGAGGCGGCGATCGCCCGCATTTCGGCTTAGCCATGACCGGGGTCCCCCGACGACTCCGCGGCGGGACGCCCGCATGAGCGTCCTCGCGCACGGGACCCGGCCGGCGAGGCTTCGAGCCTTGCCGGCCCGGCCGCGCCTGGGCCGCAACCCCGAGCTGACGAGGACGGACCGCCTGGTCGGCTCCGTGCTGGCGGTTGCCGGGGCGGTCCCCGCCCTGGCGCTTGGGTTCATCGCCTACGAGATGCTCCGGGAGGCCTACCCGGCGATCGTTTTCAACGGAGGGCACTTTTTCACCGGGCGGGTCTTTTCCTACGGCAACCTGTACTCCAGCGGCGTGGAGGTTCGCGACGGGTACCGGGCAGCCCAGGGCGCCCACTTCGCCATCCTCCCGATGATCTTCGGCACGTTCGCGTCCTCGCTGATCGCATTGGTGCTGGCGGTCCCGGTCGCCGTCGGCGGGGCGATCCTTCTCGTCGAGAAGATCCCTTCCCGCCTCCAAGGGCCGCTCGGCACCCTGCTCGAACTGCTGGCCGCCATCCCCAGCGTCGTGTTCGGCCTGTGGGGCGTCTACACGTTCGGGCCGCTGCTGTCCCGGACCGTCTTCAAATGGATCGCAGCGCTACGGATCCCCTGGCTGGACTCGCACGTCGGCCACGGCGAGGGGCTGCTGACGGCCTCGCTGGTGCTCGCGGTGATGATCGTCCCGATCGTCGCCTCGATAGCTCGGGAGCTGGTGCGGGCGGTGCCCGCAATCTCCAAGGAGGGTGCCGCCGGTCTCGGGCTCACGGCTGCGGAGACGGTGCGGGTGGTGACCCTTCCGTTCGTGCGCACCGGGGTCGTTGCCGCCGCGATCCTCGGGTGGGGCCGGGCGCTCGGCGAGACGATCGCGGTGCTCCTGATCAGCGGTGCCACGCTCAACAGCTACCCGCACAGCATCTTCGACACCTTCACGACCATGGCGGCCACGATCGCGGCGATCCTCGACGGGGCGCTCACCGACGCCACCCGCATGGGGGTCCATGCCCTGGCGGAAACCGGGCTTGTCCTTCTGGCGATCAGCATCCTCACCAACTTCGCGGGCCGCATGGTGGCGCGCCGCCTCAGCGACGCCGCCCTGCCGGTCGGGCGGGGTGTGTGATGAGGCGTCGCCGGCTGGCCGACCGGGTCTTCTGGGGGGCGGCCTCGCTCGCCTTCGCCCTCATCGCCGCCCCGGCCGTCTCCGTGGTGGTGAGCGTCTTCCACCAGGCGGCGCCCGCTGTCGGCTGGTCCCTTTTCCTCGAGGACACCTCGTCGTTGGGGATCCAGAACGCCCTCCTCGGCACGCTGATGCTCCTCCTCGGGGTGCTGGTCGTCGCCGGCACCGTCGGCGTCGCCGCCGGCATCTACCTCGCCGAATTCGCGGGCGGGCGCACCGGGCACGTGCTGCGGTTCTTCTCCGAGGTCCTGGCGGGCGCGCCGTCCATCGTGATCGGCTTCGTCGGCTACACGGTGCTCGTCGTCGAGTTCCACTGGGGCAACTCGCTGCTGGCCGCGGTGCTGGCCCTGTCGGTCCTGGTGCTGCCGTACATCGTGAAGACGACCGAGGTGGCGCTCCGGCAGGTGCCGACGTCTCTTCGCGAAGCAGCGACGGGGCTCGGCACCCCGCGGTGGACGACCGTGCGCCGCGTGACGTTGCCGGTGGCGTGGCCGGCGGTCGTGACGGGCCTCGTGATGGCGCTCGCGATCTCGACCGGCGAGACGGCGCCGCTGCTGTTCACGGGGGGGTGGAGCGACCAAACGCCGACGCTGCATCTCTTCAGGCACCCGATCACCTACCTGACCGGGGTCACCTATTTCGGCATCTCCGAGCCGGGGGCCCGCGCCCACGCCACGGCCGCGGCGGCAGCCGCGGTCTCACTCGTGATGCTCCTGCTGCTGATCCTGATCGGTCACCGGGTGTCGGCCCGCGCGCGCCGCCAGACAGAACGTATGCACCTGTGATCCGCCGGGTCGGCGCCCCCGGGCGCCCCGGGGTTCCTCGGGTGGGGGGTCAGCCGACGCGGCCGGCCACGTAGTCGCCCGTCCGGCTGTCCGCCGGGTGGGTGAAGACCGTCGTGGTCGGCCCGACCTCGACGAGCACCCCGGTGCGTTGGCCGTCGTCGACCTCCACCGTGAAGAACGCGGTGCGGTCGGCGACGCGCAGAGCCTGTCCGAGGTTGTGGGTCACGATCACCATCGTGTACGAGGAGCGCAGTTCGAGCATCAGCTCCTCGATGCGCGCCGTGGCGATCGGGTCGAGAGCCGACGCGGGCTCGTCCATCAAGATCACGTCGGGTTTCATGGCGAGCGCCCGGGCGATGCACAGCCGCTGCTGCTGACCCCCCGACAGCGTGAAGGCGCTCTTCTTGAGCTTGTCCTTCACCTCGTCCCACAGTGCCGCCTGCCGCAGCGACGTCTCGACGATCTCGGGAAGCTCCTGCTTCTTGGCGCCGCCGACCTTCGGGGCGAACGCCACGTTGTCGTATATCGACTTGGGGAACGGGTTGGGGCGCTGAAACACCATTCCCACCCGCCGGCGCAGGTCGAGAGGCCGCACCGAGGGATGGTAGAGGTCGTCGCCGGCGAAGGAGATCCTGCCCTCGACCCGGGTGTCGGGGACGAGGTCGTTCATGCGGTTGAGGCAGCGCAGGAAGGTCGTCTTGCCGCAACCGGAGGGACCGATGAGCGCCGTGACCTCGTGGGGGAAGATGTCCATGGTCACGCCGCGCAGGGCCCGGGTGCTCCCGTAGAAAAAGGACAGGTCGTCGACCTCGAACACGGGTTGGAGCACTCCGACGGCCACGCTCGGCGATGTCGCCTGGCGGGGTGCTGGAGCAGTCATAACCTTTTCGTCGCCCATTGTGGTCGATGATTACGGGCCGGCGGCCCGGATCGCAACGAAGAACCGCCCCCCGCCAGCGCTGTGACCTGCGGAGACGCGAGGATTCGCCGTACGTTCATCGCGCGTTCACCGCCCCGCCGGCGCCGTTTCACCCCCGGGCCCGGCGACGTGGTCCGTGTGCCCTACCCTCGTGGGTATGAGCGCGTGGTCGTCCGGGTGGGCGCCGCCGGCGCAAGGCGGTGCGACCAGACCGTGATGCGCCGCAGGAGCCTGCGACGGGCGGCCCTCGTCGCGAACCTCGTCGAGGGGAACAGGGTCTCCGCGGGGGCGGGCAACGGATCGTCCACGGCAACAGACGCCGGTCGCCCCGGCCCGCCGGCCCCGGGGCCGCCGCTGCCGTCAGAGCAGGAGCCGACCGTCGCGCGCCTGCGCGCCGCCCTGGATCTGGTGGCCGAAGGGGTGGTGGTCTACGACGAGCGGGGTGAACCCGTGGCGCGCAACGCGCCGGCGGCCCGTTACCTGAGCGACGCGCCGAGCGAGGCCCTGGTCGTCGACGCGGTCGACGCCGTCGCCGTCGAGGCGCTGCGGGGCGGTCACCCCGAGAAGCACCTGGACCTGCGGTCGCCCCAGCGTCGCGATCTCGTGGTGCGGGCGTTCCCGCTGCGGGGACCGGCCGGCCTCGAGGGTGCCGTGGTGACCATCGAGGACGTCTCCGAGCGCCTGCGGCTCGAGTCGATCCGCCGCGACTTCGTGGCCAACGTCAGCCACGAGCTGAAGACCCCCGTCGGCGCCCTCAGCCTCCTCGCCGAGACCCTCGACGGAGAAGAGGACTCCGATGTCGTCGCCCGCCTCGCCGGCCGGGTCGGCGCCGAGGCGGAGCGGCTCGTTCGGATCATCGACGATCTGCTCGACCTGTCCCGTATCGAGGCCAACGAGCAGCACGACACCGAGCCGGTGCGCGTGCGGGAGGTCCTCGCCCACGCCGTCGAGCCGCTGCGGCCGATGGCCGACAGCTCGGGGATCACCCTGGTGGTCGGCGAGACGCCCGAGTACCTGACGGTGCCGGGGGACCGGCGCGACCTGGTGTCCGCCGTCGGCAACCTCGTCGAGAACGCCATCAAGTACTCCGAGCCGGGTTCCTGCGTCGACGTGCGCGTCGAGGCGACGGCGGACGAGGTCGCCATCTCCGTCGCGGACCAGGGTGTCGGGATTCCCGCCCGCGACCTCGAACGGGTCTTCGAGCGCTTCTACCGGGTCGACCGCGCCCGGTCTCGGGCGACCGGCGGGACCGGTCTCGGGCTGTCCATCGTCCGCCACGTCGCCGTCAACCACGGCGGCTCCGTGGACGTCCGCTCCGTCGAGGGGGAGGGGTCGACCTTCACCCTGCGCCTGCCGGCGAGCGGGGCGCGCGCCGATCGTGGAGGGGAGCGCAGCGGTGCCTGAGCCCACCAGCGTGTTGGTCGTCGAGGACGAGGAATCCTTTGTGGAGGCCCTCGTCATCGGCCTCAAGCGGGAGGGCTTCCTCGTCCACGTCGCCCGCGACGGCGTCGCGGCAGTGGAGATGTTCGACCGGCTTCGCCCCGACATGGTCCTGCTCGACATCTGGCTGCCGCAGAAATCCGGCCTCGACGTGTGCCGCGAGATCCGCACCCGCAGCCGGGTGCCGATCATCATGGTCACTGCCAAGAGCAGCGAGATCGACACCGTCGTCGGGCTCGAGGTGGGTGCGGACGACTACGTGACCAAGCCGTACCGGCTGCGCGAGCTGGTGGCGCGGATGCGCGCCGTGCTGCGGCGTTCGCCGTCGCCGGACGACTCCGGCTCCGCCGGCGAGGTCCTGGAAGTGGGTGCTCTGCGCCTCGACCCCGACCGCCACGAGGTCTACTTGAGGGGCGAGCCGCTTCCGCTGCCCCTGAAGGAGTTCGAGCTGCTCGAGCTGCTGATGGCCAACGCCGGCCGCGTCCTCACGCGCGAAACGCTCATAGACCGCATCTGGGGTCCCAGCTACGTCGGTGACACCAAGACCCTCGACGTGCACGTGAAGAGGCTCCGCGCCAAGGTGGAGGACGAGCCTTCCCACCCGGCGCGCATCACCACGATCCGGGGACTCGGCTACAAGTTCGAGGTCGTCCGGGACTAGATCCGGGATTACTAGATCCGGGCTCAGCGCCGCCGGCGCCGGCGCCGGCCCCCCGCCCGCGGGAGGATGTCGTCGTCGGTGGGCGTCCAGGGGTCCAGGGCGACCGGCGATGCCGCCGTCACGGCAGGTGCCCCGCGGCCGGGCTGGGCGGCCCTCGCCTCCGCGTCGCGGGCGTCGGAACGCGACCGGGGGTCCCCGGGGCCGCCGGCCCCCCTGCGCCGCAGGGGGATGGTCGCCGCCGGCCCGTCGCCGGGGTCGTCGAGCGTGCCCGGGTGCATCGCCGGTCCTCCGCCGGGATGGCCGTCGCTGATCCGCAGCCGGCCGATGCTGCTGCCTTCGGGAGCCTGGCCCTGGGGGGGGAACAGTGGCCGCGGCGGTGCTGCCATGGGGTTGGGCGGGCTCGAGCGTCGCGAGAGGGTGGAATCGGGTCGGCCGGCTGCCCCCTGCACGCTGCCGGCGGGCGTCTGGGTCTCGCCGGGGCCGGCCGTGCCGGCCGGGGGCGCGGCAGTCGGCCGTACCGGGCCGGCCCCCGGTCGGACGGCGGCACCGCCGGTGGAGGAGCCGGCGGGACGCGAAGCCGGTGCGATCGGGGCTCCGGGCTGCGGCCTGGTGGCCGGCGAGGCAACGTCGGAGTCGTCGGGAGCGCCGAGGCCCGAACCGGGCCGGATGGCCGGCCCCGCGGGGCGCATCTTCACCCCCGGAGAAGGGGCCGGAGAGTGGGGCTGGGACGGGACCGGGCGGGTCGCCGGGGGATCCGCTGCGCCCGTCGGACCCTCACGGGTCGCCGAGCCCGGCCGGGTGGCCAGGGCGGCGGCTTCTGCTGCCAGGGCTGCGAGGGCGTCGCGACCCCCGGGTCCGGCACCCGCGGCTGACCGGGCAGCCCCCACCCCGGACGGGCCGCCGGCGTCCCCGCCGGGCCCTTGCGCTTCGGGCGGGCTCACCGCACCGCCTGGATCGACGATGCGGACGAGATCCGCGAGGGTCGCCTGCAGGGCGCGGCGATCCGGCGGCGGCGCCTGGTGAGCCGGCTCCTCCGGCTGTGACGCCTTCCAGGGGTCTGCCATGGTTTTAACATCGGCACGACGACGCCGGTCTTGAGCGCGACGTCGCCCGGTGCCGGGCCTGCGGGGTCTCGGGGGAAGGCGGGAAGCGTCGCCGGCTACTCGGGCAGGTCGATGCGCGCGAGCCACAGCCCGGGGGCTTGCAGTTCGGCCGGTGTGGGCAGCTCGCGGGCCGAGTGCCACAGCCGGCGAAGGCCTTCCTCCCCGGCGCGCTCCACGATCCCCCGCACGAAGGCGCGGCCCTGCTCGTAGTCGGCCTCGTCGAGCACGACGCCGAAGAGCCGCCCCAGGATCCTCGTGCCCCCGCTTTCCTCGAGCCGCCTGCGCCTCAGGGCCTCGGTCAGCGGCCCGTAGGAGCCGATCAGCCGCCGTCCCACGGAGTCCATCACGTGGTCGGCGTAGCCGACGACCGCCGAGAGGAGGCCGTGCAGCGGTACTTGCAGCCGGCGCTGGTCCTCGCTCTGCAGTTCCCCGAGGAGTGTCTCGGGATCGCCGAGTATCTCCTGCATGGACCCCATGTCGGTCGGGTCGAGGTTGGCGAACCTGTCCTCGAGCGCGCCCGGGTCCGGTTCGAACGCTGCGACGTACGCCGAGATCAGCTCGTCCAGCCGTGCCCGCACGTGGGGGCGGCCGAGGACCGCGTGGTGCGCGGTCTCGCGAAGGCACACCCACAGGCGCGCATCGTCGGAGGCCAGGCTCCAGTCTGAGGCGAAGGCATCGATGGTGGCGGGGATCATCAGCATCTCGTCGCGCGGAGGGCGGGGCATCGGCAGGTCGTACTGGCCCATCGACCGCTGGGCGAGCTGGCCGACCATCGACCCGGCTTGCATCCCGAACAGGAGCGGCCCGAGGACCTGGGGCAGGTTGCCGAACAGCTCGGCCATTGGATCGAAGGGAGCGCTTTCCCCGCGGCGCCCACCGAAGCCCGTGCCCCGCCCGGGTCCCCCGCCGCCGCCGATCCCGCCGCCGCCGCCGATCCCGCCGCCGCCGCCGATCCCGCCGCCGCCGATCCCGCCGCCGCCGACCCCGCCGCCGCCGCCGATCCCGCCGCCGCCGATCCCGCCGCCGGCGGGTCCTTCGCCGGCTTCCCCCGGAGCCTGCGACCATGACACCGACGAGGCGAGCTTCTCCAGCAGCGGCCTCCAGGCGTCGAGGGTTTCGAGCGCCCACTGGCGGGGCGTGACCGCGCGCACGGACAGCAGGCCGCCCGCTGTCACGCGGAGACCGGTAGCCTCGCCCACGTGCAGTTCGGCGACCCGCAGGAGCTCTTCCAGCCGGACCCGTGCGAGCGGGTCGGGGTTGGGATCGGATTCCCCGCCGGTCGCAGCCCACTGGGCCATCTGGCGGGCGATCTCCCAGTTGACGGGTCCCTGAGCCGTGAACAGCCGGGCCAGGTTGCGCATGAGGTCCTCGAAGGGGCCGCCGTTGCCGAACGGCGTGGGCGAGGTCATCGCATCCCCGGACCTGCGGTGGTGGCATCCGGCATGCTCATTGGGGCATCGTAGGGCCGTGGCGACGGTTGTGGTCACCGGTGTGTCCGGCCGGCTCGGCCAGCGGGTGGCGGCGCGTCTGGTGGCCCGCCCGGACGTCGAGCGGGTGGTCGGCATCGACGTCGTCGCGCCCCGCTGGTCGGACCCCAAGCTCGACGTCAGCCTCCTCGACCTGGCGCTGCCGAGCCACCCGGCTGGCGACGACGTCCGACGCGCCCTGGGCGGCGCGAGCGCCGTGATCCACCTGGCGTGGCGCACCCCCGACGCCCGCGGTGACACGGCCACCGAGGAGGAGGCGGCGGCCACGGCGAATCGGAGGGCGCTCGCCGCGGTGTTGGGGGCGGCGTCCGCCGATCCCCCCGCCTCTTTTGTCCATCTGTCGAGCGCCACGGTCTACGGCGCATGGCCGGACAACAAGGTGCCCCTCACCGAGGACACCCCGCTACGACCCAACCCGGAGTTCGCGTTCGCCGTCGGCAAGGCCGAGGCCGAGCGCGCCGTGGCCGACTGGGCCGAGTGCAACCCGGCGGTGGCCGTGGCCGTGCTCCGCCCCGCGGTGACCGTCGGCGTCCCCGAACGCGCGCTGTACCGGGCCCTGGACGCGACCAGGGCGCCGAGGTCGGGGGACGGCGCCCGCCCGGTGCAGTACCTCCATGTCGACGATCTCGCGGCCGCGGTGGTGCTGGCCTGGGAGCGGCGCCTCTCGGGCGTGTACAACGTGGCGCCGGACGCCGGCGTCAGCGAGGACGAGGCCCGGCTGCTCGCCGGCGGCGTCGCCAAGGTGACCCTTCCCGCCCGTGTCGCGCATGCCGTGTCGGGCTGGAGCTGGCATCTCTGGCGGGGCGGGGTCCCGCCCCAGGCCCGGGCGTACGCGACGCACCCCTGGGCGATCGCGCCGGACCGCCTGAAGGCGGAGGGCTGGTCGCCGCAGTACTCCAGCGAGGAGGCGCTGGTGGCCACCGACGTGCGGCAGCACTGGGACGACCTGCCTCCCGGGCGCCGCCAGAACTACAACCTGCTGCTCGCCGCCGGCGGCCTGCTGGCGGTTGGCGGTGCTGCCGCCGCGGCGGTCGTCGCCTGGCGATCCCGCCGGTCCCCTCGCTGAGTCCCCTTCGCTGTCGCTTCGCTTCGTCAGTTCCCGCCCGGCTGGGCAGCGATGCGCACCACGCCGGAGTAGGGCCTGGCGCCGCGGAGGAACGATATGCGGACGGGCTGGTTCGGCGTCACCCGATCGAGGATCTGGGTGAGCTGGCCCGCGGAGGTGACCGGCGAGCCGTTGATGGAGATGATGATGTCGCTGGGCTGCAGGCCGAGCTGGCTGGCCGGGCTGTCGGGCGAGACGGCCTTGACCTGGGCGCCGCCCGAGATGCGCAGGCTCTGGGATATCGCCGTCGGCACGTCCACCACGTCGGTCACCCCGAGCCAGGGATGGATGACGGTCTTGCGGGCGAGCATCTGGTCGGCGACGCTTTCGGCCACGTCGATCGGCACCGCGTAGGCGAAGTTCTGGTCTGCCGCGTCGACGGGGTCGATGTCGAGCATGACGCCCACGACCTGGCCCCCGTCGTCCACGAGCGGCCCGCCGGCGGTGGCGCTCGGTATCGACGGGCTGCTGACGGCGATGAGGTCCGGCATCGACACCCCGTTGCTCACTTCCACCTGGCGGGCCTCGGCGCTGACGAGACCCGGGAACACCGTGCCCCCCTCGGTCGTGCGCGCGCCGACGGCCATGACGCTGCTGGCCACCCGCAGCGAGGACACCGACCCGAAGTCGGGTAGCGACGGGTTCGGATCGGCGATCGCGAGCAGGGCGAGCCCGGTGGTCGGATCCGTGCCGACCACGCTTGCGCGGTAGTGGGTCCCCGCCGCAAGCTCGACGTCGATGCTGCCGCCACCGGCGACAACGGAGGCGGCGGTGAGCAGGTAGGTCTCGCCGCTGATCGCCATCAACATCACGCCTGATCCGATCACCGGTCCGCTGGCGCTCGACACGTTGACCGCGACGACCGACGGCGCGACTCTGTCGTCGATGCTCGCCCAGTCGTGGGAGACCGCCGAGTCCGAGGCGAGCGAAACGCTCGGCGTGGTGTCCACCACCGAACGGACGATCGTCCGCTGGTCGAACGCCCCGCTCATCCACCCGAGGCCGGAGCCGGCGAGGGCGCCGATGATTCCCGCGACGAGGGCGACGGTCAGCAGATGCGGGGCGCTACGGCGGGCTGCCAGGCGCGTCGAGGGAGAGTCACCGTGGGGTCCCCCCGTCGCCGGGATCTCCCTGCCCGTGTCGCGCGAGCCGACCTCCGAGGGGTGCCTCCAGAGGCGGTCATCCGGCGGCAGCCAGGCGAAGTATCGCCCCTCGTCCTCGAAACCATCGTCGAGGCCGTCGTCGGGTTCCACGGCAGCGAGCCTAACGACGGAGACGCCCCGTTGGTCATCGCCCTCCCGTGCTTACTGGCGCCGCGGTCGCCGGCACGGCGGAATTGGGGCTCGAACCGCCGTCCCCGCTCCGCCGCGGGCCGTACCATTGGGGCGTGCACGTGCGGGCGCCCGACCTAAAGCAGGACCATCCCGGCGAGGTGTGGGTCGGCGTGACGACGGCTCCCCTGTCGGTCGACGAGGCGTCCAGGTGGGTCACCCGCGCCGACTGCGGCGCCGTGGTCGTCTTCGCCGGCACCGTTCGGGACCACGCGGCGGGGCGGCCTGCCGTCAGCGAGGTCGAGTACGAGGCGTACGGCGCTCAGGTCGAGTCCCGGCTGAAGGCGATCGCCGACGGTGCGCGGGAGCGCTGGGGTGGCGTCGGGCGGCTGTACGTGTGGCACAGGCTCGGGGCGCTCGCCGTCACGGACTGCTCGGTCGTCGTCGCTGTGTCCGCCGAGCATCGAGCCGAGGCCTTCGACGCCGCGCGCTACTGCATCGACACGGTGAAGACGACCGTGCCCGTCTGGAAGCGCGAGCGCTGGGCCGGGGGCGAGGACTGGGGTCTCGACGCACACGACATTGCGGAGGTGGGGCCGTGATCGCCTCCTCGAGCGTCATCCTCGCCAACCTGGCCTATCTGATCGGAGCCGTGGTGGTCGCCTTCATCGGCGTGCTGGCGGTATGGCTCCACCATCGCAAGCCGAAGTCGGTGGACGCGAACGTGGCGTCTTTCCATCGGGGTCTGCGGGCCCTGGCACCCGACGCCGCCGATCGCGGCGGGCGCTCCGCGACGCCGGGCGTCAGCGTTCCCGAGATCCGCCTGCGTCCGCGGAGGGACCCCGACGCCCGGACGCGGCGGCCGGCCGACGGCCCCGGCGGGGCGGTTGACGAGACCGCCGAGGAGCCGGGCGGCGCCGGCGCGGAGCTTCCCCGCCCCGGTGCCGAGGATCCGCTGGGCGTCCGGCGGCGACCGGTTCCCCGGGCGGTTCGCGTTTTCTCGGCCGAGGCGGCTGGAGGCGAGCATCCCGGCCAGGGTCGCGAGCCGGCCCCTTCAGGCGGCGGGCGGATCGGCCCGGCGTCGACGGCGGGTGGCGGCGGAGAGGCCCCGGCGGGGGGCCGGCCGGCGGAGGACCGCCGGGCGGTGGAGGACCGCCGGGCGGCGGGAGCGGACCATCCGACGGGCGCCGGGGAGGCGGCCGCCTACCGGGCGGGAGCCGACACTGGCTAGGGACCTGGCGATCGACCTCGGGACGGCCAACACCCTGGTCTACGCGCGGGGGCGGGGCATCGTGCTCAACGAGCCCACCGTGATCGCCCTCAACTCGCGGACCCAGGATGTCCTGGCGATGGGCCACGAGGCGTGGCAGATGATCGGCCGCACGCCGGGCTACATCGTGGCGGTGCGCCCCCTGCGGAAAGGGGCGATCACCGACTTCGACATCACCCAGCGGATGATCCGCCTGCTGCTGCAGCGGGCCGGCGTGTCCAGGTTCAACAGACCCCGTGTCCTGATCTGCGTCCCCTCCGCGATCACCGAGGTGGAGCGCCGGGCTGTCGAGGAAGCGGCGCGCGGGGCGGGGGCCAACGGGGCGTTTCTCATCGAGCAGCCCATGGCCGCCGCGATCGGGGCCGGCCTGCCGATCCACGAGCCCCTCGGCAACATGGTCGTCGACGTGGGGGGCGGCACCACCGAGACGGCCGTCATCTCTCTCGGCGGCATCGTCGCGTTGCAGGCGATCCGGGTGGGCAGCTTCGACCTCGACACCCAGATCCAGGTGCACGTCCGGCGCGAGTACGGGATCGCCATCGGCGAGAGGACCGCCGAGGAGATCAAGCTGACGATCGGCTCGGCGTGGCCCACCGACGACTCGCTCAAAGCCGAGGTGCGCGGCCGTGACCTGATGACCGGCCTGCCGAAGACCGTCATCCTGTCGCCCGAGGAGGTGCGCGAAGCGATCGAGGAGCAGGTCGGTGCCATCGTCGACTCGGTCGTCAAGTGCCTGGGCGAGGCGCCGCCGGAGCTGGCCCAGGACCTGATCAGCGAGGGAATCCACCTCGTGGGTGGCGGCGGCATGCTCAAGGGCCTGGACCGCAGGCTCGCCGAAGAGACCAACATCCCGGTGCACCTCGTGGACGCCCCCCTCGAGTGCGTCGTGCTCGGCGCCGGCAAGTGCCTCGAGGAGCTCGACTCCGTGAAAGATCTTTTCATGTAGCTTCAATCGGCGGGGGTGTGCGGGCCGGGTTCGATCAGGTCCTCCGCCGCCTGGCGCACCTGCCAGTCGCGGTCGCGCAGCGCCGCCGCCAGGGCTGCGTCGACCTCGGGGCCCCCGAACGGTGCGAGCGCCAGCACGGCCCGCCGGCGCACCGCCGGCTTGTCGGCGAGGGCGCCGAGCACGGCCGGCAGGCCCGCGGGATCGCCGATGGCGCCGAGGGCAGCGACCGCGGCTTCCCGGCAGAGCGGGTCCTGGTGGCCGCCAGCCACGGCCGACAGCGTTGTGATGACATCGGGGTGGCCGGCGGCCGAGGAGCCCAGCTCGCCGAGCCCGAAGCAGCCGGCTTCGACGACCCGGCCGTCGGGGTCGCGGAGCGCTGTGAGCAGGACCGGCAGGCCGGCGCCGTGGAACGCCGCCGCGAGCTCCGCCGCGCGGGCCCTGACGGCGGGGTGGGTGTCGCCGCCTGCCGCCTCCACGTCGGCGAGGCGGAGGCGCGCCATGCGGCGGAGAGCCCCGAGCGCTGTGGCACGGACGGCCCCGTCGGGGTCGGCGAGGCCCGCCCGGGCATCGGCCTCGTCGCCGCGGTGGCCGGCGAGAGCGGCACGCCGCCGCCGGGCGCTGGTCGGCAGGGAGGCCCCGGCGGCCGAATCAGGCGTTGGCCACATGGTGCGCCAGGGCGGCCAGGGCCCACAGCCCGGCACCCAGGGCGGTCGCGACCGCGGCGCCGGCGACGACCGCGAGCACGACCAGCACGACACCTGATCCCAACCGCCGCCACGGCCCGGTTCGCGGCACCAGCCGGGGGGCGCGGAGGGCTCTCCTGCGGCTCTCGCGCCGGCTACGCCCCGGCGGGCGCGCCAGGGCGGGGGCGGGCTGCCCGTAGCCGGGAGGGCCCGAGGTGCCCGGCGGCTCCCGGCCCGGCGGTTCCGGCGAGGGGGCGGCCCGCTCCCCCCGCGCGGCGAAGGCCGCCGCCTCGACGCCCTGCCCGGCGCCTGCCGCCGGCACGGAGAGCCAGCCTCGATCCTCCGCCGGCTCACCCGACAGCGGCTCACCCCACGGCGACCCGCCCCCCGGCGGCCCGCCACCCGTCGGGCTCATCGACCCCGCCCCCCGCGACCGGGGCGGAGCGTGGCAGGCTGTGCCGGCTCCGCTTCGACTCCACGAAGTTCGACTCCACGAAGGTAGACCCGGGACGTGACCACGACCGTACCTATGCTACAAGGCCGCCCCCGCGGATCGAACGGCCCGTGAAACTCCCCTCGCGCCACCCCGTCCGGCTCCTCGCAGTGCTCGTCGCCGCCCTGCTCGTCGCCTCGCTGTGGGTTCTGGTCGACCACGGCGCCAGCGGGTACTACGCGTTCGCACCGGGCTCGGCCCCCACGATCACCAGCAGCCCTCTGTGCCGGGCAAGCTCCGGTGGGGACCTTGCCCTCCCTGGGGGCAAGCCCTGTGTCCACCTCGGCGTCCCCGCCGACAAGGCGCACGCCATCGACGGTTCCCTCTACATGGTGGACGTGCTCGTTGGGCAGGCCACGCCCGCCCAGTACATCCTCGACAAGCTGGGACTGCTCCACACGTTGCTCGACGGCACCCAGCTCATCCCGGCGAGGGACGTGCTGGGGACGACGCCGCCCTCGCAGCTGTCCTGCCAGGACACCCAGCAGATGGCGGGTGCGACGTCCTCAGCGGCGGTGGTCGCCCTGCGCCGCCTCGGCTACAGCGTCCGGGAAAACGATCTGGGCGCCCAGGTCGACGAGGTCGTACCCGGCTCCCCGGCCGATGCAGCGGGCATGCGCTGCAATGACCTGATCACCCGCCTCAACGGCACTCCCATCCGCACGGCCGAGGACCTTCGCACGGCCATCCACGCCGCCAAGCCCGGTCAGACGATCTCCGTCACCGTGCGGCGAACGACCGGCGGCAAGACCACGTCGCTGACGCTCCACCCCACCGTGCAGGCCACGCCGCCCTCCGAGCGGCAAGGCGCCCAGGCGAACGCCGCCTTTCTCGGGGTGGCCGTCCAGTCGCGCGTCACCTACAGCTTCCCCTTCCACGTCACCATCGACGTCGGGTCGATCGGGGGGCCGTCGGCGGGGCTGGCGCTCACCCTCGGGGTACTCGACGTCCTCTCCAACGGCCGGCTGACCGGAGGCCACAGCGTCGCTGCCACGGGGACCATCTCCACCGACGGCACGGTCGGCGACGTCGGCGGCGTCGCCCAGAAGACCATCGCCGTGCGCCGCGCCGGGGCGCAGGTCTTCCTCGTCCCGCGCCAGGAACTGGCCGTCGCCCGCAGCCGGGCGGGTGCGATGAAGGTGTACGCCGTCGCCACCCTCGGGCAGGCCCTCGGCGTATTGAAGAGCCTCGGCGGGGAGATCCCCGCCCCCCCGGGGCTCCGCAGTGCAGGCGCGTGAGGGCCGCCCCTGCCGTCGGCCGGCGGCAGGGGGCGGGCGCCGGCGCCGGGGATCACCCGCCCCGAGGTCACGGCCGCCCTAGGCTGAGACGGCGATGGATTCGGACAACTCCCTCACACCCGAGCTGATCCAGAACCGCTCCTTCTCCTCGGCGTTTCGGGGCTACGACCCGGCGGAGGTACGCGCGTACCTGGCTCGTCTGGCTGCGGAGGTCCGCCATCTGCGGGAGAGGGCGGACCAACTGGAATCGGCATGGCGTTCGGCGGAGGAGCGGGCCGCCCGCCCCCCGGTGCTCGACGAGGACACGCTGATGGCCGCCGTGGGCGAGGACACCGCTGCGATCCTCCGGGCGGCCCGGGCGGCCGCGGCGGATATCCGGGCCAAGGCCGGCGACGAGGCGGAGCGGACCATCGCGGGCGCCAAGGCGCGCGCCGAGGAGATCCGGGCCGAGGCGGAGGCGGTCCTCGAGACGGAGAAGCGGGGGGCGCACGAGACGGCCACCCGCACCGTGGAGGCGGCCCGCGCCGAGGCCGCCGAGGTCCTCGACAGGGCCCGCGCCGACGGCGATGCGCTGCGGGCGAAGGCGGAGCAGGAGCGCGCGCTCACCATCGAGGGGGCGGCCTCGACGCGCGAACGCATCCTCGACGACCTTGCGCGCCGCAGGCGCGTCGCCTCCGTGCAGATCGAGCAGCTGCGCGCCGGGCGCGAGCGTCTCCTGGACGCCTACGGGACCGTCCGCCGCACCCTCGAGGAGGCCCAGGAGGCGCTGACGCGTGCGGACGCCGACGCCCGTGCCGCCGCGGAGGAGACGGGCCGGCGCCTGCAACGCGAGCAGGCCGCGGTCCAGGCCGAGGCGCCCCCCGACGATGGGGACGGTGCGGCACCTGCCGGTCGTGGCGCGGACGAAACGGTCGGCGAGCCCGCCGGCGCCGCCGGCGAGCCGGCCGGTACCGAGGGTGCGCCGGGCAGCCAGGTGGACGTCCTCTTCGCCCGCATCCGCGGGGGGAGATCCGCCGGAGCGGAGTCCGCCCCCACGGGCGCAGAGGCCCCCGCCGGCGCGTCCACGGCCCCGGGGGGTTCGGAGCCCGCGACGGAGTCCGGCGCCGAGGCGGAGGCCGCGAGCGACGACGAGGCGAAGAGCGACGCAGACGAGGCGCTGCTGCAACAGCGGGAGTCGGCGATCGCGGATCTCGACGTCACCTTGACCCGCAAGCTCAAGCGCACCCTCCAGGACGAGCAGAACGGGGTCCTCGACCGGCTGCGCAACATACGCGGAGAGCCGACGGTCGAGCGGCTCCTTCCCGACCAGGGCGCCCAGCTCGCCCGGTACGCGGCCGCCGCCGAGCCCTTCCTCACCCGCGCGGCCACGGCCGGGGCGGGCTTCGCCGCGCAGACCCTCGGCACGAAGCCGTCGGAGGCGGTGCCGGCGATCGACGACATCGCGAGCGAGGCCGCCACCGCCATCGTGGACACCCTTCGCCGGCGCCTCGAACAGGTGATCACATCCGCTTCCGGCGACGACCAGCAGGTCCTCGTCCAGTCCATAGGCTCCGCCTACCGGGAGTGGAAGAGCCAGCGGGTGGAGCGCATCGTCGGCGACGCGGTCGTCGCCGCGTTCGCGCGGGGCACCTGGCACGAGGCGCCGGAGGGGACGCTTCTGCGCTGGATCGTCGAGGATGTCGACGGCCCCTGCCCCGACTGCGACGACGACGCCCTGGCCGGCAGCCTCGCCAAGGGCGACGAGCCGTTCCCGACCGGCCAGCGCCACCCGCCGGCACACAGCGGCTGCCGCTGCCTCCTCGTGCCCGTAGCGGGGTGACAGCCGCAGGCGGCGGGGACGTTTTGCCCGCCCGGGCCCCGTCACCCGATGCACGCGGCGTCGTGGGTGCTTACCGCTGGCCCACGGTGCCCCATTAGGCTCTCGCACCGCCATGCGAAACCCTGCTGACCTCCCGGGGAGGATGCCACGGGCTTCCCGCCGGGTCCGCATCGGCGTCGCCGTCGCCGTTGTGGCGCTCATCATCGTCGTCATCGCGCTCAACTGGCTCGCCCACTTCTGGACGGACTTCCTCTGGTTCCGGTCGATCGGCTTCACCTCGGTGTTCCGGGGCGTGCTTGTCACCAAGGCGCTGCTGGCCCTGGTCTTCATCGCCATCTTCTTCGTTCTCCTGCTCGGCAACCTCGTGGTCGCCGACCGGGTGGCGCCCGCGGAGCCGGCTCCCGGCGTCGCCGACGAGCTCGTCGGCCGGTATCGCGACTTCACCGTGCTGCACGGGCGCGCCGTGCGGATCGTCACGGCCGCGGTCTTCGCCTTTCTCGCCGGTGTCGGCGCCAACAGGGAGTGGAACAACTGGGATCTGCTCCGCTATCACACCAGCTTCGTCGACCCGACGACGGGCCGGGTCCTGACCGACCCGGAGTTCCACCGGAACCTCGGCTTCTACGTGTTCGAGCTGCCGTTCTTCAAGTTTCTCGTGGGTTGGGCCTTCGAGGCGCTCGTCGTGATGTTCATCGTCACGGCCGTCGCCCACTACCTCAACGGCGGCATCCACCTGCTGGGCCCCGAGCGGCGGGTCACCCCGGCGGTCAAGACGCACCTTTCGGTGCTGCTCGCCGTGCTGGCGCTGGTCAAGGGCGCCGACTACTACTTCCTCCAGCGCTACGAGCTGGTCCTCTCCCGCTCGCACGTCGTCAACGGCGCGACGGCGACGGAAGTGCACGCCAACAAACCGGCGCTGACGCTGCTCGCCGTGATCGCTCTCATCGCGGCGGGCCTGTTCCTCTACAACGCCCGCCAGAAGGGCTGGACCCTGCCGATCGTCGCCGTGGTCCTGTGGGGCCTGGTGTACATCCTCGTCGGCGCCGTGTACCCGGCGCTGTACCAGGCGCTGCGCGTGAGCCCCTCGGAGCTGACGCGCGAGGCCCCCTACATCCAGCGCAACATCAGCGCCACCCGTGCCGCTTACGGCCTCGACAACGTCAGACCCGACCCCAGCTACAGGTACAGCCCCACCGTCACGACCTCCCAGGTCTCCGGGCCGGGTGTCGAGGCCGCCGCCAACCGCCAGACCCTCGCCAACGTCCGCCTGCTCGACCCCTCGGTCAACCTGCTCAACACCTTCGACAAGTACCAGGGGCAGCGCTCGTACTACCAGTTCAACGACCTGTCCCTGGACCGCTACACGATGGACTCCGCCGGCGGCAAGCCCCAGGTGACCGCGACCGTCGCGTCCGTGCGGGAGCTCAAGAACAGCGCGGTGCCGTCCGGTTTCGTCAACCAGCACCTCGAGTACACCCACGGTTACGGGGCGGTCCTGGCGCCGGTGGGGGAGAGCGGCGTCAACATCGACGGCACCCCCGACTTCAGCCTTCAGGCGCTTCCGCCCCAGGGAACCCCGCCACTGACCCCGAAGGGCTCCCAGATCTACTACGGGTTGGGGTCCACCTCGGGCGGCTACGTCATCGCGGCCTCCAAGACCAAGGAGCTCGACTACGAGGACAGCGCCGGCACGGAGGTGACCACCAGCTACACGGGCTCGGGGGGCGTGGCGGCCGGCAGCCTGCTCCGGAGGGCGGCCTTCGCGTTTCGATTCGGCGACCTCAACTTCCTGCTGTCGGGCCAGATCACGCCCTCGTCGCGGGTGATGTACATCCGCAACATCCAGGATCGTGTCCGCAAGGCTGCGCCGTTCCTCAAGTACGACGCCGACCCCTACGCGGTCATCCTCGACGGCAAGGTGTACTGGGTCATCGACGCCTACACCACCACCGACAACTACCCCTACTCCCAGAACGCCAACACCCAGGGCGTGCCCGCCAGCAGCGGCCTCAACTCTACGTTCAACTACGTGCGCAACTCCGTCAAGGTCGTCATCAGCGCCTACGACGGCTCGATGCACTTCTTCGTGGTCGACCCGACGGACCCGATCGTCCGCGTGTACGAGCGGGCCTTCCCCGACCTGTTCACCCCCGTGAGCCGGGCCGACTCGATCATCCCCGGCATCGTGGAGCACTTCCGTTACCCCGAAGACATCTTCCGGGTGCAGACGAACATGTACGGGCGCTACCACCTGACCGACGCCGCCGACTTCTACACGCAGGCGCAAGCGTGGACGGTGTCCCCCGATCCGGGCAGCGGCCCCCTCAACCAGAGCACCTCCATCGGACAGGCGGTGCTCGGCAGCAACGGCCAGGTGATCACCACCGTGGCCAAGCTCAAGCCCCAGTACGTGCTCGCCCACCTGCCCGGGTCGACGCAGCAGCAGTTCGTGCTGGTCAGCCCGTTCGTCCCCGTGTCCTCGTCGACGGAGCGCCAGAACCTCACCGCCTACATGACGGCGTCGTGGGATCCTCAAAACTACGGGCAGCTGCAGGTGTTCCAGACGCCGCCCGGCCAGACCGTGGACGGTCCGGGGCTGATCACCAACGCCATCCAGTCGAACGCGGATATCTCCGCGGAGCTGACGCTGCTCAACCAGCAGAGCTCCATCGTGGAGCTGGGCGAGGTCGACGTCGTCCCCCTCGACCAGACGATCCTCTATGTGCAGCCGGTGTACGTGGAGTCGTCGTCGAACCAGATCCCCGAGTTGCGTGACGTCGTCGTCGTCTACGACGACACCGCCTACCACAGCCGCAACGCCTCCCTCGACGGCGCCCTCTGCAACATCGTGAACCCGGGGACCACCGTCCACCCGTTCGGCGCCTACTGCAACACGTCAGCGGCGCAGAGCGGCCCGCTCGTGACCAGCGGGCTGGGATCGACGACCGGCGGTCAGAACGGCAACTCCCCGACGTCCACGACGCTGCCGTCCTCGGGCAACGCGCGCGGCGCTACCACGACCGTTCCGGCGCCGCCCGCCGGCGCGACGGTCGCCTCGCTGCTCCAGCAGGCCCAGGCGTCGTGGAACGCCGCCCAGGCCGACCTGAAGGCCGGAAACCTGGCCGCCTACCAGGCGGACATCGCGAGGATGGAGACCTACGTGGCGCAGGCGCAGAAGAAGCTGGCCCCTGGTTCGAAGTAGGGGCCCCCGGCGGCGCGACGTCGGCGCCGGGGCGGTCTCAGGTCTCGGGGGCTTCGTGGCGGTCGGGCGGCGTCCAGGCGAGCCTCGCCGGTAGAGGTGGCGGCCACCGCCAGGGTCTTCATCCCCGGGTCGACACCGACCACCGGCGCCCCCGAGGGCGCCTCCGTGGCGGTTGCCCGCCAGGTGACGGCGGGCCCCGCAGGCCGGCCCGGACGTGCCCGCCGCCTGCCTCAGGCCGGGGAAAAGGCGGCGCCGCCGTCCACTTTGATCACCGCACCGGTCGTGTAGCTGGACGCGTCGCTCGCCAGGTAGAGGGCGGCGCCGACGATCTCCTCCGGCCGGCCGCCGCGGCCGAGAGGGATCTGGGTGCGGGCACGCTCGTCGAAGGCTTCCATGTCCCACGCCCTCGATATGTCGGTGAGAAAAGGGCCGGGCATGATCGCATTGACCCGCACTCCCGGCGCGAAGGCGTGCGCGAGGCCCACCGTGAGGGCGTTGAGCCCCGCCTTCGCTGTCGCGTAGGGCAGCTCCACGGGGGCGGGAGCGACCGCCGCGATCGAGCTGATGTTGATGATCGAGCCGCCGCCGTCGGCCGCCATCCGGGTCCCCACCAGGGCGGACAGGCGGAACGGGCCCTTGAGGTTCACCCCGAGGACCTTGTCCCAAAGCTCCTCGGTCACCTCGGCGAGCGAGGGGTACAGGGGCGACATGCCGGCGTTGTTGACCAGGACGTGGAGGCGGCCGAACGCCTGGTAGGCGGCGTCGACGAGGCGGTCGCAGTCCTGCCACCGCCCCACGTGGGCGGCGACCCCGAGGGCCCTCCGGCCGGTGCCCGCCGCGATCTCGCCGGCGGCGGCGTCGCATGCCTGCTGCTTGCGGCTGGCGATCATGACGTCCGCTCCTGCCTCGGCGAGTGCTCCCGCGATGGCCCGCCCGAGCCCACGGGACCCGCCCGTGACAAGGGCGTTCTTGCCGGCCAGCGACCATGGGGACGCCGTCATCGCCGTCGCGGCGTCATCCGGTCGACGATGTACTCGGCGATGGCCATGGAGGACGTCGCGGCCGGCGAGGGCGCGTTGCGTACGGTCAGTACCTGGCCGTGCTCCCCGACGTGGCCGACCCGGAAGTCGTCGAGCAGTTCCCCGGCCGAGTCCAGCGCCTGGGCCCGGACGCCGGCCGGCGCCGGCACGAAGTCCGCAGCGGTCACGTCCGGCACCAGCCGGCGGGCCTCGGCGACGAACACCCGCTTGGACAGGGACCCCGCGACCTCCCGGAGGCCGGCCCGCCAGTGCCGGCGGGCCATCTTTCGAAAGCCCGGCCAGGCGAGGGCTTCCAGCACGTCGCGGGGCACGACCGCCGTGCGGCGGTAGCCCTCTCGGGCCAGGGCCACCACGGCGTTGGGGCCCACGTCGACGGCGCCACCCACGCGCCTGGTGAAGTGCACCCCGAGGAACGGGTACGCGGGGTCCGGTACCGGGTAGATCAGGCCTCGCACAAGGGGGGCCCGCTCGGGGCTGAGGCGCCAGTACTCGCCCCGGAACGCGACGATCGCCGGTCCCGTTTCGTCGCCTGCGAGCCGTGCCACGCGGTCCGCCTGCAGGCCGGCGCAGACGACGACCCGGTCCACGACGAGCTCCCCGGCCGGCCCGGCCACCACGACCTCGTGCCCGGCGGTGCGGACCGACGTGACCTCGAAGCCGAGCCGGACGTCGAGGTCCGCGGCCATGGCGCCGGCCACCGCGGAATAATCGACGATCGCGGTGCTCGGCGAGTGCAGCCCCGCCACCCCCGCCGCGTGCGGCTCGACCTCGGCGAGCTCCCCGGGGCCAAGCCACCGTAACCCCGGTACGGCGTTGGCGCGCGATCGCGCCTCGATGTCGCGCAGCGCCGGCAGCTCCGCTTCGGTGCGCGCCACCACGACCTTGCCGCACTGCACGTAGGCGAGGCCCTTCTCCTCGCAGAAGCTCTTGAGGAGGCGGCGGCCGCGGGCGCACAGCTGTGCCTTGAGCGACCCCGGCCGGTAGTACAGGCCCGCGTGCACCACGCCGCTGTTGTGGGATGTCTGGTGGCGGCCCACCGAGGATTCCTTGTCGAGCACCACGACCACCGCGTCCGGCTGGCGCCGCCGGATCTCGCGCGCCGTGGCGAGCCCGACTATTCCGGCCCCGACGACGGCGAAGCGGGGGGGAGCCACGGCCCGAGCTTGCCAGCTACGACATCGTCGACTCAGCGGCCGATGAAGCGCGGCTCGCGCTTGTCGACGAACGCCTGGGTGGCCTCCCGGTGGTCGGCGGTCATCCCGGTGATGAAGTGGTTGGTGACCTCGAGGTCCATGCACTCGCCGAGGTCTGCGTGCACCGCCCGGTCGAGGTTCTCCTTCATGTACCTGTACGCGATCGCCGGGCCCGCAGCGAGGCGGCGGGCCCGGGCCATCACCTCGCGGTCGAACTCCTCGGGGGAGAAGACGGCGTTGACGATCCCCTCTCGCGCGGCTTCGTCGGCGCTCAGCCGCTCGGAGAAGTAGTACAGCTCCTTCGCCCGGGCCGGCCCCACGAGCCGGGTGAGGAACCACGTGCCCCCGAAGTCCCCGGAGAACGCGACCCGGGCGAACGCCGTGGTGAGCACCGCCCCGGACACCGCGTAGCGCAGGTCGCAGGCGAGCGCCAGGGCGAGGCCGGCCCCCGCTGCAGGTCCGGGGATCGCCGCGATCGTCGGCTTGCCCATGCTCCACAGGCGCCCGCTCGTCGCCCGCTGGCCGAGGCGCTGGCGTTGCATGGCCGCGGTCAGGGGGCCGCTGCCGTTCGCGGGGGGCCGCTCGTTCATGGCCTTGACGTCGCCGCCGGCGGAGAAGGCACCTCCCGCCCCGGTGAGCACCACACACCGGACCGCCTCGTCGGTCTCCACGTCGGCGAGGACGGCGGCCATCGCGGTCAGCATCGGCCCGGAGAGGGCGTTGCGCCGGTCCGGGCGGTTCATGGTGAGCACGGCGACACCGTCGGTGATGTCCGCGAGGAGATCGTCGGTTCCTGTGTCGACAGCGGTCACTGTGGTGCCTCCCATTGCTCGATGACGAAACGGACGCCGGCGACGGTGATCGGCCCGCTCCTCCCCGCCAGGGCTGAGGTGGCGATCCGGACCTCGGTGATGCCCTCGCCCGGGCCGGCGGCGGGATGGAAGCGCACCACCTGGCCCGCCGCTGGGAGGCGAACCTCCGCGACGCCGCCCGCGGTGGCGGCGTCGACGCCGAGCACCATGGCCCACCGGCGGGCCGCTTCGGGCGGGTCTTTGACCTCGACAGCCAGGCCCCGGATCCCGCCCGACGGGTGGGGCGGGGCTCCTCCGGTCCATGCGGGCCCCGCCCAGCGCCACGACTCGGGCGGTTCGGCCCAGTCCAGCGACACGATCGCGCCGGGCACGTCCTTGGGGTGCAGGTGGGTGCCGGCGATGTCGGGATGATCGGACGTCCACACGGTGCGCACACCGGCGCCGGAGACCCGCGTGCGCGCTTCGAGGACGTCGGGCACCTGGAAGATCGCCATGTAGCCGCTGTCGCCTCCCCGGTGCTGCAGGTAGCGCCCGGCGGTCGTCCCCGGCTGCCGCGGGGACACGATCTCGACGAAGGTGTCGCCGACGGCGAACACGGCGTTGACGAGGCCGAACTCGCCCACCGCCGGGTCTCGAAAAGGGTCTTCCCACCCGAAGGTCTCCTCCAGCGCCTCGACCGTCGGGGCGAGGTTCTCTGCCACGAGGGCGACCTGCCGCAGGCATGGCAGAGGGGGCACGGCGCGAGCGTAGGCGAGGCCGCCGCACCATGATGGGGGGGATGGCCGCTCCGATCCCAGCGCCGCTCCGGGCGCCCGGCCGGCGAGAAGCCCGTCTCGAGGTCTGGCGGCCGCCGGCTGACGCCGCGGGAGGGGTGTCGTGACGGAGATCGGCTGGATGGTGCCCGACGCTGTCGCCGGCCACATCGAGCGCTACCTCGAGGAGGTCCAGGCCCTGGCCGGGGGCCGGGTGGAAGCCGTCTACGCCGTGGGATCGCTCGCCCTCGGCGACTACAGCGACCGCCAGAGCAACATCGACCTGGTCGTTGCCGGGTCACGCCGTCTCGACGACCGGCTGTCCGACCGCCTCACCCGGGCCCGTGCGCATCTGGACCGGCCCCGCCATCCGGCGGTGGTGTGGTACGCGACGTGGGAGGACATCGCCGAAGTCGGGCTGGCCGGCGGGGGACCCGGTGGCGGCGCGCCGGGTGGCGCCAGCTCCGCCGTCTCGCCGCTGGCGACACCTCTGACGCGGGCGATCCTGCGGCAGGACCCCGTCGCGCTTGTGGGCCCCGACTGGCCGGTGGTCGCCCACGACCCCGACGAGCTGCGAGCCTGGTCCTCCGGGCGGCTGCGCACCCTCGTCGCCCGGTCCCCCGGGCTCCTGGTGCTGCGCCGCGCCGTCAGCCCGCTCGTGCTCGAGACCGCCCGGCTGGCGCAGGCGGCGCTGACAGGGCGGGTGCTCTCGAAGTCCGCTGCCGGCAACGCCGCGGTCGCGCTGGTGGTCCCTTCGCACCGGCGGATCCTCGTCGACTCGGTCGGCTACCGCCGCGGAGCCCAGACCTCGATGTACTGGGGCCCCTTCGAGCGCAAGTACGACGCCCTGGCGGTGGTGCGCGAGCTGGGGGGACTCGTGCTCGGCTGAGCCCAGCGTCGCGCCGCCCGCCCGGCAGCCTCAGAACGCGAGGCCGAGGGCGTGCAGCGCCAACCCGGCGAGGGCGCCGACCACGGTGCCGTTGATACGGATGTACTGCAGGTCCGGGCCGAGCAGCAGCTCGAGACGGTGCGACGTCTCGACGGCGTCCCACCGTCCGACGGTGCCGCTCACCAGCCCCGCCAGCTCGCCCTCGAACCGGCCCAGGACGACAGCCGCCGCGGCGTCGAGGCTCCGCTCCGCCGAGGCGGCGAGCGCCGGATCGTCGCGCAGTCGCTCGCCCGTGCGGGCGACCACGCCGGCGAGGTGGGAGCGCAGGGCGGACCCGGGTTGGGCCGCCTCCTCCCGCCACTGCCGCCCGGTGTCCTGCCACACCTCGGCGGCGAAGGCGCGGATCTGGGGCTGGGAGAGGATCTCCGCTTTGAGCTCCTCCCCGCGCAGCCGCATCTCCCTCGAGGTCTGGAGGTCCTGGGCGAGCTTTCGGAGGGCGGCGTCCACGTGGACCCGCAGCGGGTGGTCCCGGTCGGCGGCCATGTCGAGGAGCACCCGCTCGGATCGGGCCAGGAGGCGTCCGACCATGCGGTGCTCGACCGGACCCGGCAGCCACCACGGCGATCGCAGCCCGAGCCGGCGGTGCAGCTCGCTACCGTGGCGGCGGAGGTACAGGCCGAGCGAGCCGAGCGCCGCGTCCACCAGCGGCTCGTGGCGTCCCTCGCCGATCAGCTGGGCGAGCACCCGGCCCCCGAGCGGCGCCACCGGGACGCGGCGGGCACCCTCACGCACGAGGCCGTCGAGCAGCTCGTGGACGTCGTCGTCGCCGAGGAGGTCGGCCACCGACACCAGGCCGGCGGCGACCCGCCCGGCGAGCTCGTCCGCGTTGGCGGGGTTGGCCAGCCAGCGTGCCAGCCGGCCGACCGCATGGCGGGTGCGCAGGCGCTCGCCCACGGCCGCTGGGGTCAAGAAACTCTCCTGGACAAAAGACCCGATCGTTTCGGCGAAACGGTCCTTTCGCTCCACCACGATCGCCGTGTGCGGGATCGGCAGGCCGAGCGGGCGGCGGAACAGCGCCGTAACGGCGAACCAGTCCGCCAGGCCACCGACCATGGAGGCGACCGCCGTGACCTGCACCCACACCAGCCAGTGGGCCCGGCCCTGCAGCGCCGTGGACGCCACGAACACGACGCTGACGGCGACGAGCAGGCCGGTGGCCCGCCGCCGGGTGACCACGAGCAGCGCCGCCCGACGCCGCTCGGCGGCGGACAGCGGCCGCTCGGCGCGTGACGTCGGCACCGGTCCACCGTAGCGGCTTCTCTGCAGGCTCGGCAGGTGGCGGGCGCCCAACGTGGGCGCGACGTCGGCGGTCGCTATCGTCCCGGTATGGGGAAAGCGGGATCGGGACGTCGCCCACCCTTGCCCGGGGGCCCGGGGTGCCGGGGCAAGGCGCACGGGAGGAGATGATGCGCCTCGTCGCCGCCGGCCGCCCACGGCCGGCGGGTTCGGGGGGGAGCCCGCCGGGCCCGGCCGCGCCGGTTGGGCCGGAGGCGACGGGGGGGCCGTGATCCACCGCCTCGTCGACGCCCGCGGGACGCGCATCCACCTCGTCGAGGAGGGCGACGACGCCGGGGCCCCCCTCGTCCTGCTGGTGCACGGGTTCCCCGAGTCGTGGTACTCCTGGCGTCACCAGATCCCCGCTCTGGCGGCTGCCGGCTTCCACGCCGTCGCCATCGACGTTCGCGGCTACGGGCGGTCCTTCGCCCCGACCGAGATCGAGGCCTACCGCATGCTCCACCACGTCGAGGACAACCTGGGCGTCGTCGAGGCCCTCGGAGCGGAGAGAGCGGTCATCATCGGTCACGACTGGGGTTCGCCCATCGCCTCGACCTCTGCTTTGCTTCGGCCGGATGTCTTCACCGCCGTCGGGCTGCTGAGCGTGCCCTACAGCCCGCCCGGACGCCGGCGGCCGATGCAGGCGCTCGCCGGGATCGGCGGCGACGAGGAGTTCTACATCCTCTACTTCCAGGAGCCCGGCCGGGCCGAGGCCGAGGTGGAGCCGGACGTGCGCGGGTGGCTGCTCGGCCTGTACATCGCCGCGTCCGGAAATGCCAGCCCTCCCGCCGACGGCGGCACCATCGCCACGGTGCGGCCAGGGGGCATGCTCCGTGACCGGTTCGTGGTCCCCGACGAGCTCCCGCCGTGGCTGACCGGCCAAGACCTCGACTTCTACGCCGAGGAGTTCGAAAGGACCGGCTTTCGGGGGCCCCTCAACCGCTATCGCAACATCGACCGGGACTGGGAGGACCTCCAGACGTGGCGGGGGGCGCCGGTCACGGTCCCGTCCCTTTTCATCGGCGGAGAGCTGGATGCTGCGACCCGCATGGGGCGGGGGGCCATCGGCCGCTTCCCGGCGACACTTCCGAGTCTGCGCGGGTCCCATATCCTTGCGGGCTGCGGGCACTGGATCCAGCAGGAACGAGCAGGGGAGGTGAACGCCATCGTGATCGATTGGCTGCGGTCGCTGGAGGTCGTTCGATGACGAAAGCGGACGTGACCCTGGGCAACTGGTTCGCCCGGCGTGCCGCGGCCACCCCGGGCGCACGGGCGCTGACGTTCGAGGGAGCCACCGCCACCTACGGGCAGCTTCGGGACCGGGTCGACCGCCTGGCCGCGGCGTTGAAGGACGGGGGGGTGTGCGCCGGCGACCGTGTCGCTTTTCTCGGTCTCAACCAGCCCGCCTTCCTGGAGACGATGTTCGCCGCCGCGCGCCTCGGGGCGATCTTCGTCCCGCTCAACTTCCGGCTCACCGGCCCGGAGCTCACCTTCATCGTCGGCGACGCCGGCGTCCACACCCTCATCGCGGACCTCGACCACCAGGGCGTGATCGACGCCATCCGGGGTGCCCTCCCCGTGCGCGTCTACGTCGGGGTCGACACCGGGGCCTCCTGGCCGGGCGGCGGGTCGGGTAACGGCGGCGGGTCGGGTGCCGGCGGTCCCTGGCGATCCTACGAGGCTCTGATCCGGGCGAGCCCACCCCTCGATCTGTTCGAGCCGGTCGGCTCGGACGCGGTAGCCCTCATCATGTACACGTCGGGTACCACCGGGCGGCCCAAGGGGGCGATGCTCACCCACTCCAACCTGTGGTGGAACAACACCAACGTCCTCCACATGCTGGACGTCCTCGAGACCGACGTCACGCTGGTCGCCGCACCGCTGTTCCACATCGGTGGGCTGAACGTCACGACCCTCGTTACCATGCAGAAAGGCGGCGAGGTGCTCCTATTTCGCAGCTTCGATGCCGGCGCCTGCCTCGAAGCAATCCCTCGCTACGGGGTCACGACCATGTTCGGCGTACCGGCCATGTTCCTCTTCATGAGCCAGCACCCCGCCTTCCAATCGACGGATCTCACGGGTGTGCGAACGCTCGTCTGCGGGGGGGCGCCCTTGCCGGAGCCGCTCATCAGGCTCTACGCGGGCCGAGGAATCCTCATCCAGCAGGGCTACGGGCTGACCGAGACGTCGCCGTCGGTGTCCTTCCTTGGGCCGGACTACGCCCTGGCCAAGGTCGGTTCGGCAGGCCGGCCTCCGCTGTTCGTCGACGTGAGAGTCGTCGACGGCGACGGCCGGGTGCTCTCCGAGCCCTCGGCGCGTGGCGAGATCTGCACCCGCGGGCCCAATGTGATGAAGGGCTACTGGAACCGCCCCGACGCCACGGCCCTCGCCATCGACGCGGAGGATTGGTTTCACACCGGCGACATCGGCTACCTCGACCAGGACGGCTTCCTCTATGTCGCAGACCGGGTCAAGGACATGGTGATCACCGGCGGGGAAAACGTCTACCCCGCCGAGGTCGAAAGCGTCCTCTACGACCACCCGGCGGTCGCAGAGGTCGCCGTCATCGGTCTGCCCGACGAGCGGTGGGGCGAGATCGTAGCAGCGGTAGTCGCTCCGAAAGCCGGCCAGGAGGTGACCCTGGACAAGCTCCGTGACTTCGCGGCCTACTCGCTCGCCCGCTACAAGCTCCCGAGCCGGCTTTTCGTGGTCGACTCGCTGCCCCGCACTCCGTCGGGAAAGGTCCTCAAGTTCGAGTTGCGGGAGCGCTTCGGCGGCTGATCGCTCACGACTCGTCGAGCTTGTCGAGAACCTCGCCGAGGACCGAGACCGCCTCCTTGAGCTGGGCTTCGGACAGGTAGGGGCGGGCCCGATCCTCAGATACTCGCCCCGACTGTCCGTGAGCACGCCCCGGTCGTGCAGCCGCTGCTGCAGGCGGCCGGCGTGCGGAGACCGCAGCGCGAGGAACCCTCCAAAAGCCTCGTGCGGGGTGGCGCGATCCCGGCTTATGAGCGAGTCGGGGGCATTCAGGCGCATCGAAGGAGGCGCCAAGCAGCGCCGTCTGATCTGATGCTGCTGAGACACCTCCCGGAGAAGCCGCGCGGTAAGACCCTGTCCGGCGAAGAAGTCCATCACCCGGGCGGCCCGGTAGTGGCTGGTGGGGTCGTAGGTGCCACCAGCGAAGCGCCACGGCCCGGCACCGTAGGTCGTCGAATCCGGCCTCTGGCCATCCGGGAGCACGGCGAACTCCGAGTGCCATCCCGTGAACACCGTCGCATGCTCTCAGCGTGCGGCGGGAGGCGCAGGAAGGCGTGATAAGCGTCCACCAGGATTTCCGCCCCCTGCGCTGCGCAGGGCCGAGGCGAGCCGGTCGAGCCCGTGGCGATGCGCGACGTCTCGAAGAGCACGGCCGACACCATCGCCGCGGCCGTCCGCTCGTCCACCGTCCCGGCCATCCGCTCGGCGAGCGAGTCGACCGGATCCGCCGGCACCCGCTCGCCCTCGATCCCCTCCTCGCCGAGCCGTACGAGCTGCCGCCGCAAACCAGTGGAACTCGCCGCTCGACGCCACCCGCTTCGGGCGCCGCCGAAAGGTCCAGCCCTGATGAGAAGCGTACGGCCAGGTCCTGGGTACGTCCGGCCAGGCCTGGTGGGAGTGCCCAATGAGCAGGAGCCTCTCGCCTACCCGGAAGCGCCGGTAGTGCTGGGCGAGGTAGTTGGGCGAGGAGCCGAGCCCCTCGAGTGTCGCTGTTTCCCCCATCGACTCGCCCGTAGCGCCGGACCACCCGGCTGCGCCGTGGTCGCCCGCCGGCTTCTCCCAAAACGGTCGCCGCCGCGGACGTGATATCGTGGGGTGGCCGCCGCGGGGTGGAGCAGTCTGGTAGCTCGTCGGGCTCATAACCCGAAGGTCGCTGGTTCAAATCCAGCCCCCGCCACCAAAGGTCGTGGTCTTCCGCGCCCTCTTGCCAACGCACAAGCCGCTGACCAGCAGTTTTAGGTCGGCGGTTTGGCGTTTGTGGGGCGAGTTTGTGGGGCCCTGCTCACCGGTTGCCTATGCAGCCTATGCAGGCCGCTAGAGCATGAGCAGGCCGACACGCTGCGGTTTCGCGCTTCGAGGTCGGCCGCGAGGACGTGGCGCGTAGGCATGCCCTGTGCATGCCTACGCACCTGCCCTACTCAACGCGCCTCGAAGAGGCAGGTGACCTCAAGATCGCCGAACAGCATGGTCATGTGCAACGGGGCGACTGCGGATCTGTCCCCTGCGGCCATAGCGGTTCGGGTCCCGCCCGGTGAAAGCGCTCCGTTGGTGGTGTCCAGAGAGTGGACCGACGTGCTCGGTCCTTCCACGCTCGCAACAGCGCAGGCTGAGGTTCGAGTCCATTCACCTCCACCGCCTCGGGCGGATCGGCGCTTTGCTCAGCGTCGGGCCAAGCCGGTCGACCTGCTGCGCCACGTGACACGATGGAAATCATGATGGACGACGGGAGACGCAGCGCGAATCAGTACAACACGATGGCTGTCGACTACGCCGCCGACAACGCCGAGAGTCCCTACAACGCCTATTACGAACGGCCGGCCACCATCTCCCTGATCGGAGAGGTGACAGGACGACGGCGAGTTATAACCAGATGTTGTGGATGCTCGATCCGCTGAAGGGCGCGACGTACCCTCCAAGTTGACCAATCAACGAGTCCGCTGGTTGCTGCCAGCGGGGAGGAGTACGCCAATGTTGAA
>JAJYLA010000028.1 GCA_021788115.1 Actinomycetes bacterium | reverse complement strand
CTCGGGAGGCTCCGGGTGCCGGGGCCGGGCGGCCGGCCCCGGGCCGCCGTCGCCGCCGGGGCGGCCGGGGGGGGCGGCGGAACCGGTCACCGGCTGCCCCTCACGCCTCGAAAGCGAACGGAGGATAGACGTCGACGACCAGCCAGACGTAGGCCGTCACGCGTGCCTGCCAGCGCATCGCGCCGACGGCGAAGCGGCGCATCGGCTCTGGCCAGCGGCCGAGCGCCACGACGGCCACCCACGCCGCCGTGAGCACGGCGGCCTCCGCGAGCCCCAACGCCACGAGCGCGGCCAGGTGCGGCGCCGCGAGGAGCAGCCGGGCCAGCGCCCCCGGCCGGCTGCGCCGCAAGGGTCGCGCCGAGTAGAGGATCGCCGGGTGGTCGCCCGGGTCGACGTGACCGGCGGGGACAGCGAAGCCCGGGCGGCGCTCCGTCCAGCCGTAGAGGAACGCCGCCACCCGCCACTGGTAGCGCAGCACGCCGACCAGGTAGTCCCCCCAGCTGTCCGGGAGGCGGCCCGTGAGCACGATCGCGAACCATCCGCAGAC
Organism: Actinomycetes bacterium; assembly: GCA_021788115.1. Classification (GTDB taxonomy): domain Bacteria; phylum Actinomycetota; class Acidimicrobiia; order Acidimicrobiales; family Palsa-688; genus JAJYLA01. The sequence goes on along the minus strand of JAJYLA010000028.1, from coordinate 31,461 downwards.
GGCGACGACCTCCGCGCCGACGGTCAGAACGGCGAGCCACAGGCTCGCGGGCGCGACCAGCACCCAGTTGGCGAGGGGGCGCCACCGGGCGACGCGGGCCGGGGGGACGACGTCGAGGTTCAACGGGTGGATGCCCTGCACGTCTCGCTCCTCGCCCCGCCGCTCGCCTGCGGTCGGCGCCTCCTGACGCTACCGCAGGCGCCTCGGTGCGCCGAGTATCACCTGCCCGTCCGCCGCCGCAGCGCCGACGGTAGCGGCCGGCGGCCGCGGCGACCGGCTCTCTTTCCGGCGGCGGAGAGCCTCCGGAGAGGGGGGCGGGTGGGTCAGAACGTGGCGGACGCGACGACGCGCCCGTCGGGGCCGACCAGGACGGCACCGGTGACGCCCGACGTGCCAGCGGGGTCGGGCGCGCTCCACGCCCCGGCGCCCCCGGCGACGTCGAAGGAGCCGAGGCTCACGGGGCCGCCGCCGCGCCGTACCAGCTCGCAGGTGACGGTGCCGTCGATGCTCGAGCCTCGGACCCACATCGACACCCAGGGGTGCCTGCCGCCGTAGGCGTCGACCTCGCCGACGATCCGGTCCCCCTGGCGCAGGGGTGCTCTCAGGACCGTCGCCGCCGCGGTCGCCGGCGCGGGTCGCCGCTGGGCGTGCGCACCGGCCACCCATCCGAGGGCGCCGGCCGCGACGGCAGCAGCCGCGGCGGCGGTCACGATCCACGCGCCACGCGGCCGGCGCCGGCGGGCTGGGGCGACGCGGGCGAGAGCCCGGCGGTCGAAGCCGAGGGGCGGCTCCGTCCCCGGAACCAGGTCGAGGAGCCGGGCGGCGACGGCCTCCATGGCGGCGACCTCCCCCCGGCAGGCGGCGCAGGCCCGAAGGTGGCGGTCGAGGGCGGCGCGCTCCGGCAGCGGGAGGATCCCCAGCCCCGCCTCCGCGGCCGCCGCCCGCACCTCCTCGCAGCCGGGTTCAGCCACGGTCCCCTCCGGCGGGCGCGAGCGCGGCGCGCAGCTTCTGCATCCCGGCGCGGATCCGGGTCTTCGCGGTGCCGAGCGGGATGGCCTCCGCGGTGGCGATCTCCTGCGCGGTGAGCCCGTAGACCGCGGCCATCACCACGGCGCGTGCCTGCTCGGCCGGCAACGACGACAGCTCCCGGCGCAGCTCGGCCACCGCCTCGGCGTGCGCCGACGCCGCCGCAGGGTCGTCGCCGGCCGCCCCGACGAGCCGTACCAGGTCGGCGGGGTCGAGGGGCGCCGGCGGGCGGCCGCGGACGGCGTCGACGGCGCTGTTGTGGGCGATCGCGGTCAGCCAGGACCGCACGCTGCCGCGGGTGGCGTCGAAGCTGGCCGCCTTGCGCCACGCCCGCTCGAATGTCTGCTGGGCGATGTCCTCGGCGAGGCCCGGATCGCCGACCACGGCGAGCGCCGCACCGAAGACCTGGCGCTGGAAGCGCCGCACGAACGCGAGGCCGACGTCGGGCTCCCCCGACGACAGGCCGGCCAGCAGAGCGCCGTCGTCCATGCGCTCCGCGGGAAGCCCGATGCGAGCCACGACCCAGGATACGAAACGCGACGCCGCAGCGATTGGTCGCGCCCGCCGTCCGGCTGCTCAGCCGCCCCGCTGCGCCTCCAGGGCCGCCGGCGCGCACCGGGGACCGCCGGGGCCGAGGGGCGACAGGTGCAGGGTGACCGTCTCCGCCCGGGGCACCTCCACCTCCACCCACGACCCGGGCGCCTCCCCGACACAGCCGGGCCCGGAGAGCAGGCGCCAGCGGGGGCTGTAGCGAACCCGGATCAGCAGAGGACCGGGGCCCGCGGCGCGCGCCACGAGCCGCGTGCCCGGCGCGCTGAGAAGCCGTCCCGGCGGCGAGACGATCCCGCCACCGCCCTCCACCGCGTACAGCGTCCAGTGCCGCGACCCCCACAGCAGGCGCAGGCCCGGCACGCCCCGGCGGACGAGGCGGCCCTCGGCCTTGCCGGCGAAGTCGAGCGGAGCGTTGGGGAGAGCCACGAAACGCACCCCGTTGTCGACGAGCCACGCCCGGTACGACGCCGCGGTGAGGGCCGCGCCGCGCCGGTAGAAGAGGGGGTTGTCGCGTTCGTCGAGCTGCCTCTCCCACCCCCTCGCCAGGGGCAGGACCGGGGCGACGTACGCCGCCTCCCAGTGCAGCGCCGTGGGGACCACCTCCACGCGCCCCGCCGGGCCGCCCGCCTCCGCCCGGCGGAGCGCGGCGATCAGGGGAGCGAAGAACGCGCGCTGCGCCGACGGCTGGCCGGGGTCGCTCGTGATGGCGCCCCACGCCGGGCCCCACGCCGAAAGCACCAGGGGGACGGCGACCGCGCCGAGCACCAGGCGCCGGCGCTGCCACGCGAAGGCCACCGCGAGCGGCAGCGCCAGCACGTCCTCGATCCGGCCGACGTTGCCGCCCAGCGGGGACGCGACGACGACCGCGGCGGTGGCGACCGCAGCGAAGAGCAGCGCCCCCGCTCGCACCGCGCGCCGGCGCCGGCCCGCCAGGACGGCGACGCCGGCGGCGACGGCCATCTCCCATGCGTAGTCGATGACCGGGTAGGGCATCGGCCCGTCCCCGGGGAAAAGGACGGCCGTCGCGACCACAGGCGCCACCGCAGCCGCAGCCACCCCCGTGGCGGCAGCCGGGAGCCCCCACCCCTCGGGGGACCGCCACCGCGAAAGCACCCACGCCCCCATCGCCAGCGCGACGAACGCTCCCGCCAGCGGGCTCGACAGCGACGCCCCCAGGGCCAGGGTCGCGGCGGCGAGCCAGCGGCGGCGGCTTGCCGCCCAGCACGCCCACAGCCCGAATGCCTCCCCGGTCAGAAACGGCAGCTGACCGATCGCGCTCTGCACCACCGTCCCCGCCGCGAACACGACCGTCGCGGCCCTCGCCGCCCCCGAGGAGCACCCGCCGGTGTCGACGAGAAACCCGCTCAGGCGCTCGAAACCCAGCGCGGCCAGCGCCGCCGACGCCACCGACACCGTCGCCACCCCGGCCACAGCGGGAAGCGCGGGGTAGAGCACGCTGTAGGAGAGCGTCCAGTGACCCCCGTACCACTGGCTGTCCCACACGCTGAAGCCGTGGGCTCGCATCTCCGTCACCCGGTAGACCTGCGCCGGCATGTCCACGCCGCGCCATCCGAGCAGCCGGCCCAGGGCGACCAGCGCGGCGGCGAGCAGCGGGGCGGCGAGGGCCACCGTCGCTAGCAGCGGGCGCCGGCGGCGGTCTTGCGGAACAGCTCTCCGACGACCGGGCTGTAGGGCTGCGGCGAGACGGCCTCGGCGTAGGTGCCGATGGGAACGAGCGAGGGGTCGTCGGCGAGGAGCTCGTCGACGGAGATCACCTGCGCGGTGACCGCCTTCGACCACGCTGAGCCCGCGGCCCCCAGCTTGCGCACCGGGTTCACCTCGAGAATGTGGGCGCCCACGGGCAGGTTGTCGATCCACGGGGCGACCGCCGCGCACGCGTTCGCTCCCTGCAGGCGCTTTACGATGTTGCGCCAGTCGACCACGTAGGGGTCGCTGACCCCACCGGTCGGGGTGACGTACTGCAGGCCGGCGGGCAGGTAGTGGGCGAGGACCGCCAGCTGCTCGGTCTGGGTCACGACCACCACGTCACCTGGGGCCAGCTGCGGGGCGGCGGCGAGCGCGACCGCCTTCACGTTGCTCTTGGCGTACGGAGCGTTCGGGTTCGGCAGCACCGAGCCGATCACGCTCCACACCCCGAGGAGCCCGCACACGGCCACCACCACCCGCCGGCCCGTCTGGCTCGACGCCAGGGCGCCGCCGGCGGCGAGGAGGAAAGGGGCGACGATGACCGCGAGGTAGCGCACCGTCCACGACGGCTCGATCTGGGCGCCCAGCCAGCCGATCCCGGCGGTGAGCAGCCCGATCGCGCCCAGCGCGCCGGCGAGCCGGCCGTCGCCCAGGGGTCTGCGCCGGCGGGTGTACCAGACGCCGGCGGCGAGCAGGGGGGCGATCAGGAAGCCGATCGTCCCGCCGAGCGCCGTCGCAGGGTCGGCGAAGAAGTCCCCTACCGCCGGCCGGACCGCCCACGGCGCCGCCGTCGTGCGAGCCTGGGCGACGAAGGACGGAATCCATGGCGCCCACAGCACCACGGTCGCCGCGCCCGCCACCCCGACCCAGAAGGCCAGACGCCGGTCGCCGCGCTCCCACGCCATCGCGACGAGGGCCGCCCCGGTCGCCGCCACCAGGTAGATCGCCCAGTCGTGGGTGTACAGCAGGGCGGCGAAGGCGACCACGGCCCCCGCCGCCGGGCGCAGGCGCCGGTCCCGCACCGCCCGCAGCGTCAGGGTGAGCGCCACTATCGCCACCGCCACGACGATCGTGTACATGCGCGTCTCGGTCGAGTACCAGTTGAGGAAGGGGTTGGTCGCCATCAACGCGGCGGCGGCGATCCCCGCCCGCCGGTCGAAGATGTCCCTCGCCCCCCAGTACGCCAGGGGCACCGCAGCGAGCGAAGCCATCAGCGGCAGGGCGTGGGTGGCGACCTCGGACGAACCGAACAGCCGGATCCAGTAGTGGAGCACCAGGTAGAACAGCGGCGGCGAGCCGTCGAGGCGGAGCAGGTGGGGGATCTGCCCCACCCGGTGCGACGCTATGCCGACGCTGATGCCCTCGTCGATCCAGTAGGCCCTGCCCAGGTTCGGCACCCGCAGCGCGAGGGCGACCACGGTGAGAGCGGCGACGGCGGCCCGGTCCCGCCCGGCTGAGCCGACGATGACCCTGGCCTCGGCGGCGGGCGCGAAGGACGACGCCCCCCGAACCGTCACCCCACGCTCCCGCGGGGGGAGCTCGTGGTCACCGCAGGATCCTAATGAATCAGGCCACGGCGTGTCGTCGCAGGTCCTCGAGGTCCACCCACTCGAGCGCACGGACGTGGGTGGCTTCGAGCACGACGTCGGGCGCCGTGCCTGCCTGGAGCGCCTCGAGCCACCGGGAGGCGCACACGCACCACCGGTCCCCGGCGCGGAGGCCCGAAAAGCCGGGCCGCGCTGTGATAAGGTCATTGCCGGCCTGGCGGCTGAACTCGAGGAACTCTGCCGTAACCTGGGTACATACGACGTGAGCGCCCTCGTCGTCGGCACCCGTGTTGCAGCATCCGTCACGATAGAAGCCGGTTAGGGGATCGCTACCGCACGGCTCGAGCTCACCACCGAGGACATTTCTGGGCATGTTTACATTTGAGCACCCGCACCGACCGTCAAGTCGACCGGCGCAGGGGCCGAAATGACGAACGTGCTTCGCAACGTCCACTTCCTGGTCCGGGGAGCGCTGCCGGCAGTTCTGGTGGCGACGCTGATCCCCCTCGCCCTGTTCTACCTGACGATGGAGCTCGGCTCGGTCGGCTGGGCCATCGTGGTGGCGGTCGTGTACACCTACGGGGTGGCGGCCTGGCAGTACCTCCGCCGCAACCGGGTGTCGGGGATGCTGCTCATGACCGTGGTCATGGTGACGATCCGCGCCGTCGCGACGGCGGCGTCGGGGCACACCGCCGTCTACTTCGCCGTCCCCGTCCTCGAGACCGCCGGGTTCGGCCTTATGTTCATGGCGACGATGTTCAGCAGTGAGCCGCTGATCGTGCGCCTGGCCCGCGACGTGCTGCCTCACGCGGCCGACGACCTGGCGAGCCGGCGGGCACTCATCCGGGGGTTGTCGCTGATCTGGACCGGCACCTACCTCGCCAGCGGCGCCACGACCTTCGCCCTTCTCACCACGATGCCCTTGCCGGTTTACCTCGGAGCCCACGAGCTGACCGGGTGGTTCTGGACGGGGCTGGGCATCGCCCTTTCGGTGCTGGTCGTCCGAAGGCGGGCGGCGGGGCTCCTCGGCACGATCCTCCTCCGGCCCGTCCCGGCGCCCGCAACGGTGGCCTCCTGACCCGTCGCGGCCCCTGACGGCCCCCGCTCTACGCCGTCTCTATCCCGGCGGCGCCGTGGAGGCCGAGCTCCTCGATGCTGACGTCGCGCATCTCCACCTTGCGGATCTTGCCGGTGACGGTCATGGGAAAGGCCTCGACGACGCGCACGTAGCGGGGGATCTTCTGGTGGGCGATGCGCCCCTGGCACCACGTGCGGAGGCCGTCGGCGTCGAGCGGCGCCGCTCCCGGCCGCAACCGCACCCAGGCCATCAACTCCTCCCCGTAGCGGTCGTCGGGGACGCCGATGACGGCCACGTCCTCGATGTCCGGGTGCCCGTAGAGGAACTCCTCGATTTCCCGGGGGTAGATGTTCTCCCCCCCGCGGATGACCATGTCCTTGATCCGCCCCACGATGTTGACGTACCCGTCCTCGCGCATGACCGCCAGGTCGCCGGTGTGCATCCAGCGCGCGGCATCGATGGCCTCCGCGGTCTTCTCGGGCTCGTTCCAGTAGCCGAGCATCACCGAGTAGCCGCGGGTGCACAGCTCACCCGGGGTGCCCCGCGGGACCACGAGACCCGTCTGGGGGTCCACGATCTTGATCTCGACGTGGGGCATCGCCCGCCCGACGGTGCTGGTGCGCCGCTCGAGGTCGTCGTCGGGACGGGTCTCGGTGGACACGGGCGACGTCTCGGTCATCCCGTACGCGATGGCGACCCCGTGCATGTTCATCTCGCTGACGACCCGCTTCATCACCTCCACCGGGCACGGCGAGCCCGCCATGATGCCGGTTCGCAGAGAGCGGAGGTCGTAGGTGGCGAAGTCGTCGAGGGCGAGCTCGGCGATGAACATGGTCGGCACGCCGTACAGCGACGTGCAGCGCTCGTCGGCCACCGCCTGAAGCGTCGCCGCCGCGTCGAAGAGGGGGGCGGGGATGACGATCGTGGAGCCGTGCGCCGTCGACCCGAGGTTGCCCATCACCATCCCGAAACAGTGGTAGAAGGGGACCGGCAGGCATACCCGGTCCGCTTCGGTGTAGCCGAGCAGTTCGGTGACGAAGTAGGCGTTGTTGAGGATGTTGTGGTGCGAAAGGGTGGCGCCCTTGGGGAACCCCGTGGTGCCGGAGGTGTACTGGATGTTGATGGGGTCGTCGAAGGCGAGCGTGGCGCCGATCTCCTCGACGGCGGAAGCGTCGACAGCCGCTGCCGCCGCCTCGAGGGCGTCCCAGGTCTCGTCGCCGATGTAGATCACATCGATCAGACCCTCGATCCCCGGCCTCACCTCCTCGACCATCGCCCGGTAGTCGCTGGACTTGTGCTGCGTGGCGCTGACGAGGGTGCGAACCCCGGCCTGGCGGAGGACATAGTCGAGCTCCGAGGTGCGATACGCCGGGTTGATGTTGACGAGGATCGCGCCGATGAGGGCGGTCCCGTACTGCAGCGCCACCCACTCGGGGCAGTTGGGGGACCAGATGCCGACGCGGTCGCCCTTTTTCACACCGGCGGCGAGGAGGCCGCGCGCCACCGTCTCCGACCAGTCCCACAGCCCGGCGTAGGTCCAGCGCCGGCCGGAGGCGCAGTCCACCAGCGCTTCGTGCTCGGGCAGGCGGGCCACCGTGGCCGCCAGGTTGGCGCCGATGGTCTCGCCGAGAAGGGGGATGTCGGAAGTGCCGTCAGAGTACGACGGGCGAAGCGCCGTGGTCACCATGCGGCGAACGGTAGTACGGCGGCCGGTCTCAGGTGGCTGGGCAGGCCGCCGGCGGCCCGGGGTGGATCACCGACGCGCTGAGCTTGAGGGTTCCCGGCGCGAGGGCGTCCACCGAGGTCCAGCCGCCCGGTCCGGCGCTCAGGCATGCGACGCCCCGACGGACCCACCAGAACGTGGTGTAGCGGACCCTCACCAGGAGCATCCCCGCCCTGCTCACCTGCAGCGTGACGTGGTCGGGGTCGAGCGCCGAGAGGTGCGCGCTACCGCTGACCAGCCCCGGGGAGCCCGTCACCGTCCACAGGGTCCAGTGCGGCGTCCGCCACACCAGCTTCAAGTCGGGCAGGCGGCCGGATCGCAGCAGGACCGCCTCCTGCTTCGCGGCGTAGTCGAGCGGCGCGTCGGGCAGGGCGACGAAGGTGACCCCCTCGTCGTGCAGCCACGAGTCGTAGGACGCCACGGTCAGCGCCCCCGGGGTGTAGAAGAGGGGGTTGTCCGCGGTGTCGAGCTGGCGTTCCCAGCCGCGTGCCAGCGAGATCTGTGTGCCGACGAACGCCGCCTCCCAGTGCTCGAGCGTCGGCGGGATCTCGACGCGAACCGGACCCGGCTGCAGCGCGGTGATCTCCTGAACGAGCGGCTGGTAGAAGGACTGCTGCACCTCGGGGACCGACGTCGGCGAGGTGACCACCGTGTTGACCGGCGCCCACTGCCAGGCGGCGAACGGCACGACCAGGGCGACCGCGGCCACCCGCCAGCGCGCCGTGAGGCGGAAGGTCCGGCCGCGGGTGAGCCGGGCGGTGACCCGGCTCGTGACCCGGGCGAAGCTGAGTCGTCGGAGGGCCGGGCCCGGAGCCGTCAGGAAGCAGGCCAGGAGCGGGATGCCCACGGATGCGGCTAGTCGGGGGGCGTTGCCGCCGAGAGGGTTCGGCACCAGGAAGGAGAAAAGGGTGGCCGCCGCGTAGGCCAGGGCTCCCAGCCGGGCGGTGGGCGTCGTGCGCACCAGGGGTGTGAGCGCCGTCAGGCACAGCAACTCGGTGACGACCAGGCCCGTCCAGGGGAACGGCATGGGGCCGTCGCCCGGGAAGAGCAGGCCGATCGCGGCGATGAAGCCGAGCGAGAGGGCGGCGGTCACGAGCAGCCACCGCCGGCCGCGGCGGTTGTACACCGCCCAGGCGAGGCATGTCATCGCCAGGAACGCACCAGCCAGCGGGGAGAACAGCCCCGCCAGCAGGCCGAGGCCGACGGCCAGCACCCGCCGTCCCCGCTGCCCGGCGGCCAGGGCGGCGAGCCCCAGCGCCTCGCCGCAGAGGAACGGCAGCTGGCCGATGGTGACCGGCAGCAGGGTCGACACGGCGAAGTACCACGTCCCCACCGGACGGGACCCGAAGTAGCGGGTGACCACCCGGTCGAAGGACCACGTGGCGAGCACCGCGGCCGACACGAGGGCCGCCTTCATGCCGATCGCGGCCCCGATGACGGGGGCGAGCACGCTGTAGCCCAGCGGGAAGTTCCCCGCGTACCAGCCGCTGTCCCAGAGCATGAGCCCGTGCGCCCGGACTTCGAGTATGTGATAGGCCTGCGCCGCCTGGTCGACGCCGCGCCAGCCGAGGAGGGTCACCACCGTGGCCACGACGAGCGCGGCAACAGCCGGACCGGCTGCTGCGAGCTGCGCCTGCCACCAGGAGCGACCCGTCCACCGCGGGACGGAGAAGAGGTGCGTGCCGTTCATGGGGGGAGCACCCCGATCCTACCTCGCAGAGGCCCCGAAACTGCCGCCACCCAACCGGGTGGCGCCGGATAGAACCGCGCCGCTGGTAGCTTGGGTCCAGCCCTCGAGGGGAGCAGAGGATCGAGACTCGCCTACCCGCCAAGGCCGCCAGGCCCCTCCTCCCCGGCGACCGTCGTTCACGGCCGCGTCGGCCCCGGTCGCGCCGGTGGATCGCGCTGCTCGCGGTGATCACCCTGGCCGTCCCGACCGCCGGCTCCTACCTGCACGCCCTCACCGGTCCAGGCAACGACGCCCTCAGCATCCGCTCGGTCGAGTGGCTGCGCGGCCACCATTTCCGCTGGCTGGTCGACGACGTCGAAAGCTTCTGGTACTCCCGCCACCAGCCGAAGAAGGGCGGGCTGCCCAGCTTGGGCCTGCGGGCCCAGATCGGCGCATCCCGCACCGCCACCAGCGGTTCGCCCTCGCCCACGGCGGGCCGGCCCCCATCCGGCACTCTCGTCCCCCTGCCCCCCCCGGCCCCGGTCGCCCCGCTGGTGGCGAACCCGCTCCTCGGGGAAGGGCAGTGGCGGCCCCTCGGTCGCCCGGTGCAGGGCATGCCCGCCATGTACGTCACCTACCTGCGGCCCGACGCCGTGCACACCAGCCTCGTGTCCGCCGTCGCGTGGATCGACCCCAGGCTGCTCCGGGCCGTCGGCTATGCCGGTGCCCTCGAGCCGGGCGGACAGGGATGGGCCAACCAGGTGCCGATCCCCGACGCGGCGCGCTCGAGCCTCGAGGCGGCGTTCAACTCCGGTTTCAAGATGAAAGACGCCCAGGGCGGCTATTACGACCACGGCCGCTACCAGGGGTCCCTCCGCGACGGGGCGGCGACGATGTGGATCACGACCGACGGCACCCTGCACGTGGGGGAGTGGGGCCGCGACGGCCGCCTGACGCCCAACGTGGTCTTCGCCCGCCAGAACCTGAACCTGATCGTCGACGGCGGCCGAACCGTCCCGGGTGTGCAGTACAACGACCCCGTCCGTTGGGGCTTCACCGTCGGCAACAAGATCCTGGTGTGGCGCTCGGGCGTCGGGGTCACCGCGGACGGGGCGATCGTCTACGCCGCCGGCTCGGGCCTGTCCGCCTACACCCTGGCCCGCCTCCTCCAGCGCGCCGGCGCCGTGCGCGCCATGGAGCTCGACATCAACAGCGCGTGGGTCGACTTCTTCACCTACTCGCCCGCCGGGACCGGCCCCCCGACGGCGGGCCTGTCGGTGAGCAAGCTCCTCGTCAACATGTCCCCGCCGACCGACGACTACCTGGTGGCGTCCAGCCGCGATTGCATAGCGCTGTTCCGCCGATAGGCGGTAGAACAAACGTGCGGCGAGACGCCACCACAGGAGGGATCGCCCATGTTGAGCACAATGCAGGACGTCCCGCTCACCGTCACCGGCATCCTCCGTCACGGGCAGCGCATCCACCGCCGCAGCCGGGTCCTCACCTTCGATGGAGACGCCGTGCGTTCCGTGACCTTTCCCGACCTGGCGGAGCGCACGGGCCGGCTGGCCGCGGCGCTGGCACGCCTCGGCATCTCGCAGGGCGACCGGGTGGGCACCTTCATGTGGAACACCTCCGAGCATCTCGAGGCGTACTTCGCTGTCCCCTGCATGGGCGCGGTTCTGCACACCCTCAACCTCCGCCTCTTCACCGAGCAGCTCATCCACATCGTGAACGAGGCCGGCGACCGGGTGATCCTCGTGCACTCGACGGTCGCACCGCTCCTCGCCCGGGTGGCCTCGTCGTTGAGGACGGTCGAGCACTACATCGTCGTCGACGACGGGGCACCTCTCGGCGACGACGTCCGGGCGGCGCTCGGGTCGCCGCTCTCCTACGAGGAGCTGCTCGCCGGCGAGGCGGAGGGCCTCGAATGGCCTGAGCTCGACGAGCGCTCCGCCGCCGCCATGTGCTACACGAGCGGCACGACGGGCGACCCGAAGGGGGTCGTCTACAGCCACCGCTCCACGTTCCTGCACGCGTTCGGCGCCAACAACACCGGAGCCTTCCAGTTCACCGACCGTGAGACGTCGCTGGTGATCGTCCCGATGTTCCACGTCAACGCGTGGGGATACCCCTACGCGGGGTGGATGACCGGTGCCGACATGGTCATGCCGGCCCGGTTCCTCCAGGGAGCGCCGCTCGCCCGGCTCATCGAGGTCGCCCGCCCGACGATCTCGGCGGGAGTGCCGACCATCTGGGCCGACCTGCTCCGCCACGTCGACGCGAACCCGCAGACCGACCTGTCGTCGCTCAAGCTCCTGGTGAGCGGCGGCTCGGCGCTGCCGCGGGCCGTCGTGGACGGCTTCGACCGCCTCGGCATCCGGATCATTCAAGGGTGGGGGATGACCGAGACCAGCCCGGTGTGCGCCGTGAGCGTCGCCCCGAAGGGTGAGGACCCCGACGATGTCTCCTGGAGGCTCAAGACCGGCCGGATCATCCCCGGCGTGGAGCTGCGCATCGTCGATCAAGAGGGCGGCGAGCTGCCCTGGGACGGGACGACCACCGGCGAGATCGAGGTGCGCGGACCCTGGATCGCCGCTGCCTACTTCGGAGACCCGGCCCCGGAGAAGTTCCACGACGGCTGGCTGCGCACCGGGGACATCGCCAGCGTCGACGAGCTCGGCTACGTGCAGATCGCCGACCGGCTGAAGGACGTCATCAAGTCCGGCGGGGAGTGGATCTCCTCGGTGGCGCTCGAGAACGAGCTGATGGGGGTTCCCGGCGTCGTCGAGGCCTCCGTCGTCGGCGTCCCCGACGACAAGTGGGGCGAGCGCCCCCTGGCCGTGGTGGTCACGGCTCCCGGTGCGACCGTCACGCCCGAGGCGATGCGCGCCCACCTCGAAGGCCGCGTGGTCAAGTGGTGGATCCCCGAGCGGTGGGCCTTCGTCGAGCAACTGCCGAAGACCAGCGTCGGCAAGTTCGACAAGAAGGCGATCCGGGTCGCCTACGCGGGCGGTGAGCTCGCCGTGCAGAGCCTGGACGACTGAGCCCGGCGCCGGGCCCGCTCCACGCCGGCGTGCCCGAGCGCTCCGGGAGCGCTGCTACTGTCTCGCCCAGCCGGATGATGCCTCGGCGGGCACCCTCGCGTGAGGGGGCATGCCCGAACCGCTCCTCGTGGGCTGATGGCCTCTACCCCATCACCGTCTCCTGACGAGCGAGGAGTGAGGGTCATCGCCGCCGTCACCTTGAGCCAACCCGCGATCCAGGTCCTGCAGGACCTGACGATCCTCGGCCTTGCTCCGGGCGTGTCGGGCGCCATCGCCCACATGGAGGCGCGCCTGCAGGGCCGGCGCGGCCCGCGGGTGGCGCAGCCGTACTACGACCTCGCCAAGCTGTTCCGCAAGGAGACCCTCGTCCCCGAGGACGCCAGCTGGGTGTTCTTCGCCGGGCCGATCCTCGCCTTCACGTGCTACCTGATCGTGCCGCTGCTGATCCCCGTGCTCACCGCCTACCCCCTCCCCCTCGGCTACCAGGGCGACATCCTGGGCGGCGGCTTCCTCCTGGCGCTGGCGGGTTTCTCGGTGGCCCTGGCGGCGGCGGAGACCAACGGGCCCTACGCCCAGCTCGGCAGCAGCCGGGCGATGACCTTCGCCGCCCTGATAGAGCCGTCCATCCTGTTCATCACCTTCACCGTGGCGGTGATCACCGCCACCGACCTTCCCTACTTCGAGGCGGCCGCCAACCGGGCGTCGTTCAGCGCCGCCATCCGCCCCGCCCACCTGCTCGCCGCGCTGGCGTTCTTCCTCGTGGTGCTCAACGACACCGGCCGGATACCGGTCGAGACCCATTCGAGCACCCTCGAGTTCGGCATGATCGACGAGGGCCGCACCCTCGAGCACTCCGGGCCGCCCTTCGCGCTGCTGAAGTGGGGCTCGGCGATGAAGCAGCTGATCCTCTACGTGCTTCTCGTCAACGTGTTCGCGGCCCCCTGGGGTCTCGCCGGCTCCCGGCGGCTCGGCCCCGTGGTCCTCGCGATCCTCGCTCTGCTCGCCAAGGCGCTCGGCGTCGGGGCGGTGTTCGCCGTGATCGACAGCAGCTTCTCCAAGCTCCGGCTGTTCAAGATCACCGAGTTCATGGCGGCGGCCTTCCTGCTCGCCGTGCTCGCCATCCTGGTCCTCTACCTGGGGCGCGGGGGGTGAGCGCGGTGGCGGCGGTCACCCCGCCGGTGCCGTCGACGTTCTCGGGCACCGCCGAGGGGATCGCCATCCTCGTCCTCCTGACCGCGTTCGCAATGCTGCGCGCCCCGCAGTCGCGCTCCCAGGTCCGCCTGTACGCCTTCCAGTCGCTCGCGGTGGCGGCCCTGGCGGGATACGTGGCCGCCAGCCGGCACGTCGGCGATCTCTACGCCCTCGCGGGACTGTCCCTGGTGCTGAAGGCGGTCGTCGTGCCGGGCGTCTTGATGAGGGTGCTCGGCGAGGCCCGGGTCGACGTCTCGCGAAGCCAGCGGCTGAGCGTCGCCAGCGCGGTGCTCCTGGCGATCGTGCTCTCGGTGTTCGGCGTCTTCGTCGTCGGGAGCCTGCCGATCAGCTCCCGGTCGCTTCCCGCCCCGGCCCTCGGGCTGGCCGCCGCGGTGATCCTCGTGGCGTTCCTCCTCGTGATCGTGCGGTCGGACGTGGTGTCCCAGGCCGTCGGCTTCTTCTCCATGGAGAACGGGGTGTCCGTCGCCGGCCTCGTGGTGGCGTCGGGGCTGCCGCTGATCGTCGAGGTGGCCTTCCTGTTCGACCTGCTCGTGGCCGTGGTGGTCTTCGGCGTGCTCATGCGGGTCCACCACGGCCGGGCCCGCACCCTGTCCACCGAGGCGCTGGACCGCCTGCGAGGCTGACGGTGGGCTGGGATCTGATCGCGCTGCTGGTCGTGCCCTTCGCGGTGAGCGGGGCCTGCCTGGTGGTCCCCCGGCGGGTGGCGCAGGGCCTCACGGTCGGGTCCGGAGCCGTGACCTTCGCCCTGGCCCTGCTGCTCGTCCCGCGGGCGGCCGCCGCCTCCGCCCTGTCGGGGTGGCTGCGGGCGGACGCCCTCTCAACGGTGTTCCTCACGGCTGTCGCGTTCCTCTACGCAGCCACGGCGGTGTTCGCGGTTGGCTACCTGCGCCCCCCCGGCGAGCGGGAGAGATCGAGGCGCTACACCCGGAGGTTCCACTCTGGCATCAACCTCTTCGCCTGGTCGATGGCGATGGCCACCCTCGTCAACGACCTCGCCCTGCTGTGGGTCGCCATCGAGGTCACCACCGTGGTCTCCGCGCTCCTCGTCGCCATCGACGGCACCGACGGGTCGGCCGAGGCGGCGTGGAAGTACGTGCTGATCGCGTCGATGGGTCTCGGCATCGCCCTGCTCGCCACCATCGTCATGTACCACGCCGGCACCCAGGTCCTCGGAAACGGCTACGAGCCGTTCTTCGGGCGGCTCCTCGGAGCCGCCGCCCGCTTCCCCCCTGCGGTGGTGCGCCTCTCCTACGTGCTGGCCGTCCTCGGCTTCGGCACGAAGATGGGGCTGTTCCCGGTGCACACCTGGCTGCCCGACGCCCACTCCCAAGCGCCCACCCCGGTGTCGGCCCTGCTGTCCGGCTCGCTGCTGGCGGTCAGCTTCTACGCCATCCTGCGCTACTACCAGATCACCGTCCGGGCGGTGGGGCCGGCGTTCGCCCGGAACGTGCTGCTCGCCTTCGGGCTCGCGTCTCTCGCCCTCGCGGCCCTCTACCTCACGAGGCAGCGTGACATCAAGCGTCTCCTGGCCTACTCGAGCGTGGAGCACATGGGGATCCTGGCCGTCGGCATGAGCTTCTCGGCCCCCGTCGCCGTGGTCGGCGTGCTCTTGCACGTCCTCGCCCACACGGCGGCCAAGGGCACCGCCTTCTTCGGGGCGGGCAGCGTCGTGCGCTCCCTCGGCACCAAGGACATGCGCCGGATCCGCGGGGCGATCGGCGTGCTGCCGTGGTCCGGGCCCATGCTGACCCTGGCCGTTCTCGGCCTGTGCGCACTGCCCCCCTCGGGGCTGTTCCGCAGCGAGTTCCTCATCGTGGCCGGCGGCCTCTCCGACCCCCGCGACGCGGTGGTGGCGGTGCTGGCGGTGCTCGTGACGCTGGCCTCGCTCGGGCTGTCGTGGTTCGGGACCCAGACGATGCTCACCCCCACCCCCGAGAGCGTCGCCGTCGGCGAGACCAGCGGGTGGATCGTCGCGTCCATGGTGGTCGGCCTGCTCGCGCTGACCGTCCTCGGCGTCCACCCGCCCTCCGCACTGTCCGGCCTCCTGGACCGGGCCGCGGCCGAGCTGGGGGTGCCGCGGTGATCGCCTCGCCGCACGGGGTGGTCGTTGTGCGGCCCGACGACCTCGCCGGGACGGTGGCCTCCTCGGTCGGCCGGGGCCGCCGCTTCGCCGGGCTGTTCGCCTTCGCCGGAGCGGCGGGCGCGACGACGTTGCGGGCCGTCCTCGCCGGCGGGCGGTCCCTGGACATCGTCGAGGCGGTGCTGCCCCGCGGCGCCGACACCTACCCCGCCCTGTCCCCGTCTGTGCCCGCGGCCGCCTGGTACGAGCGGGAGATCCACGACCTCTTCGGGCTGGTCGCGGCGGGCCAGCCCCGCCTCGATCCCCTCGTCCTCCCCCTCGCCGGGACCCCGGAGGTCGCCGGGGCGGCCCGCCCCCGGCCCGGCAGGCCCGACGGACCCCGCGTCGTCGACCTCGACACCGCAGCGCTGCCCCGTCACGTCGGCGGCGAGGGGGTGTTCACCATTCCCTACGGACCGGTCCGCTCCGGCGTCTTCGAGGCGGTCGAGTACGTCGTCGAAACGGTCGGCGAGCACATACCGCACCTGCGCGTCCGGCCCTACCCGAAGCACCGCGGCGCCGCCCGCCGCTTCGCCGGCATGGGCGTCGCCGACGGCGTCCTGCTCGCGGAGCGGGTGGAGGGGACCGCCTCGGTGGCCCACGCCACGGCCTTCTGCCAGGCCGTCGAGGCGATCGCCGCCACCGAGCCGCCACCCGGAGCCCAGCTGGTGCGGGTCCTGCACGCCGAACTGGAGCGGGTCGCCAACCACCTCGACACCGTCGTCCGCCACACCGAGGGCTCGGGCCAGGCCGTCGCAAACGCCCGGATGAGCATGCACAAAGAGCGGGTCCTCCGGCTGCAAGCCCGCCTGTGCGGGCACCGGTTCGCGCGGGGGGTCGTGGTCGCCGGCGGGGTGGCCGCCCCACCCCGGCTCCCGCCGGCCGAGATCCTGGCGGCGCTCGACGCGCTGCAGCGGGACGTCGAGGACGACGGGCGCCTCTTGATGCAGACACCGTCGTTTCTCGACCGGCTTCGGGGCACCGGCGTCGTGCCGGCGCCGACCGCGGTCGACCACGGGGCGCTCGGACCGGTCGGGCGCGCCTCGGGCGCCGGGGAGGACGTCCGCGTCTCCCGCCCGTACGGCGCGTACCGGCGGCTCGGCTTCGAGCCCGCCGAGATCCTCCTCGACGGCGACGCCCTGGCCCGCCAGGTGGTCCGGCTGGACGAGATCTCCACGTCGCTGCACCTCGCCCGCCAGGCGGTGGACGAGCTGTCGGAGCATCCCGGCGGTCCCTGGAGGACCCGCGTGGCGCACGCCGACGGGTTCGGCGTGGGTTGGGTCGAAGCCCCTCACGGCGAGCTGCTCTACCTGGTCGCGACCGAAGGCGGCCGGATCCAGCAGGCCAAGGCGCGCTCCGCCTCGTTCCACAACCTCGCCCTGTTCGGCCAGGCCTTCCGGGGAGACATCTTCACCGACTTCGTCTTCATCGAGGCGAGCTTCGGCACCTCCATGGCGGGGGTGGCCGGCTGATGCCGTGGGCGACCCGGGGGCTGCGCGACGGCATCGTCACCACCCGCTACCCGCGCCGGCCCGACGACTACGGCCCCGGTTTCCGCGCGGCGATCCGGGTCCTCCAGCCCGGCGTGGACCCGGTTGCCGCGACGGAGCTCCCAGGACTGTGCCCCACCGGGGCGATCGGGGCCGCCGGCGGGCGGGTGGCCGTCGACCGCGGCCGCTGCATCCTCTGCGGGCGCTGCGTGGAGGGCCGGCCGGACGTTTTCGCCTTCGACGCGTCGCCCGAGGTGGCCGCGCTCCGTCGCGCGTCGCTGGTCGTCACGGCCGGCGGGGCGGACGCCGACGACGACGACGACGGCGCCGTCGAGCGGGCGCGCGCGGAGCTGGGCCGGCGGGTCCGGGTGCTGCGCCGCTCTGTGCACATACGCCACGTCGACGCCGGCTCGGACGGATCCGACGAATGGGAGGTCGCCGCGTTGACCAACCCCGTCTACGACGTGCAGCGCCTCGGGATCTTCTTCACAGCGAGCCCCCGCCACGCCGACCTCCTGCTCGTCACCGGCTGCGGGACGCGGGGCATGTACGGCCCCCTCGTGCGGACCTACGAGGCCATGCCCGACCCCAAGGTCGTCGTCGCCGCCGGCGCCGACGCCGCCAGCGGGGGCCTCGTCCACCCCACATACGCCACCCTCGGCGGGGCCGGCGGGGCCGGCGGGGCCGGCGGGGCCGGCGGGGCCGGCGGGGTCGGCGGGGCGGTCCCCGTCGACGTCTGGGTACCGGGATCGCCGGCGTCGCCGTTCAGCCTCCTCCACGGCATCCTGCTCGCCGTAGGCCTCCTTCCCCGGGCGGGGGGGCGGAAGCCGTGAGTCAGGCGCTGCTGGCCGCCGGCCTGGCCGTGTGGGCGCTCGGGGCGGCAGTGGACCTCCTGGCCGGCGCAGGCCGCAAGGCGGGCCGGCTCGCGCCCTATGCGTCGGGCGTCGTCGGCGGTGCCGCCGTCTGCGTGTCCGGGGTGCTGGCGGTCACCGGGGCCCCGCGGACGGTCGGGCTCGGGACCACCCTGGGTGTGGGCGAGACGGTCGTGCGGATCGACGCCCTCGCGGGGATGTTCCTCACCCTCACCGGGGCGCTCGCGGTGCTCGTGTCCGCCTCCCTGGTCGGCTGGTCCGCCCCGGAGGGTCGCGTGCGGGGGCGCGGCACGGGCGCGGGCTATCTGCTGCTGCTCGGCTCGGTGGTGGTCGTGGTCGTCGCCGGTGACGCGTTCACGTTCCTGTTCGCATGGGAGTCGCTGACGGTCGCTCTCTACGTACTCACCGGGGTGCGCCGGTCGGGGCCCGGCGCCGGCCGCCCGGCGTGGCTGACGCTCGCGATCGGCAAGGTGGGCGGCGCGGCGCTGCTGGTCGGTTTCCTGCTGCTGGCGGCACAGTCGAAGACCTTCGTGTTCACAGGGTGGGCTGCGGTACCCGCCGGCGGGGTGCGCAACGCCGCCTTCGCCCTTCTCGTGGCCGGCTTCGCCGCCAAGGTCGGGATCGTGCCCCTGCAGGGCTGGGTCCCGGCAGGCTACCCGGTGGCGCCGGGCCCGACGCGGGCCGCGCTCGCCGGGGTGGCGGTCAACGCCGGCTTCTACGGGCTGTGGCGGGTGCTCGGGATCCTCGGGCGCCCGCCGGTCGCGCTGGCGGTGGTGGTGCTGGTCGCCGGTGGCGTCACGGCGCTCGTCGGGATCGCCTTCGCAGCGGTGCAGTCCAACCTCAGCCGGGTCGTCGCCTACTCGAGCGTCGAGAACGCCGGGATCATCGTGGTCGGCTACGGCGTGGCCCTGGCCGGCGCCGCCGGCGGCCAGGGGCGTCTGGTGGCCCTCGGCCTCCTGGCCGCGAGCCTCCAGGTGCTCGCGCACGCCGTCGCCAAGACCGGCCTGTTCGCGTCGTCCGCCTTCTTCGAGAGCGATCGTGGCACCGACGACCTCGAGTCGCTCCGTGGCGTGGGGCGCACCCACCGATGGAGCGCCGTCACCTTCGGCGTCGGCTCTTTGACCCTCGCCGGGCTCCCGCCGACGATCGGCTTCGTGTCGGAGTGGTTCATCCTCGAGGCGTTGCTGCAGCAGTTCCGCCTCCCGGGCCTGGAAATCCGCCTGGCGATGGCGGTGGCGGGGGCGCTGGTGGCCCTCACCGCCGGCGTCGCCGCTCTGACGTTCGTCCGGCTGCTCGGCCTCACGGTTCTCGGCGGCGGTCACGGCCAGCCCCGGCCGGCGGCGGCGCGCCCAGGGCCGGCCGACGTGTGCGCTCGGGGCGGTCTGGCCGTTCTCGCCGTGGGCTGCCTCGGCCTCGCCGCGGTCGCCCCCTGGGTGGTGCGCTTCGTCGCGCGGGGTCTCGCCCCGATCGTGGCGGAGCGAACGGTGGCGGGGGCGCTCAAGTCGCCGTGGGTGCTGCAGCCCGTGTACCCCGACTTCTCGATCCTGTCGCCGTCGTGGCTGTTCGTGACCATGCCGATCGGCTTCGTGGCCGTGGGGCTCGCGGCCCTCGCCCTGTCCCGGGGCGGCCTGTTCCGGGTGCGGCGCGTTCCCGCATGGCGCTCGGCCAGCGCCGGCGTGGCGGGGCCGGACCGCTACAGCAGCTGGGGCTACGCCAGTCCCGCCCGGCATGTGCTGGGCAACATCCTCGGCACGCGTAGGACCGTGGCCGCCGTGGACGGGTCGGCCGGCGCCGCCGGCACGGACGGGGAGCCCTCGGGCACGGCCGGCGGGCCGCACATCGAGGTTCGGGCCGAGGTGGTCGAGCCTGTCGAGACCTACCTCTACGAGCCCCTCCGGCGACTGGTGGTGGGCCTGGCGGTCGCCGCGAGGCGCCTGCAGTCCGGCCGGCTCGAGGCGTACGTGAGCTACATGCTCGTCGCCCTCCTGGCACTGCTGGCACTTGTCGCCGCGCTTCACTAGGAAGGCCGACGGCAGAGGAGCAGGCCATGTTCAAGCGGATTCTCGTGGGGTTCGACGGTTCGGCCCCCTCGGTCGAGGCGCTGCGGACCGCGGTGCTGCTCGCCGGACGCCTCGGGGGTGAAGTCGCCGTGGTGGAGGTGGTGCCACGCGGCGGCGCCCCGCGGGCGGACGGGTCCGGGGAGGCGACCATCGCCGAGGCGGCGCGCTCGGGAGTCCGTTGCTCGCTCGAGGTGGTGGAAGGCCCCCGACCTTCCGAGGTGCTGGCGTCGCACCTCGTCGAGCACGGCTACGACCTGCTGGTCGTCGGGCGCCAGGGCAACGGAGCCGAAGAAGCGCAGCATGCCGGCGCCGGCACGCCGCAGCGCGGCCAGCGCGAGCGGCCGGGCCGGGATCTCGGCAGCGTCGCCCGGCAACTCGTGGAGAAGGCGACCTTCCCCGTGCTCGTGGTGGGCGCCCCCGCCTCCGGGGGATAATGGCCCATGCGTCGCGGCCCATCCGGGGCATGAGGAGCTTCGTGGATCCTTTCGCCAGGATCATGGTGGGCTGGGACGGCTCGCACGACTCTGCCCACGCCCTCCAGGTCGCCGCGGAGCTGAGCGAGGGGCTCGGCGCCGAGGTCGTCGTGGTGGCGGTCCTGCCTGTCCCCGACGGCGAGACCCGCGAGGACATGGAACAGGAGACCGCCGGCCACCGCCGGCAGACCACCACCGCGATTTCCTCCGCGGTCTCGGGCGAGGCGCATATCCGCGTCGAGTTCCTGGAAGCCGATCGTGCCTCGGAGGCTCTCGCCGACTACGCCGAAGGTCAGGGCTGCGGACTTCTCGTCCTCGGCCGGCACGGCCTCGACCGGGCCATCCACCCGCGAGCAGGCGGCGTGACCGAGCGCCTCGTCCGCCACGCCTCCTGCCCCGTGCTCGTCGTCAGCGGGCGCGGAGATCGCCACGCGGGTGTGCCAGGCGGGTGAAGGTTGGCCGCTGCCGTTTCGCGCCACCGAAGCGATGGCGGCGCGGCGCCGCCGTATGCCGAGACGACCGGGGAGCGGCCACCAGACCGGGCCCCCTCCTTCGCCGACGGGCCCGGGCCTACGGCTTCACCAGGGCGTAGAGGACCACGTCCCGACGCTCGTCCCGTACGACCGCCGTGCGGCGCAGCAACACCCTCGCGCACGCAGCCGAGCTTCTCGGCTCAGTAGCCCACCCCCGCAACCAGCTTCTGGCTGTCGACGGAGACCAGCCCGCAGGCGCCGAGCACCGCGTCCGTGTCGAGTGCCGCGATGGCCGGAGGGGCGCCC
The DNA here is from genome assembly GCA_021788115.1 of Actinomycetes bacterium. Classification (GTDB taxonomy): domain Bacteria; phylum Actinomycetota; class Acidimicrobiia; order Acidimicrobiales; family Palsa-688; genus JAJYLA01. The sequence goes on along the minus strand of JAJYLA010000028.1, from coordinate 10,107 downwards.
GCTTCGGCCGCCACCGGCTCGGGGAGAACTCGCCCACGAACCGGTAGGCATGCTCGGGTTGGTAGGTTGGTAGGGAATTGGGACGGTGGTCCATCGCCGGATGGCGGCGTCCCGGCAGGCGGTGTACACGGCCCCTGCATCTTTCACCTGCCAGGCTCGCAGTCGGAGCACGCCGTCCGTGAGAGACGGCGGGGAACTCGGCCATCTCAGTTGGGACATGTCCTCACTCTCGCCGCGATCCGGGCTCTCCACCGAGGTCGTTTTGCCCGGGCGGCGCGAGCGGACTGTGAGTTTCGCGGCCGTTTCCGCTGCGGTGCACCTCGACCCTCGGTACCGTGTCCGTCGTGTGCGGCCGGTACAGCTCCACCTCTCGGCTCGAGGACCTCGCCGACGTATTCCGTGCCGAGGAGGTGTGCACCGAGCCCATGCCGCCTCGCTACAACGTGGCCCCGACCATGCCGGTCTACGCCGTCGCGCTCCGCCGCGGGCACCGGGCGCTCGGGACGTTCCGATGGGGTCTCGTCCCATCGTGGGCGAAGGAACCCTCGGTAGGCAACCGCATGATCAACGCTCGTGCCGAGGGCCTCGCCACCAGCCGCGCGTACCGGACCGCGATGGACCGACGGCGATGCCTCATCCCCGCCGACGCCTTCTTCGAGTGGCAGCGCCGGCCGGGTCCCGGCGGCAAGGCCCTGACCAGAGTGCCGCATGCGATCCGCCGCGTCGACGGACACCCCATGGCTTTCGCGGGGCTGTGGGAGGTCTGGCACGACCCCGCCAGCCCGGGCGGCGGGCTGCTACGCACCTGCGCGATCGTGACCACGGCCGCCAACGAGGTCGTGGCCCCCGTCCACGGGCGCATGCCCGCGGTCCTCGACGTACGCCGGTGGGCAACATGGCTCGACCCCGCCACCGACTTCTCCACTGCCTGGGGGCTCCTGGCTCCGGCGCCCTGCGAGTGGTTCGAGGTGTACCCGGTGAGCACCCTGGTCAACGACGTCCGCCACGAGGGGCCGGGCCTCCTCGAGCCCATGCCTGCAGCGAGCTGAGGCGCTGAAGGCACGCCCCGGCTCAGATGCTGACGTCCCTCCACGCCGAGACGATCTCCGTCGACCCGAACACCTCGAGGCGGGCCGCAGCGGGCTCCTGACGGTTCCACAACCACAGGTACAGGCCCGATGCGGGGCCGCGCAGGGCGGTGTCCGCCTTGGCGTGCTCGGCGCGCACGACCGGACCTGCCCCCGCGCCGAAGTCGACGAACCACTCCCCGGGCGTGTCCGTCGCGTGGAGGTGCAACGTGCCGGTCAGGCCCCCGACAGGCTTGCGGGCGAGCACCGGCGGGAGCAGGTCGACCAGCAGTTCGTCGATCCCGTCCATGGCGAGAGCCGCCGGCAGCGGTGCCGGCTGCTCCCCGGTGGCCACCCGGGTGTCGAAGAGGTGCACGGCGAGCTCGAGCGCCTGGCGCCGGCGCCACCAGCCGACGGTAGGCGATCCGACCGGGAAGGCCGTCCACGCCCAATCGCCGGGGTCGCGGGACGCCAGATCGGCGACGAGTTCGTGTGCCCCCTCCCGGAACCAGGCCAGCAGAGCTTCCTCCCCCTCGGGAACATCCCATGTTCGCGACCGGTCCGGCGGGCCGCCTGTTGCCAGGACAGTGCGAAGCCGGCGGTGGACCCGGCCCGTATGGGCGACGAGGTCGGCGACGGTCCAGCCAGCGCACGTGGGTACGGCGCGGCCCAGGTTGCCTGCTGCCGCGGCAGCCAGGGCGTCGGCATCGGCGGTGAGGGAGGCGAGGTAAGCGTCGGCGTCCATGGCGCGAGTCTGGCACCCTGCCATGGGGCGCCGGCGTTGGGGCGGGGCACACGTGGGACACGAATCGGGAGGTCGGCGCGCTCCCGGGTCGATTCGTGTCCACTTATGTGCCCTACGGGGTACGCGAAGGGACACGAATCCCGGCGAACGAGCACCTCACAGCCGATTCGTGTCCGTTTGTGCTCCCGGGGCGGGCGATCCGGGGAATCGGGGGGCCGAGGCGGCCGGGCGGGCGCACGCCGGCGCTGGCCGCGCCGCCGGCCGCCACGCCGGCACCCCCGCGCCGCCGGCTACTCGTCGAGGTCGTCGTGGCGGGGGAGGCTCTTTGCGATAGCGGCCGCGATGCCGGCTCCGTCGAGACCGAGTTGAGCGTGGATGCGCTCGGGGCTGCCGTGGGCAATGTAGGCGGTGGGCACGCCGAGGATCAGCACGGGGGGGCTGATCCGGGTCTCGTGGAGGTCGGCCAGGGCGTCGGCCATGTGGGAGCCGGCGCCGCCGGAGCGGATCCCGTCCTCGACGGTGACGACCAGGTCGTGCCGGCCGGCGTCGGCGATCATCTGCGGGTCGAGGGGCCGCACGACGCGCACGTCCCAGACGGTCACCTCCGCGCCGTCCGCCGCCAGGATGTCGGCGGCCTCCTCGGAGGGTTGAACCATGTTGCCGACCGCGAGGATGCACACCGACCCCGAGGCGGAGAAGCGCCCCCGACGGGTCTTGCGGGCGTGCAGGCCTGTGCCGACCTGGTCGGGAGACACCTGGCGGGCTGCCCCGCGGGGGTAGCGGATCGCCGCCGGCCCGGTGAGCTCGAGCGCTGTCTCGAGCATCACGGGAAGCTCCTGCGCCGAGGAGGGCGCCATGACGGCCATGCCCGGAATCTTCAGGCACAGGGCCATGTCGAGCACGCCGTGGTGGCTGGGACCGTCGGGGCCGGTGATGCCCGCACGGTCGAGTGCGAAGATCACCGGCAGGCCGTGCAGCCCGACGTCCAGGTTGGCCTGGTCGAAGGCACGGGAGAAGAAGGTCGAGTACACGGCGACGACGGGCCTCAGCCCGCCCAGGGCCATGCCGGCGGCCGAGGTGACGGCCGTCTGCTCTGCGATGCCGACGTCGAAGAAGCGCTCCGGCCACCGGGCCGCGAACGGCAGCAGCCCGGTCGGGCCGGGCATGGCGGCGGTGATCGCGACCACCTGCGGGTGGCGCTCGCCGATGCTCATCATCGCCTCGTTGAACGCCATGGTGTAGCCCTTGAGCGCCGTGGCCGCCTTGCCGGGCCCCACCGCCGGGTCGAATCCTCCCTGGGGGGCGTCGTGGAGGCACTTCTCGTCGTCGTTCTCCGCCGGGGCGTAACCGCGGCCCTTCTGCGTCAGCACGTGCACCACGATCGGGCCGTCGTACGCCGCGGCCTGGCGCAGCGCCGCCTCCATGCCCGCGATGTCGTGTCCGTCGATCGGGCCGACGTAGCGGACACCGAGCGTCTCGAAGAACAGCGGCGGTTCGATGACCTCCCGAACGGCCGACTTGAAGCCCTGCAGGCCGGAGTAGGCGAGGTTGCCCACCCGGGGGATGTCGCGCAGGCCTTCCTCGATGCGGGAGCGCATCGAGCGGAGACCCGGGTGCAGCCTCAGCCTCGTCAGGCTCTCCGACAGCCGGGAGATCGTGGGGGCGTAGGAGCGGCCGTTGTCGTTGAGGACCACCACGACTCGGCTGCCGCTGTGCCCCAGGTTGTTGAGGCCCTCGTAGGCCATGCCGCCGGTCATCGCTCCGTCCCCGATGACCGCGACCACCCGGCGGTCGGGATGGCTGCTGCGGGCGACCGCCGCGGCGATCCCGTGGGCGTAGCTGAGGATGGTCGATGCGTGACTGTTCTCCACCCAGTCGTGGACCGACTCGGCTCGCGACGGGTAGCCCGACAGACCGCCGGACTGGCGCAGCGTGGCGAACATGTCCCGGCGCCCGGTGAGGATCTTGTGGACGTAGGCCTGATGCCCGGTGTCCCACAGCAGCGTGTCCCGCGGCGAGGAGAAGACCCGGTGGAGCGCGAGGGTCAACTCCACCGCCCCGAGGTTCGAGCCGAGGTGCCCGCCGTTGACCGACACCGCCTGCACGATGAACCTGCGGATCTCACCGGCGAGGGTCGCCAGCTCCTGCTCGCTGAGCCGGGCTAGGTCGGCCGGGGACGTGATCGACTCCAGGAGCATTTCTCAACGCTACCGCGCCGTGCCGGCTTCGCCGCCGCGTCAGTGGTCGCGGCCGGCGACGAAGCGGGCCACCTCGCCGAGTGCCCCCCGGGCCTCCGGGAGGATCGGCAGCCACTCGAGCGCTGCGAAGGCGGCCGACGTGAGCGCGGCGATCGACCGCTCGACGCCGGCCCGGGCGCCGCTCGACTCGATCAGCCGCTGCATTTCCGCGACCTCCGAGTCGCTCAGATCAGGCGCTCCGAGACGCTCTGCGAAGAGCCGGGTGTCGGCTCCTCCGATGGCCGCCAGGGCCAGGGCGACAAGAAGGGTGGGCTTGCCCTCGCGCAGGTCGTCGCCCACCGGCTTGCCCGTCGTCTCGGGATCCCCGAACACGCCGAGGAGGTCGTCGTGCAGCTGGAAAGCCTCCCCCAGCGGCAGCCCGAACGCCGACAGCGGCCCGACGAGCTCGCTGGAGGCGGCCGGCGACGCAAGCGCGGCGCCCAGGTGGAGAGGCCGCTCGACGGTGTACTTCGCGGTCTTGAAGCGGGCGATCTGGCGCGCCCGCGCCGCCGCATCCTCGGCGCTGGGCGCCGGGCCGCTGGCGGTGGAGAGCACGTCGAGGTACTGGCCGACGTTCACCTCGACGCGGGCCTCGCTGAATACGTGCGCCGCGGCGTGCGGTGCCCCGTCGAGGAGTTGGTCGCAGTAGGCGAGGGCCAGGTCGCCGAGCAGGATGGCCACCGCGGCGCCGAACCGCTCGCTGTCGCCCCGCCAGCCCTCCCCGCGGTGGCGCGCGGCGGAGGCGACGTGGGCGGTGACCGCGCCGTGCCGGCGGGTGGAGCGGTCGATGAGGTCGTCGTGGATGAGCGCTGCCGCGTGCAGCATCTCCAAAGCGGCGCCCGCGTCGAGCATCGCGGGATCCTCGGGGTTGCCGCCGGCGCCGACGAACGCCCAGTAGCAAAAGACCGGGCGGAGGCGCTTGCCCCCCCCGAGGACCGCGGAGCGCAGCGCGCCCACCAGGTCGGCGAGGTCGCGGTCGACCGCGCCCCACCGCGCTTCCTCCGCGTCGAAGAGCCCGACGAGGCGCCGCTCGACCAGCGCCGCCGGGAGGGCGACCGCCTCGGGAAGGCCCGGCCGCCGGGGGAGATTCACGTCTTCGGCACTTTCCCCCGCCCGCCGGCCTCGAGGGGGCGGGGGGTGCCGGCGGCGCGTGGTCCCGCGTCCGCTGCGACCCGGAGCCCCCGGCGGGTGTACCACCGGTCGACCCGGGAGGTGATGATCCGGGCCAGGAAGTAGGCGACGGCCAGGACCAGCAGGCCGGCGATCTCGTCGAGGAAGAAATGGTTGGCGGTCACGAGGATGTCGAACAGTGTCGCCAGCGGGTAGGCGAACACGGCAATCTTGCCCCACAGCGGCCGGATGATGGGCACAACGGCGACGGCGCACCACACCGCCCAGGCGGTGTGCAGGCTGGGCATGGCGGCGTACTGGTCGGAGACCCTGTTGGCCGGACCGGAGGAGAAGTTCCACAAGCCGCCGATGACCCGGAGGGTGTCCACGAAGTGGTAGTGCGCCGGCAGCAGCCGGGGCGGCATCAGCGGGAACACCGAGTAGCCGACCAGGGCGATGGCGGTCGTGAGCGCCAGGGTGTTGCGAGCCAGCCGGTACGAGTGCGGGAACACGAAGAAGAGCAGCGCCAGCACGCCGATCGTGACGAAGAAGTGCGCGGTGCCGTAGTAGTCGTCCCACAGGCGGATGAACTCGGTGTCGTGGATGAAGAGGTGCTGGATTCTCTGCTCGTGGAAGATCCCGAGGTCTCTCTCGAGGTGGATGACCCGGTGGGCGTTGGTGAGCGCCTGGAACCTCGACACGGGCTTGGTCCCCCGCAGGTCGCGGACCACCGAGTAGACGGCGTAGAAGGCGGCGATGACCAGCACTTCCCGCCACCAGTGGGACCGCTGGACGGGTCGCGCTCGGGGGGACCCAGCGGTCTCCGCCTGGTTCGAGACTTCGTGCATGCTCCGCTCGCCAGACTACTGGGAGGCCGCGTGGCACGATGGAGCCGTGAGGCAGGCGCAGGCCCGGCTCGCCGGGGCGGCGGTGGTGGTCCTGATCGGCGCGGCCCTCGGTGCGGCCGCGGCCTTGCCCCGCGGGCACTCGCCGCCGGGCGGCCACCGTGGGGGCCGGACGGTCGCGGCGCCGGCCGGCGCGGCGCCGGCCGGCACGGCGACGGCCTCATCTTCCACCGCACCCCGCGTGGCGGGCCCTCCTCCCAGCCTGATCGCCATGCTGAGATCGCCCGAGGGATGGTCCCGCCGGCCCGGCGGCCCGGTGGCCGGGAGGCTGTCCGGCCACAACCCCTTCGGTCAGCCGCAGGTTCTGGCCGTCGTGGGACGTCCGAGCCCCGGCGGGTGGGTCGAGGTGGAGCTCCCCGTCCGACCCAACGGCAGCCTCGGGTGGATAGCGCTGCACGACGTCACCCTGACCGAGACCGGCTACCGGGTCACCGTCGACCTGGCCACCCGGCGCGTGACCGTCACCGACGGGACCCGGGTGGTCCTCTCCACGCCGGCGGCGGTCGGCACGCCCTCGACGCCGACACCGTCGGGGCACACGTACCTGTGGGAGCTCGTCCGGCCCGGCGACCCGTCCGGCCCCTACGGGCCCTACATCTTCGGACTCGCCATGTTCTCCGACGCCTACGCCACCTTCAACGGTGGTGACGCCCAGATCGGCATGCACGGCCAGGACGAACCCGGGTCGATCGGGCGGGCCGCTTCGCACGGCTGCATCCGGCTCCCCAACCCGGTCATCTCCCGGCTCGCCGCGATGCTGCCGCTCGGTACCCCGGTGACGATCCGCTAGCCCTCAACGAGCCTTGTCGAGGAAGGCGGAGCGCTCGACGAGGACGCGGGTGATGCGGCCGGCGGCCACCAGCCCGCGAGCGTCGGCGACGCTGACGCTGAAGAAAACGCGCCGGCCCTCGCAGCGTTCGAGGGTGGCGGTCGCCTTGACCTCGCTGCCGACGGAAACGGGCGTGATGTGCGTGAGCTCGACGCGCAGCCCCACGGACGTCTGGTTCTGCGGCAGGTCGGAGCCCAGGGCCTTGACGGAGGCCTCCTCGCACAGCTGGACCACCCTGGGCGTGGCAAGCACCTCCACCTCACCGGTCCCCATCGCGAGGGCGGTGTCGTTTTCGGTGACTTTCAGGTCGGCCTGACCGCAGGCCCCCACAGCGACGGACACAACAGAACGGTACGCGGGTACCCTCCCCCTGTTCCAATGCAGCTGGCCGCGGGCCGGCTCGACTGGCAGGGAGCGCACTGTGATCGATGAATCCGTGATCGAGGCGACACTCGCGGCAGCCCTGCGCACAGGAGGTGACTTCGCCGAGGTCTTCGCCGAGGAACGCTCGAGCACCGGCGCCCGTCTCGACGACGGCAGGGTCGAGGACCTGTCGTCGGGTCGGGAGCGGGGGGCGGGAATCCGGGTGGTATCGGGCGACACGACCGGCTTCGCGCACACGAGCGACCTCACCGAGGCGGGCCTGCAGGCTGCGGCACAGGCGGCCGCTGCCGCGGCGCGCACCGGCGGCGGGGGGGTCCGTACCGTCACGCTCCGCCGCGTGGACGCCCCCGCTCCGACGGAGGTGAGCGTGTTCCCCGAGACCGTGGCCAAGGCCGGCAAGGTGGCCCTCCTGCGCCGCGCCGACGAGGCCGCCCGCTCTGAGGGCGGACCCATCCGCCAGGTCACCGCCGTCTACGGCGACAGCCGCCGGCGGATCCTGGTGGCCAACAGCGACGGGTTGCTCGCGGGCGACGACCGGGTCAAGACACGCTTCGCGGTGTCGAGCGTCGCCGTCGGCGACACCGGGATGCAGACAGGGCGTGAGAGCGTCGGGGCGACGGTCGGCTTCGAGTTCTTCGACAAAGTGTCGGTCGAGGACCTGGCCCGCACCGCTTCGCGGCGTGCCATCACGAAGCTCTCGGCCCGGCCCGCGCCATCGGGCAGCCTGCCCGTGGTGATCAAGCAGGGGAGCGGCGGCGTCCTTTTTCACGAAGCATGCGGGCATGGCCTCGAGGCGGACCACATCGCGAAGGACGTGTCGGTGTTCAGGGGCAGGGTGGGCGAGATGGTCGCGAGCCCGCTCGTGACCCTGGTGGACGACGGCACGATGGGGCCCGAGTGGGGGGCGATCGCCATCGACGACGAGGGGCACCCCGCGCGCCGCAACGTGCTCATCCAGGACGGGGTTCTCACCGACTACATGTGGGACTGGCTGCGTGCCCGCAAGGAGGGCCGGGCGAGCTCCGGGAACGGGCGCCGGGAGAGCTACCAGCACCTCCCGATGGTCCGGATGACCAACACCTACGTGCTGGCAGGCTCCGAGGACCCCGAGGAAATCATCCGCCAGACCCCCCACGGCGTCTACGTGGCACAGCTGGGCGGCGGTCAGGTCAACACGGCCACCGGCGACTTCGTGTTCGGCATGACCGAGGCGTACCTGATCGAGGACGGGCGGATCACCGAGCCGCTGCGCGACGCCAATCTCATCGGCAACGGCCCCGAGATCCTGCGCAACATCGACGTCGTCGGCAACGACTTCGCCATGGGGCCGCCCGGCACCTGCGGCAAGCAGGGACAGGGGGTGCCCGTCGGCGACGGCCAGCCGACCCTCCGGGTGAGCGCCCTCACGATCGGCGGGACCGCCCGATGAACGACGGAGAGCTCCTGGACGTGGCGACCCGCGTCGCCGGCTGGGCCCGGGATGGCGAGCAGGTCGAGGCTTTCGTGGCGCGCAGCCGGGAGACGGAGGTGCAGGTCTTCGAGGGTGAGGTCGAGTCGCTGTCCTCGGCCACCTCGGCGGGGATCGGCATCCGGGTCGTGTCGGGCCGCCGGCAGGGCTTCGCCTACGCCGGCTCCCTCGATGAGGCCGTGATCGCCGAAACCCTGGGCGAGGCACGGGACAACGCGGGCTTCGCGTCCGAGGACGAGTTCGTGGGTCTGGCGGCACCCGACGGCGTCGCCGCCGCCGACCTCGACCTCTGGCGCGACGAGCTGGTCTCCCTGCCGGCCGACGCGAAGGTGGCGCGGGCCCTCGAGCTGGAGAGGGCGGTCCGCTCGGGGGACCCGCGGATCCGCCAGGTGGAGGCCGCCGAGTGGGCCGACGCTGCCATGGAGTCGGCGATCGCGACGAGCACGGGCATCGCGGTGGCGTCGCAGCGTACGGCCTGCTACCTGTCCGCCTACGCGGTCGCCGGCGAGGGCGGCGACACCCAGACGGGCGGCGGCTACAGCGTCGGGCGGGCCCCCTCCGACCTCGACCTGGAGAAGGCGGCCGGCGACGCCGTCGAACGCGCGACGCGCCTGCTCGGAGCCGTCAAGCCCCGCTCGGCGCACCTGACGGTGGTGCTCGAGCCGAGGATCACCGCCACCCTGCTGGCGATCCTGTCGGGCACCCTCGACGGCGAGTCGGTCCTGAAGGGCCGCTCCCTCTTCGCCGAGCGCCTCGGGGAGGCCGTGTCGGTGCCCGGCTTCACGCTCGTCGACGATCCGACCGACCCCGACGCGTACGGGGCGGGCCGCTACGACGCCGAAGGCCTCGCCACCCGCCGCAACGTCCTCGTGGAAGACGGGGTCCTGCAGACGTTCCTCTACAACACCTATGCGGCCCGCCGCGCGGGCACCATCTCCACGGCGTCGGCCGTGCGCGGCGGATTCAAGGGTGCCCCGGGGACCGGGGCGCGGGCGGTGTCGGTCGTTGCGGGGACCCAGAGCGCCGAGGAGATCCTCGCCGCGGTGGGTGACGGCCTTCTCGTCCAGACCGTGTCCGGGGTGCACTCGGGGGTGAACCCTGTGAGCGGCGACTTCTCCGTCGGCGCCGAGGGCCTTCTCATCAAGGGCGGCGCCCTCGCCGGCCCGGTGCGCGAGTTGACGATCGCCTCGACCCTCCAGCGGATGCTCGGCGGGATCGTGGCGGTCGGGAACGACCTGGAGAGGCTCCCGTCGGTTGCGTCGGGGGTCACCCTCGCCATCGCCGACGTCTCGATGAGCGGGGCGTAACCCGCCCGCCGGCCCCGCCGGCCCGGCCGGCCCCGCCGGCCCCCGCCGGCCCGCC
>JAJYLA010000027.1 GCA_021788115.1 Actinomycetes bacterium | reverse complement strand
GGGGGCTAGCGGCCTGGTGGCGGGCCTGAACACGGAACGTCCCCGCCCGCACGTCGAGGTCGAAGCGGACCACCGCCGGCGGCCGGGCGCGCGGCACGGCGGGCGCGGGCAGCGCCCGCCCGGCCCGCCGGCGCGGCCACCGGACCCACCCGAGGGTCACCGCCACCGCCGCCACTGCGAGGGCCAGCGCCGTGGGGGCCTCGGTCGTGGCGAGACCCGAGCCGGAGAACTGGATGTAGGTGTAGACGGGCAGCGACTCGGGGTGGTAGGCGAGCAGCACCGTCGCCCCGTACTCTCCGAAGGCGCGCAGCCAGGCGAGGACCATCCCCGCCCGGATGCCGCCGGCGGCGAGGGGCAGGCCGACCCGCAGGAAGCGTGCGAGCGGGCGGTGGCCGAGCGCGGCGGCGACCTCGTCGAGGCCCGGGTCGCGCGCCGCGAACGCGGTGCGGGCCGCAACGACCAGGAACGGCGCGGCGACGAAGGTCTGCGCCAGCACGACGCCTGCGACCGACTCGGTGAGCCGCCGCCCGGAGAGCCGCCCGAGCGTGGTGTAGGGGCCGACGAGGTAGATGAGCAGGATCCCGCTCATCACCGGCGGGATGGCGAGGGGCAGCTGGACGGCGGCGCCGACGGCATGCGCCCAGCGGCTGCGCGATCGGGCGAGAACGTAGGCGAGGGGCACCCCGAAGGCGGTGACGAGCGCCAGGGAGATCGTGGCCGAGAGGCACGACACCCACAGCGCTCCCCACAGACCCGGTGTGGAGAACCCGCGCCGCGGCGAGCCGACCAGGCGGACGGCGAACGCGATGACCGGCACCGTCAGATACAGGACGACCAGGGCCCCGAGCCAGGGGAGGGGCCCGGCGCCCCCCGCCCACAGGAGCGGACCGCCGGCCGGCCGTACTCGGCCCTCGGCGTTCATGGCCCGCACCGTAGCCGAGCGGGTGTGCAGCGACGGGCAGCGCTTAGGGTGGTGCATGCGGCCGCGACCAGGTGAGGAGGGATGAGCGTCGACGCCGGCGAGTTCAGGGCGGTGCTCGGCCACTTCGCGAGCGGGGTCGTTGTGGTGGCCGGCGTCCACGGCGAGGCGCCGGTGGGGTTGACGTGCCAGTCTTTTTTCAGCCTCTCTCTCCATCCGCCCCTGGTGGCGCTCGCCCCGAGCCGCAACTCCACCTCGTGGCCGAGGGTGGCCGCTTCCCCGGCCTTCTGTGTCAACGTCCTGAGCGCCGGGCAGGAGCCGCTGGCCCGCACGTTCTCCAACGCCGGCGGTGACAAGTTTTCGGGGGTCGCCTGGGCGCCTGGTCCGACCGGGGCCCCGCATCTCGAGGGGGCGCTCGCCTGGATCGACTGCAGGCTCGAGGACGTCCACGACGGCGGCGATCATCTGCTCGCAGTCGGCAGGGTTGTGGCCCTCCGTTCGGCGCCCGGCCGGCCGCTGGTCTTCTATCGCGGGGGCTACGGCGGGTTCGAGCCCTAGGACGGCTCGTCGCAGGATTCGCTGCGGGGAGCCGCTCGCGCTTGTCGTTGCGCCGGGCATGTGGCCGAACAGAGGGGTCTCGCTGCGGGCGGTGCTCGCTCTGCGCCTCTGCCGTGGGCTAGACTATCCGTGCGGGATAGTTGGGCAACCGGCGATTGCAGCACAAGGGGTACCGGGGCGCGGAAGTTTCTGGCGGCCCGGAATGGGGAGCAATCCCTAGCACGTTGACTGAAATAGGTCCGGGAATCCGGACCTGGACGGTGGCCGTGGTGCACGGGCTCGGGTGGGCCCGGAGCGCGGGAGTCGCACGCGTGATGACCAGGCCCCGAGGAGAGTGGAGAGGAAGCTGGACCGGATCGCTTTTGAGGCAGCGGCAGTCGCCGACGCTGGCGGCTGGGCGTCAGAGCAGGAGCGGGAGACGTTGACCGCGCAACCCGTGGTCTGGGCCGCCGCGCTCCGCCGGCTGATCTACGAGACGGACGACTCTCTGGCCAGGGTGTCGCAGCTCACCGGCGACCTGCGCGACCAGGTGTGGGCGGACCTGGCGGAGGAGCGCGCCCGGCTGTCGGCCGCGCTCGAGCGTCTCACCGGCGACGTGATCCCGTCCGCCGCCCTGGACGGCGCCCGGCCGCCGGACGCCGGGCGCGTCGACGGCAAGCCAGTCCAGCAGGCCAAAGCCGGTCCCCCGGAGTTCGCGGAGACCGCCGTGCCGCTGCTTCAGGCCTCCTGGGGGGAGGGCAAGATCGTGGTGTGGGCAGGCGCGCGCGGCGCCGACCCGTCGGCCGGCGACGTCGAGGCGCTGCTCGAGAAGGCCGATGCCGGCGGCATCGCCTGGGAGCGGCACGCCCCGGTACCGGTTTCCGGGCGCCCGGCCGCCGAGGCCCGCTCGGCCTCGCTCGCCCAGACCCTCGGGTGGCTCGTCGGCATTGGCACCGGCCAGGGCGGCGACGGCATCGGCCCGAGCCTGCGCTGGATGGGGGAGATCGCGATCTGGGGCACCGAGCTCGTCGCCCAGGGCCGGATGGTCCCGGTGCTGCGCGGCGCCAGCTCCAACCCCTCCACCGGACGCCAGGGATCCGGGCGTCACCGGGTGCGCTGGGTGCCGGCGCTCGTGGCGCGTGACCGCCTGCAGCGGCTCGTGACCCGGATGCCCGGATCGGTGGTGGCGCTGCAGCCGTCCGTGCAGGCCGATGCCGTCTCGCGCTCCCTGCTCGCCGGCGTCGTGGACGCCGTGTCCCGGGCCGGCGCGGGTCGCCTGGTCGCCCCCGCCGCGTCGCCGCACGCGACCTCGCGCTCCGAGATCGGTGAGTCGGTGCTCTCGTGCCTCGACGGCCGGCCCTTCGTCGCCGACCTCGAGCCGGCCGGCCGGGTCGCCGACGACCTGAAGCGCTGGGTGTCGCCGGTTACGGCCAACCACCGCGTGGGCCTGAACGTTCGCCTCGACCGGCCCCAAGACGACGGCGGGTGGCTGCTGTCCGTGGAAGCCACCGGCGTCGACAAGCACCCCATGCCCGTCGAGCACGCCCTCGTCGTCGCGTCGGGCAACAAGTCGCAGCAGGCCGAGGCACAGATGCGGCGACTCGAGCGTCTCCTTCCGGCCTTGCGCCGGCCCAGCACCCGCCGCGGTCAGGTCATGCTCGACGGCGACGAGGCGGTCGAGCTCATGTTCCGCACCGGCGCGACCCTGCAGGCCGCCGGCTTCGAGGTGATGCTCCCCCTCGTCTCCCGGCGCCGGCCCCGCCCTCAGCTACGCCTCCACGCCGAGGCGATGGCGGGGCAATCCCAGGTGGGGGTCCAGCAGCTCGCGAACGTCCGGTGGTCGGTGCTCTTCGACGACGTCGAGCTGGATGCGGCGGAGATCGCCGCCCTGGCGAAGGACGCGCAGCCGCTCGTCAAGGTGCGCGGCAGGTGGGTGCACATCGACCGGGCCGACCTGACGGCAGCCGCGGCCGCGCTGGCAGAGAGGTCGGCGATCACCCAGCTGTCGGGTGCGGCGGTCCTCCGCCACGCTGTCGGCTTGGAGGGCTCCACACTCGGGGGGCCCGTCCGGGTGGACGGCAGCGGCTGGGCCGCCGATCTCCTCCGGGGCGCCGCGAGCCATCCCCCGGCGCCCGTCGACACCCCCGACGGCTTCGCCGGCCAGCTCCGCTCCTACCAGGCCGAGGCCGCCGGGTGGCTGGGCTTCCTGGACCGGGCCGGGCTCGGGGGCTGCCTGGCGATGGACATGGGTCTCGGCAAAACGCCGACGATCCTCGCCCACATGCTCATGGACCGCGGCCACGGGCCCGCCCTGGCGATCTGCCCGCCCGCCGTGCTCGGCAACTGGGCGGACGAGGCCGCCCGCTTCACGCCACGACTGCGCACGGTGGTGCACCACGGACCCGGCAGGGCGGAGGGCGACTCTGTCGCGCGGCTCGCCGCCAACGCCGACATCGTCCTCACCACCTACGCCACCGCGGTGCGCGACATCGACGACCTGTCCAAGGTGGAGTGGCGCCGCATCGTGGTGGACGAGGCGCAGGTGATCAAGAACTATCAGAGCGACACCGCCCAGGTGCTGCGCCGGCTGCGCGGGTTCTCGAGGATCGCCTTGACCGGCACCCCGGTGGAAAACGGCCTCGGCGACCTGTGGGCGATCCTCGACTTCACCAACCCCGGGCTGGTGGGACCACGGGCGGCGTTCATCGAGAACCTCTCCCGTGCCGGCGAAAGCGCCGACGGCGACCCCCCACGGGCGCTGCCGGGGTCCGCGCGCTCCTCCGAGGAGAGCGCGCTGCGGGCGCTCAACGGCCTGCTGATCTTCCGGCGGACGAAGAACGAGCCGGAGATCGCCACCGAGCTCCCCGACAAGGTCGACAAGCTCGAGCACTGCAGCATGACCGCCGAGCAGATCGGGCTCTACCAGGCGGTGCTCGACAAGCTGCTCGACAGCGGCCTCGACGAGGACTCCAACCAGCGCAAGGGACAGGTGCTGGCCGCCATCACCGCGTTGAAGCAGATCTGCGACCACCCCCGGGCCTACCTCGGCTCCGACGACGACCAGGAGGGCCTGCACGGCCGGTCCGGCAAGCTGGCGCGCCTCGAGGAGATCGTGTCCGACGTGTTGTCGGCCGGGGAGCGCATCTTGATCTTCACCCACTTCGCCAGGTGGGGCGAGCGCCTGGCGAGGTACCTGAGCGAGCGCACGGGGCTGCGGATCGGGTGCTACCACGGTGGCCTGTCGCGCGCCGTGCGCGACCGGCTCGTCGCGGACTTCCAGGCGACGACCGGGCCGGGCGCGCTCGTGCTGTCCATCAAGGCCGGCGGTTCGGGACTGAACCTCACCGCCGCCAACCACGTCGTGCTCTACGACCGCTGGTGGAACCCCGCCGTCGAGGACCAGGCGCGCGACCGGGCCTGGCGCATCGGGCAACAGTCCACCGTCATGTCCCACCGGCTGGTCTGCCCCGGCACCGTGGACGAGAGGGTCGAGGAGATCGTCGCCGGAAAGCGCCGCGTCGCGGGCATGGTCCTCCCGGCGCGCAGCAGCCTCGGCGACCTGGACGGCGAGCAGCTACGCGTCGCGCTCGGTCTGCGCACGGACGATCTCGTCGAGGACGAGCCGGTCGACGAGTCCGACGCCGAGGAGGCCGCGTGAGCAGTCCCGGACCCGGCCCGGCAGGTGCGGACCGGCGGGGCTGCGGAGGATGCCTCGCTGCGAACGGGGGGAGGTCGTGACAAAGCGCAGGCGACCCGCCGCAAGCCGCCGCCAGGCCGAGCAGCGCTTCTGGGGGGACAGCGAGCAGCAGCCCGAGCCTGTGTCAGCGATACGGCCCACCCGGGACCCGGGGGCGCTCGTCCGGTCGCTCGGCGCCCCGCCGCTCGCGATGGACCCCGCCCTCGCCGAGCGGCACCTGACGGCCGTCTACGAGGAGGCCGTCAGGGCTGCCACCGCGCTCGCGGCGGCCGGCGGGCTGCTCGCCGACGAGGACGACGAGGATTGACGGGCCGGCTCCGCTGCCGGCGGTCTCCCGCGCTTTTGCAGGGGCGTCCGCCCCGGCGGGCTTACTTGTAGCGGTAGGTGATGCGACCCCGCGTCAGGTCGTAGGGGCTGATCTCGACCTGGACCTTGTCTCCGGGCAGCACCCGGATGCGGTTCATGCGCATCTTGCCCGAGTTGTGAGCCAGGACCTCGTGGCCGTTGGCCAACTCGACCTTGAACATGGCGTTCTTCAGGGCCTCGCTCACCGTGCCCTCGAGCACGATTGCGTCTTCCTTGCCTTGGGGCAGGGTCGCTCCTCTCCTCACCGTCGGCCGGCAGATCCGGACGTCCGTCACCTACGCTTCCCAGTGTAGGGCCGATTCGGCGCCGGGAGCAGCAGGAGGCGCCTCACTGGCGAACCACTGGCAAACTCCTTGTGCCCGCAGCAAGCTAGGGGGGTGCGGGCGGCCCGAACGCTCGCCGTTGCGACAAGGAGACGACATCGTGCCTGAGGCTGTGATCGTGGCGACGGCCCGTACCCCGATCGGTCGGGCCCACAAGGGATCCCTGGTCGGCTACCGGCCCGACGACCTGGGGGGATTCATCGTCAACGCGCTGCTGGAAAAAGTCCCGGGACTCGACCGCGCCGAGGTGGAGGACGTCATCTTCGGTGCAGCGAACCATGCCGGCGAGCAGGGGATGAACATGGCCCGCCAGGTCGGGTTGCTGGCCGGCCTGCCCGACACGGTCCCCGGCACGAGCGTCAATCGCTTCTGCGCGTCGTCGCTGCAGACCATCCGTATGGCGTTCCACGCCATCAAGGTCGGCGAGGGGGAGGTGTTCGTCGCCGGGGGTGTCGAAAGCGTGACCCGCACGTCGGGGAGGGGTTTCTCGGCCGAGGACGCGAACCCCCGCTTCACCGACGAGTCGCGCGACGACTTCATCAATCACGTCTACATCCCCATGGGGCTGACCGCGGAGAACGTCGCCGAGCGGTACGGGGTGAGCCGCGAGCGCATGGACGAGTTCGCCAAGCTGAGCCAGGACCGGGCGGTCGAAGCCCAGAAGAACGGCTTCTTCGAGCGCGAGATCACCCCGGTCACCGTCCCCGACGGGACGGTCGTGACCCGTGACGACGGTCCCCGGCCCAACACCACCCTGGAGCGTCTCGCGGAGCTGCCGCCGGCCTTCAAGCCCGACGGCAAGGTCACCGCCGGCAACGCCTGCCCCCTCAACGACGGGGCGGCCGCCGTGCTGGTCATGTCCGACGAGAAGGCGCGCGCCCTCGGCCTCACGCCGCTGGCGCGCATCATTGCGAGCTCCGTCTCCGCTCTTGCCCCCGAGATCATGGGCGTCGGGCCGATCGAGTCGGTCCGCAGGCTGCTCGACAGGACGGGAATGACCATCACCGACATCGACGTCGTGGAGCTCAACGAGGCGTTCGCCGCGCAAGTCCTGCCCGTGTGCGACGAGCTGGGGATCTCCATAGCCGAGCAGCTCAATCCGCACGGAGGGGCCATCGCCCTCGGGCACCCCTTCGGCATGACCGGAGCCCGCATCATGACCACCCTGATCAACGATCTGCGGACCCTCGACCAGACCGTCGGACTCGAGACCATGTGCGTCGGCGGCGGGCAGGGCATGGCGATGCTGATCGAGCGGCTGAGCTGAGCACCCGCGGGCCGGACCCGACCAGGGTCCCCCCTCGACCGCCCCCTCCGCGGGGACCTCGCGCGCGGGATAAGGCCTGCCATTGCCCTGCGCAAAAGCCGGCGGGACTCGGATAAGGTGGTTAGGTAAGCGAAGTATATGACGGGAGCTCCGCGGAGGGGCCGTTCTTGACAGCAACCGACGAGTCCACGCCTGCTCCGGTGCGGGCGCCCCGCACGCCTTCGGACCGCTACAAGTGGGTCGCCCTCTCCAACACGACCGTGGGCGTGCTCCTTGCGACGCTGGACGCCTCGATCATGCTCATCGGCATGCCCGACATCTTCCGCGGAATCCACCTGGACCCGCTCCAGCGGGGCAACAGCTTCTACCTGCTGTGGATGATCCTCGGGTTCCTGATCGTCTCGTCGGTGCTGGTCGTCAGCCTGGGGCGCCTGGGGGACATGTTCGGCCGGGTTCGCATGTACAACCTCGGCTTCGTCGTCTACACGGCCGCTTCCCTCGGTCTCTCCGTCGACCCGCTGACGTCGAGGCCCGGAGCCATGTGGCTCGTCGTCGGCCGGGTGATCCAGGGGGTGGGGGCGGCCTTCCTCGTGGCCAACTCCGCCGCCATCCTCACCGACGCCTTCCCGCCCAACCAGCGCGGGCTGGCGCTCGGTATCAACAACATCGCCGGGATCAGCGGCAGCTTCATCGGGCTGGTCCTCGGCGGCGTCCTGGCCCCGATCGACTGGAGGCTGGTCTTCCTCGTGTCGGTCCCGCCGGGGCTGTTCGGGACCATCTGGGCGTACACGAAGCTCGAAGAGCGAGGCGAGCGGCACCGGGCGCCGATCGACTGGTGGGGGAACGCGACGTTCGCGCTGGGCCTGGTCCTCGTGATGATCGGGATCAGCTACGGGATCGAGCCGGCCGGCGGCAAGTCGATGGGGTGGACCAGTCCGCCCGTCATGGGGGAGCTCGCGGGCGGCGCCGCGCTCCTGGCCGCGTTCGCCGTGATCGAAACCCGCGCCGCCAACCCGATGTTCCGGCTGCCGCTGTTCCGCATTCGGGCGTTCACGTTCGGGACGCTCTCGTCGTTCCTGTCCGCGGTGGGCCGCGGCGGCCTCATGTTCATGCTGATCATCTGGCTGCAGGGCATCTGGCTGCCTCTACACGGCTACAGCTTCGCCCGGACGCCCCTGTGGGCCGGTATCTACATGCTCCCCCTCACCGCCGGGTTCCTCGTGGCCGGGCCCGCATCCGGCTATCTGTCCGACCGCTGGGGTGCCCGGCCCTTCGCGACCGGCGGCATGATCGCCGCCGCCGGGAGCTTCCTGCTGCTGCAGGCCCTGCCCGTCGACTTCTCCTATCCGGTGTTCGCCCTCTTGTTGTTCGTGAACGGGCTGGCGATGGGCGCCTTCGCCTCCCCCAACCGGGCAGGGGTGATGAACAGCCTTCCCTCGGCGCACCGCGGTGCCGGCGGCGGGATGAACTCGACGTTCCAGAACTCCGCCCAGGTGCTGTCCATCGGCATCTTCTTCACGTTGATGATCGTCGGGCTCTCGGGCAGCCTTCCCGCGGCCCTCGCCGGCGGCCTCCACGCCCACGGCGTCCCGCCGGCCGCCGCCGCGAGGGCCGCCAGCCTGCCCCCCGTGCAGGTGCTGTTCGCAGCGTTCCTCGGCTACGACCCCATCCGGGCGCTGGTCGGGAGCCACGTCCTGGCGTCCCTGCCGGCAAGCAGCCAGGCCGCGCTGACCGGGCGGTCGTTCTTCCCGGGCCTCATCTCCGCACCCTTCCACGCAGGCCTCCGCACGGCGTTCCTTTTCGCCATGGTGGCGTGCCTGGTGGCCGCGGCGGCGTCGTG
Source organism: Actinomycetes bacterium (assembly GCA_021788115.1). Lineage (GTDB taxonomy): Bacteria > Actinomycetota > Acidimicrobiia > Acidimicrobiales > Palsa-688 > JAJYLA01. The sequence continues at coordinate 23,364 of JAJYLA010000027.1, read as the reverse complement.
GTCGCGCGGCTCCAACAAAGCCTGACCGGCGCCGGCGCCGGCGCCGGTGCCGGGGTGGGAGGGGACCCTGCGGGCCCCTGCGCCTAGGTTCCCACCCCGTCGAGCGGCTCGACTCCGTGCACGGACTCGAGGGTGCCGGGTGCGGGCACGTCGAGGAAGTCGAGCACGCCGAGCCCGCCGACCGCCCCGTCGCCGACCGCCCCGTCGCCGACCGCCCCGTCGCCGGCGCCAACCTCGATCCGGCCGGCACCGGCACCCACCCCGGTCCCGCCGGCGCCAGGGCCCGTCCCGCGTGAGCGGGTCGGGACCCGCATCCGCTGACCGCGGAGCGCGGTGCGGGTGGTGAGCCCCCAGCCGAAGTGCCACAGCGGCCGGGTGCTGTCGTGGATCGATTCCATCACCGCGTCGAAGGCCCGGAGGAAGGCCCCGGCGTCGTCGCTCGTCAGCGTCAGGGGGGGCAGGATCTTGAGGACGTCCATGTGGTCGCCGGCGGTCTGGGTGAGCACGCGATGGTGCTCGAAGAGGGCGCCGACCACCATCTGGGTGAACAGACCCCGCCGGGCGAGCGTCAACGGACGCCACCGGGATCGCAGCCGGCGTGAGCGCGGAGGGCCGAACTCGATGCCGATCATCAGGCCCCGGCCGCGGACGTCGGCGATCAACTCGAACCGCGACGCCGCAGAACGCAGGCCTTCCATCAGCTGCGCACCGACGGTGACGGCGTTGGAGATGAGGCCCTCGTCGTCGATCACGGACAGGGTGGCGAGCCCGGCGGCCATCGCGAGCGAGTTGGTGCCGAAGGTGGAGTCGTGCACGAGCATCCGGTCCATCGAGGAGTACACCTTGTCGAAGACCCGGCCTGTCGCGAGGGTGGCGCCTATCGGCACGAAGCCGCCGGAGAGGGTCTTGGCGACGGTGACGATGTCGGGACTCACCCCGTCGTGCTCGTAGCTGAAGAGCCGCCCGGTCCGGCCGATGCCGGTCTGGACCTCGTCGCAGATCAAAAGCGCCCCGTGGCGGTGCAGCAGGTTCGACGCCTCGGCAAGGTAGCCGGGCGGGGCCACGGCGACACCCTTGCCCTGTACGGGCTCGACGATGAACGCGGCGACGTCGCCCCTGGCCACCTCGCGGCGGAGGGCGTCGAGGTCCCCGAAGGGCACTCGGGCGCCGGGAAGGAGAGGGCCGAAGCCGCGACGGAACTCGTCCGCACCGTTCACCGACAACGACCCCGCCGTCAGCCCGTGAAACGCGTGGTCGCAGTAGACCACCCGCGGCCTGCCGGTGGCGCAGCGGGCGAACTTCAGCGCCGCCTCGACCGCCTCGGTGCCGCTGTTGCACATGTACACCCTGTCGAGGTTCGGCGCGCGGCCGACGAGCGCCTCACCGAGGAGGCCGGCGAGGAGGGGGGTGTCCATCTGCACCAGGTCGGCGATCTCGGCGTCGAGGACGTCGTGCAGCGCCTTGCGGATGGTCGGGTGACCGCGGCCGAGGCCGAACACACCGAACCCGGTGAGGAAGTCGAGGTAGCGGGCGCCGGAGCCGTCGTAGAGGTAGGAGCCGTCGGCCCGCACCCACCGCCGGTCGAAGCCGATCGAGCGGACCACGCGCGGCGTCTGGGGGTTGAGGTATCGCGACCAGAGTGCGGCCCCTTCCCCCGCCCGCTCGACGAGCGCGCTGGGCAGGTCGAATCCCATCGGGTCATGACCCTATCGCGGCACGCAGCGACTGTCGCAGCGACGACGTGGTCGCGAGCACTGCGCTCGGCTCGTAGCCGCAGTGGGCCATGCAGTTGGCGCAGCGGGGGTCCTTGCCGCGACCGTATTTGCTCCAGTCCGTGGTCTCGATCAGCTCCTGGTAGGTCTCGGTGTACCCGTCCGCCATCAGGTAGCAGGGGCGCTGCCAGCCGAACACCGAGTAGCTGGGGATGCCCCACGGGGTGCACTCGAAGTCCACCTTCCCCTCGAGGAAGTCGAGGAAGAGGGGGCTGTGGTTGAGGCGCCACTTCTTCCGGCGCCCGTCGGCGAACGCCTCCGCGAACAGCGTGGTCGACGTCTTCGTGCTCAAGAAGCTGACCTGGTCGGGGGCTTTCTCGTAGGCGTACCCCGGCGAGATCATCATCTGGTCGACGCCGAGGTCGTCGTTGAGGAAGTCGAGGACTTCCCGGACGGTCCTGGGGGAATCGGTGGTGAAGAACGTGGAGTTGGTGGTGACCTTGAATCCCCTCTGCTTCGCGGCCTTTATGGCGGCGACCGCCTTCTCGAAGGTGCCCTCCCGGTTGACAGAGTCGTCGTGACGCTCCTCCAGACCGTCGATGTGGACGACCCAGCTGAAACGGGGGTGAGGGCGGAAACGGTCGAGCTTCCTGTCGAGGAGAAGGCCGTTGGTGCACAGGTAGACGTAGCGCCCCCGGTCCAGCAGCGCCTGCGTGATGCGGTCGATCTCGGGGTGCAGCAGCGGCTCGCCGCCGGCGATGGAGACCATGGGCGCCCGCGACTCCACGATGGCGGCGACGGACTGCTCGACGGTGAGGCGCTGGCGGAGCACGTCGGTGGGGTACTGGATCTTGCCGCATCCGCTGCACGCGAGGTTGCACGCGAACAGCGGCTCGAGCTCCACGATCAAGGGGTACTTGTCCCGCCCGGCGAGCTTCTGTCGCAGCATGTAGGTGGCGATCTTGAGACTCTGGCGTAGGGGAACACCCACCTAACGCACCTCCATCGGTAGCGGAAAATTGACGGTTTCGACGCGGACGGGCTTCTCCACGACCTCGACGGGTCCGAGGCCGCGCACGGCGTCGACGACCCTGTCGACGAGGACCGGCGGTGCAGAGGCGCCGGCGGTGACGCCAACCGTCTTGGCGCCGCGGAGCCATTCGAGCTGGATCCCGGCGTCGTCGTCGAGCATGAACGTGCGGCAGCCCGCCCGGGTGGCGACCTCCACGAGGCGGGCGGTGTTGGACGAGTTGGCCGAGCCGACGACCAGGATGACGTCGCAGTCGCCGGCTATCGCCACGATGGCGTCCTGGCGGTTCTGCGTCGCGTAGCAGACGTCGGCGGCGTTCGGCCCGATAACCTTGGGAAAACGACGGCGCAACGCGCCCACCACCTCTGTGACGTCCGCCGGCGCCAGGGTCGTCTGGGTCACGTACGCGAGGCGGTCGGGATCGTCGACGTGCAGCCGCTCGACGTCGCCGGGGCCGGACAGCAAGGCGATGTCGTCCGCCTCGCCGAGCGTGCCAGCGGTCTCGTCGTGGTCGGGGTGCCCTATGAGCACGACCTGGTAGCCGCGCTGGCGGAAGCGGCGCACCTCGTGGTGGACCTTGGAGACGAGAGGGCAGGTTGCGTCGACCACCTGCAGGCCGCGTCGGGCCGCGTCGTCGCGCACCGCCGGCGCGACCCCGTGCGCCGAGAAGACGACGGCGGCGCCGTCGGGGACCTCCTCGAGCTCCCGGACGAACACCGCACCGCGGGCCTGCAGGTCCTCGACGACGTGGCGGTTGTGGACGATCTGGCGCCGGACGTAGACCGGCGTGCCGAACTGGTCGATCGCCCGCTCCACGGTCTCGATGGCGCGCTCCACGCCGGCGCAGAACGAGCGCGGCCCGGCCAGTACCACCGTCCGCTGCCCGACGGCGGACGCCCACTCCAGGAGGGCGGGGGCGGCCGCCCGCAGCGCGGCGAGGGCCCTGCGGCCGCCGGCCAGGGTCGCCACGGAGCGGATCTCGCGCTCGGGGGTGTCGGCCACCGCCCGCACGACCGCGACGGGGCAGCCCCAGGGCTCGGCGAGGAGAGCGGCGGTCTCCATGTCGACGGCGAGCGCGCCGGACGCCGCCAGGCGGGCGCGGGCGACCACCCCGCGCACGATCCGGTCCGCGGAGACGACCGGGCCGACCCGCACGGGCAGACCCCGCCGGCGCAGCGCGGCGGCGATCAGCGGCGCGGACAGCAGGGGCTCGCCGAGGGGGGTGCCGTCCGCGGACACCACGCGGTCGCCGACGATTCGCGTCCCGGCCGGGATGCCCGGCACCAGGGCGCCGGCGACCCCGGCGACCGCGACGGCGGCCGGCGCCGGCCCCGCGCGGAGCGCGGCCGCCGCGGCGGCGGCGCGCCGCGGCCCTGCACCCGTGCGGACCACCCTGCCCCTGGGGTCGCCGACGTTCATGGCGCGCGCTTCGAGGCGCAGCGGGGCGAGGGTCAGCAGCCTCACGTCGCCTCCCCGGCCGGGATCCGCCAGGGCGTTCACGGCCCGCCCCCGAGTCGCGCGCCCCCGGGGCGCCCGCCTCCGCGGCCGAGCGGCCGGCGGCTGACGTAGCGGCCGAGGGCCGTCACGGGCCACACCAGCCGGTAGAGGTGGTAGTTGATCGAGAAGTCCCACGGAAAACCGGTGCCCGTGAACCACTGCTCGTCCCACGTGCCGTCGGGGGTCTGTGCCGACACCAGCCATTCGACGCCGCGGCGGACGGCGCCACTGTCCTGCTCGCCGGCGGCGAGGAGCGCGAGCAGCGCCCACGCGGTCTGCGACGCCGTCGACTCGCCCCGGCCCCGCCAGGCGGCGTCGACGTAGGAGCGAAGGTCCTCGCCCCAGCCTCCGTCCGCGTTCTGGTGGGCTTCGAGCCATGCCACCGCCCGCCGGATCGCGGGGTCCTCGGGCGCGGCGCCGGCCGCGACGAGCGCCGGGACGGCCGCCCCGGTCCCGTAGACGTGGTTGACGCCCCACCGCCCGAACCACGACCCGTCGGCCTCCTGTTCGCGCGACAGCCAGGCGGCAGCCCCCTCGATGACGGTCCGCGGCGACTCCGGCTCCTGGGCGATCATCTCGAGCACGTGGGCGGTGACGTCGGCCGAGGGCGGGTCGGTCACCTCGCCGAAGTCACAGAAGGGGAGGGAGGCGACGAGCGGGCTGTCGTTGTCGGCGTCGAACGCGCCCCAGCCCCCGTCGCGGCTCCGCATGCCGAGTGTCCAGGCCACGCCTCGCCGGCACGCCTCGTCGGCGCCTTCGACGGCCGCCGCCCGCCGGAGGGCGAGGATCACCTCGGCGGTGTCGTCGATGTCGGGGTAGTAGTCGTTGGCGAACTCGAACGCCCACCCGCCCGGAGGGAGGCGGGGCCGCCGGACGGCCCAGTCGCCGGCCACGCGGACCTCCTCGCCGACGAGCCAGCGGGCCGCGGCGGCGATGGCCGGAGCGGCGGGGTCGACGCCGGCGTCGACGAGGGCGATCACGGCGAGGGCGGTGTCCCACACCGGGGACTGGCACGCCTCGAGACGCCGGCCCTTCTCGTCATGGATGGTGAAGCCGTCGAGGCCCTCGAGCGCCGCCCGGATGACGGGGTGGTCGAGGCTGTAGCCGAGCAGGGTCAGGGCGATGATCGAGTAGACGACGGGGGGCTGGATGCCGCCCCAGAGCCCGTCCGCCTCCTGGCGGCGCACGATCCACCGCTCCGCCCGGCGCAGGGCGGCGGCGCGGAGCACCCGCCGCGGCGCGAACCAGCGGGGAAGCCTCTCGTAGCGGTGCAGGGCCCTGTCGAGGGCAGCGAAGGGCCGCCCGGCCCCGCGGACGCGCTCGGGGCGGTTGCGGCAGAGAGCCTCGCCTCCGCCCGCCGCCGGCGCGCCGCCCGGCGTCCAGCCGGCGGGGCGGCGCAACTCGTCGATCCCGAAGGGGAGCGGCCGTGCCGGGCGGTGCGACATCACCACCGCCAGGGCGACGACGGTCTGGCGCGCCCAGCACCCGAAGTGATAGATGCTGAGCGGGCCGGCCGCCGGCAGGAACATGATCTCCGGGGGGATGACCGGCAGCTCGTCCCAGTTCCAGCGGCCGACCACCGCCATCCAGATCCGGGTGAAGACACGCGCGGACTCGACCCCGCCCCGGTCGCGCACCCAGGCGGCCGCCCGGCGCATGTGCTCGGCCTCGGCGTCGTCGCCGGCGAGGCGGAGGGCGACGTAGGCCTCGACCGTCGTGGACAGGTCCGGTGGAGAACCGTGGAAGGTGCCCCAGGTGCCGTCGGGGCGCTGGTTGGAGCGGATCCAGCGGGCCGACTCTCCGGCCAGTTGCCCGTCGAGGATGCCGAGGTAGTGCCGCAGCAGGAGGTCCTCGGCGTCCATGGTGACGTTGGTCTCGAGCTCGGCCTTCCACCAGCCGTCGGGGTGCTGGAGGCCGAGCAGGTGGTCGCGCGCCCGTGCCAGGGCGGCCTCGGCGCGGGCCGCGAGGCCCCCGCCGGCCGACCGGCTGCCGCCGGCGCGGAACGGCGCAGACGCCTCGGGCGGCGGTGGTGCGGCGCGGGGCTGCGGGACCGTCGCTGTCACGCCTCCCGCTCCAGCACGAACACGGCGATGTCGGCGAGCTCGCGGTGGGGGACGGCCGAGAGACGGACCCTTTCGAGGGCGCCGAGCGCCGTGTCGAGGTTCGCCTTGGCCCGCACGGCCGTCCACGCCCTGCCCCCGCAGGCCTCCACCAGGTAGGCCGCGCGCTCCACCTCGTCGGGGGTGAGCGGGCCGAGGGAGCCGTTGGCGCCGACCGGCCCGACCACCAAAGACCGCAGCTCGTCCGAGTCGGCGCCGCCGGCGGCGAGGGCCGCCACGACCGGCATCGACTTCTTGCGCTGGCGGAGGTCGCTGCCGGCGGGCTTGCCGGTGCGGGCCGGGTCGCCCCAAATCCCGAGAAGGTCGTCGACCGCCTGGAAGGCGAGGCCCAGGTGCCGGCCGTAGTCGCGGAGCGCCCAAACCGTCGCCTCGGGGGCCCCGGCGAGGATCGCGCCGATCGACGACGCGCAGCCGAGCAGAGCGCCCGTCTTGGCCGACGACATCGCCATGCACTGCTCGACGGTGACGTCCCGGCGCTTCTCGAACGCGATGTCCTCGGCCTGGCCGGCGATCATCGCCGCGGTGGCGTCGGCGAGGGCCGCCGACGCGGCGGCCCCGCGCTCGGGCGAAGACTCCAGCAGCACCTGGTGGGCGAGGACCTGCAGGGCGTCGCCGGCAACGATCGCCGGGCCGACGCCGTACACGGACCACACCGTGGGCCGGTGGTGGCGCTCGGTGTCGCGGTCGATGATGTCGTCGTGGATGAGCGAGAAGTTGTGGACCAGCTCGACGGCGACGCCGCCGGGGATCCCGAGAGCCGAGTCCGCCCACGCCGCCTCGGCGGAGAGCATCGCCAGAGTCGGGCGGATGCCCTTGCCGCCGGGAGACTCCACGGGGGTGCCGTCGGCGTCGGTCCACCCGACGTGGTACGTGGCGACGCGGCGGATCTCCGGGTTGAGCCGGTCGAGCGCGGCGGCCATCGCCGGACCGATGGCGGCACGGGAGCGGGCCAGAACCTCTGGGACGCCGATGGTCGGTGTCACGCAACCTCCTCAGTGTGTTGCAGCGGCAGCGCGGCGCCCGCGAGGCAGGCGTGCGCAGCGGCCCTGCCGCTGCGCACGGCGCCCTCCATGGTCGCCGGCCATCCTGTGTCGGTCCACGCCCCGGCCAGGGTGAGGCCCGGCCAGGACGTGCGGGGGCCCCGCCGGAGCCGGGCGGTGCCGGGAACGGCGCGGAACGTGGCGCGCCGCTCCTTGGTGACGAGGGAATCCACCAGCCGGGCCTCCCCGGCCACGGGCAGGAGCCGTGGCAGCTCGGCGGCCACCCAGCCGGCCAGCTCCTCGGGGCGCCGGCCGAGCAGGTGGTCGGCCGCGGAGAAAGACACGGCCAGGTACTGCGGGCGGCCCGGGCCCGGTTCCATCCCGGAGCTGGCCGTGCGGTCGAACACCCACTGCAGGGGCGTCCCCACCCCGGCCATGAGCGGCCAGGTCATGACCGGACGGTCGTAGACGAGGTGCACGTCCACGACCGCGGAGCTGCCCAGCTCCCCCAGGCGGTCCTGACCCGGCACCGCCCCGGGGGGCAGGACCCCGCCGGCGTCGTCGTGAGGCACGGCCACCACCACAGCGTCGGCGTCGACCGACAGGGTGGGCCCGAGCACGGAGAAGCCGGCGCCGCTCGGCTCCACCCGCTCCACCCGCGCCGCCAGGCGGACCTCGACGCCGGAGCGCGCCAGGGCGGCGGCGGCGTTGTCCCCGTGGAGGCGCCCGAGGGGGACGCGGCTCCAGCCGATGTCGGCGGCCGCCGGGTCGCCGAGCAGCCCGGTCTGGAAGACCTTGGCCGCCACGGCGAGCGACGCCTCCGAGGCCCCCAGGTTGACGGTCGGGACGGTGATCAGGTCCCACAGGGCGGACACCGCCGCCGGCGACTGGCCGTGGCGGGCCAGCCAGGCGGCGAACGTCTCCCCGTCGAGGGAGGGGTCGTCGAGGCGCAGCCGGCGGAGGGGGGCGACGGCCAGCCCCAGGGCCAGGCGGTCGCGCACCCCGAGGTGGCGGTACCGGATCAACGACCCGGCCAGGTGCAGCGGGGCGGGCACCCGCACGGCCGGCCGCCGCAGGCGGGCCACACGGGGGCGTCCTCCCGGCGCCGGCGCCGGCGACACGACGGGGATGTCGAGGCGGTCCTGAAGCTGGACGTCGCCGGCGGCGCCGATGCGCCCGAGGAACCACTGGTACTCGTCGCAGCAGCGGAGGAACACGTGCTGGCCGTTGTCGACCCACCGGCCGCCGTGCTGGAAGGACCACGTCAGGCCCCCCAGCCGTCCCCGCCGCTCGAGCAGCGTGACGCGCGCCCCGAGGTCGGCGCACTCGAGGGCGGCGGCGATGCCGGCGAGGCCGCCGCCGATCACCGCGACGTGCGGGCGGGAAGCGCTCACGGTCCCCCCACCGTGAGGGCCCGCAGCGCCACCGAGAGCTTCTCGCGGCCGGGCAGGGAGATCCGCCCTCGCATCACGGCGCCGGGGTCGCGCTGGATCCGCAGCAGGAGCCGGTGGTAGATGCCCGCCATGGCGGCGGTGCAGGCCCTCGACCGCCAGTCGAGCATCGGCAGCAGGGCGAAGCCGCGCTCGTACCAGGCCTCCGCCCGTGCCGCCTCGAAACACACCAGGGCCGTCAGCGCATCGGCCGGGCCGCGCAGGTCGGCCCCCACGCCGAAGCGTTCCCGGTCCTCCTCGGGCAGGTACACGCGGCCCATGACGTCGCGATCCTCGAGGAGGTCGCGCAGGATGTTGGTGACCTGCAGGGCCACGCCCAGGGCGTCGGCGAGGGGGGCGGCGGTCTCGGGCTCCGCCGTGCCGTAGAGGGAAAGGCTCAGCCGGCCGACGCTTCCGGCCACCCGCCGGCAGTAGCCGACCATCTCGTCGAAGGTGGCGTAGTGGGTGCCGTTGACGTCCATCTCGCACCCCTCGACGAGCTCCTCGAGGGCGCCGAGCGGCAGCGGCCATCGGCGGGCGACGTCGGCGAGCGCGACGAGCACGGCGTCGTCGCCGTCGGGGGCTCCCTCGGCCAGCGAGGCGATCTGCTTGCGCACGCCGGCGAGGGCGTCGAGCTTCTCGGGGGCCGGGGCGGAGCCGTCGCCGATGTCGTCGATGCGCCGGGCCATGGCGTACAGGGCGGACATGGCCCGCCGCTTCGCCGGCGGCAGCAGCTTGATCCCGTAGGAAAAATTGCGGGCCTGCTCGGTGGTGATCCTCTCGCAGGTGTCGTAGGCGTCGGCGACGTTCACGCCGCCCCCCGCCGTGCCAGAGAGCTCCTCAACAGGGATCCCATCCGGACGGCGACGCGCCGGCGCGACGGCCGGGGGGCGCCGGCGAGGGGGTCGAAGCCCCGCGCCGCGATGGCGTCGAGGGCGCCGTGGCCGCCGGCGACGAAGCCGGCGACGGCGACGCGTGGCCGCCCGGCGAGCGACGCCACGAGCGGTACCCCCTCGTCGAGGAGCCTCCGGGCGCGTGCGACCTCGAAGGCCATGAGCGCCCGCAGCTCCCGGCTCGCCGGCGGGGCCGCCGTCAGCTCGGACTCGTCCACCCCGAAGCGGCGCAGATCCTCGGCCGGGAGGTACACCCGGCCGGCGGCGGCGTCCTCGGCCACGTCCTGCCAGTGCTCGGCCAGCTGGAGGCCGCTGCAGATCGAGTCGGACCAGGCCTGCCGCTCGGGGGTCGCCGCGCCCAGCGCGTCGAGGACGAGGCGGCCGACGGGGTTCGCCGACAGCCGGCAGTAGCCGAGCAGGTCGGCGAAGGTCTCGTAGCGGTGCACCGTCTGGTCGGCAACGTTGGCGCGCACGAGGTCGAGGAGCGGCTCGGCGTCGCCGCGCACCCGGCGCGCGGCCCCGACGGCCCGCGCGACGAGCGGGTTCAGGCCCGCCGCGCCCGGGTCGGCCCACGCCCGCTCGACCTGGGTGGCGACGCCCTCCAGCGCGGCGAGGCGGTCTCCGGTGTAGGCGTCGCCGAGCTGGTCCACCAGTCGTGCATACCCGTAGAGCGCCAAGAGGTGCTCGCGGGTGGCTGCCGGAAGCAGCCGGGAGGCGACCCGGAAGTTCTCGCCGGCGGCGCGCGCGAGGATCTCCGCCGCAGACGGAAGCGCGGGGACCGTGTCGCACGCCGAGGTGTAAGGGGGTGACCGCGTGGTCATCAGATGTACGCGCTGTCGCGCCGGCTGTCAAGGACCGGCCCTGCTCCCCTGCTCAGGGCACCGGCCGGTCGGGCTGGGCGTCGATCTCATCGGGCGGCCAGTCGGGGCCGATCGCCCATTCGAGGACCGTCGAGAACGCCGTCTTGATGATCCCGAGCCCTGAGCGGACCGCCGCGTCCTCGTCGGCGTCGCGACCGGTGAAGGGCCTGCCCGCCGTCGCCGCCAGCGTCCTCAGGACCCGGCGCGCCTGATCGGCGCTCGGCTCGTGCCCCTTCGCCGCCTTGGCGCCGAGCTCGAGGAGGATCGGCATGACACCGGCCACCAGATAGCCGAACACGAGGGCGGTCTTCTCCGGGTCGTCGGTCAGGCCTTTGGGGCCGCCGAGAGAGTCGACCGCCGCCTCGAAGCGCGACGCCGTGTCGGCGAGGAGCGCCTCGATGGAGGCGGTGAGCAGCTCTTCCTTCGACTCGAAGTAGCGGTAGACGGTTCCCTTGGCCACCCCGGCCGTCTCGGCGATCTCGCTGACCGTAACCTCCCCGTAGCTGCGGGTCCGGAAGGCCTCGATGGCCGCCGCGACGACACGGGGCCTGCACTCGGCGCCCTCGCCGGTGTGGGAGCGGATCTCGATGAGGGCGTCGAGGTGCCGCTCGTCGTAGCCGAAGCGGTTCGCCGCCTCTCGCACCGGCGGGGGGATCATCCCCGCCCGGCGGTAGTGGTGGATCGTGCTCGCCGGCACCCCGCTGCGCTCGACGAGCTCCCGGAGCGAGAACCGTCGTGGAGGGGTGTCGCCGGCCACCGTGTGCGCCTCAGAAGACCTTCCGCACCAGGCGCTGCTTGATACGGGTGTACGGCGGGTAGGTGATCGGCGGGTCGGGTCTCGCCGGCTTGTGCAGGACCGACTTGCGGTGGCTGAAGGTGTCGAAGCCGGACTTGCCGTGGTAGGCGCCCATCCCGCTGGCGCCGACCCCGCCGAAGGGGAGATCGGCCACGGCCAGGTGGAGGAGAGTGACGTTGACCCCGACGCCGCCCGAGGAGGTCTCGGCGACCACCCGGTCCACGGCGCGCTGGTCCTGGGCGAACACGTAGAGGGCCAGCGGCTTGTCGTGGGCGTTGATCCCGGCGATGGCGTCGTCGAGCGCGTCGACGGCGATCACCGGGAGGATCGGGCCGAAGATCTCCTCGCCCATGAGCGGGTCGTCCCATCCGACGCCGCGCACGACCGTGGGCGCCAGGTAGCGGCTGGCGCGGTCGCCCGCGCCGCCGAGGACCACCCGGCCGGCGGTGCCGGCCAGGAGCCCGCTCAGGCGGTCCCAATGGCGCTCGTCGACGATCCGGCCGAAGTCGGCGCTCCTCGAGGGGTCCTCGCCGAAGAACGCCCGGATCGAGCCGGCGAGGGCGTCGAGGAACGGCTGCTCGACGCGGCGGTCCACGAGGACGTAGTCGGGGGCCACGCACGTCTGGCCGGCATTCACCAGCTTGCCCCACGCGATGCGCCTCGCGGCGACGTCGAGCGCGGCGCTGGCGTCGACGATGGCGGGGCTCTTGCCGCCCAGTTCGAGCGTCACGGGGGTGAGGTTCCGGGCCGCCGCCTTCATGACGGCACGGCCGACGCGCCCGTTGCCGGTGTAGAAGATGTGGTCCCAGCGCTCGTCGAGAAGGGCGTTGGCGACCTCTGCGCCCCCCTCCACGATCGCCACTGCGGCGGGGTCGAGGTATCCGGGGAGCAGCCGGGCGAGGGCGCCGGCGGTGGCGGGGGCCACCTCCGACGGCTTGCCGACGACGGCGTTGCCGGCGGCGAGGGCGTAGACCATGGGGAGCAGCAGCAGATGGAGCGGATAGTTCCACGGCGCGATGACCAGCACGACGCCGAGGGGCTCGGGCACGACGCGCGCCCGCCCCGGTCTCAGCAGGGCGCGCACCGGCACCCGCTCGGGGGAGGACCACCGCTCGAGGTGCCCGAGGATGCCCGAGATCTCGTTGGCGACGTGGCGCAGCTCGGTCATCCACCCCTCGAGGGCCGGCTTGCCGAGATCGGCGGCGAGCGCCCCGAGGAGCTCCGTCTCGCGCTCGGCGAGGAGCCGCCGCACGCCCTGCAGCTGCGCGCGTCGCCACGCCAGGGGGCGGGTGGTGCCGGCGTCGTATGCGGAGCGCAGCCGCCGGACCAGCTCCGCCGGCGCCGGCGTCGCGGCGGCCCCCGGCCGCGTGGGGCGCGGTCGGGCTAGGGTCATGCCATTCAGTGTGCCCCACCGGGGGCCGTCGCGGCGACACGCCCGGGGGGAACGGTGCCCATCCGGCCCTTCTGGAAGTCCTCGAACGCCTGGACCAGTTCGGCGCGGGTGTTCATCACGAACGGGCCGTAGTGGGCGACCGGCTCGCCGATGGACCTCCCGCCGAGCAGCAGCACCTCGAGGGTGGGCGAGCCCTCCTGGGCGGCGCTCGCCTCGACGCTGACGACGTCCCCGCCGACGAGGACGGCGAGCTGGCCCCCCGACGCGGGGCGGCGCTCGGCGCCGGCGAGGCCACGGCCGGCGAGGACGTAGAGCAGCGCGTTGGACCGGCGGTCCCAGGGGAGCTCGAGCCGGGCGCCCGGCGCGAGCGTCGCGTGGACGACCGTGATCGGCGTGTAGGTGACACCGGGGCCGGTGTGCGGGCCGACCCGCCCGGCGATCACCCGGACCAGGGCGCCGCCGTCGGGCGAGGCGGCCAGGGCGACGCGGTCCCGCCCGATGTCCTGGTAGCGCGGCGGCACCCACTTGCGCTCCGCGGGCAGGTTCACCCACAGCTGGATCCCGTGGAACAGCCCGCCGGAGGCCACCAGCGCCTCGGGTGGCCGCTCGATGTGGAGGATCCCGGCGCCGGCGGTCATCCACTGGGTGTCGCCGTTGGTGATGACACCTCCCCCTCCTGTCGAGTCCTGGTGCTCGAAGGTGCCGTCGATGATGTAGGTGACGGTCTCGAAGCCGCGGTGGGGGTGCCACGCGGTGCCCCTCGGCTCGCCGGGCGCGTAGTCGACCTCGCCCATCTGGTCCATGTGCACGAAGGGGTCGAGCACGTCGAGCGGGACCCCGGCGAAGGCGCGCCGTACGGGGAAGCCCTCGCCTTCGAGCCCCGACGGGGCCGTGGTCAGCGTGGCCACGGTGCGGCGCTCCGCGGAGGGCCCGGGGGCGGGGATCGTGGCGAGTGCGGTGATGTCGTCGACGGTGACGGCGGGCATGGCGGACCTCCTTGTGGCCTCCCCAACACCATTGCACCTGCAACTATTTCCTCCGTGCCGGCGCCAGGTGGGCGCCGTAGCATGCGGGCGTGACCGAGGACCGCCTGTACTTCCGCCAGCTGCTGTCGGGGCGGGACTTCGCCGCCGCGGACCCGCTGGCCATCCAGATGGTCAATTTCTCCTATCTGATCGGGGATCGCCAGACCGGCGAGGTCCTGCTCGTCGACCCCGCGTACGGCGTGGGGGACCTGCTCGACCTCCTCGACGCAGACGGCATGCGCCCCGCCGGCGTGCTCGTGACCCATCACCATCCCGACCACGTGGGCGGCTCGATGATGGGCCACAGCATCGAGGGCGTGGCCGAGCTGCTCGGCAGGCGCCCGGTGCCGGTCCACGCGCACCGCGACGAGGCCCCTCTGGTCGTCGCCGTGACCGGCGTGGAGCCGGGTGACGTCGTGGCGCATGACAGCGGCGACCGGGTGGAGGTCGGCGCCGTCGGGATCACCCTGCTCCACACGCCCGGCCACACCCCCGGCAGCCAGTGCTTTCTCGTCGACGGGATGCTCGTGGCCGGCGACACCCTGTTCCTCGAGGGCTGCGGGCGCACCGACCTTCCCGGCAGCGACCCTGCCGCGATGTACGACAGCCTGCAGCGCCTGGCGTCGCTTCCGGGCGGGACGGTCGTGTATCCCGGCCATCGCTACTCGGCGGCCTCGACCGCCACGATCGGTGCGGTCAAGGAGATCAACATGGTCTTCAAGCCGCGGACCAAGGAGGCGTGGCTCGCGGCCTTCGGCCGGTGAGGGGCGAGCGGCTAGCGCGGGATGAGCCCGAGCTCCCGGAAGCGGTCGCGCATGGCCGCCTCGTCGCGCTCGAACACCCGCCCGAGGGCGCGCACGTCCTCGTCGCGGATGGTGATCACCCGCCCGTTGAAGTCGCCCCGCTGGATCTGGATCATGCTGATGTAGCGGTGCAGGACCTCCTTCTCGGGGGCATCGAGCTCCCCGAGGCGGACCAGGTCGACGGTGACCGGCACGGCGGAATTGCCGCGGTGGGCACCGTCGAGAGCCTGGCCGTTGCCGGCGACCGCCTGGAGCGCCCCGGCCCGGGGCAGGAGCTGGTCGACCGGCACCCCGTAGAGCTGGGCGAGCCGCTGCAGGCGCAGCACCGAAATGATCCTCTCCCCCCGCTCGTATGCCCCCAGTACCGACGCCTTGAACTCCCGGCCCGACGCCTCCTCGACGGCGAGCAGCGACAGTCGCTGCTGCTGGCGCAGGTTGCGCAGCCGGTCGCCCACAGAGCGTGCGTAAGAAAGCGGCATTTCCTCAGGCACCGCTCCTCCCTTTCATCCCTTCGGCGGTAATGGTAGCGACGGGGGGACCCCGTCTGCCTCATTCGTCCTTTCGGGGGCGGGGGCGCTCAGCGAGGAGCCGGCGGGGACTGGTAGAGGGCGAGTGAGTGGCCCGCCGTGCGGACGATCGCCCCCGCCGGCAGGGGCGGGGCCGGGGCGGGCAGGGGCGTCTCGGTCGTGGTGGACAGCGCCACCGCCCACGAGGCGGCCCACCGGGCGTCGGGGAGCGTGAAGTCGAGGTCCTGCTCCCAGGCGTTGAACACCAGGTAGAAGGAGTCGTCGACGATGGGCCGGCCGTGGATGTCGGGGTCGGGAATCGCCCGGCCGTTGAGAAACACGCCGAGCGATTTGGCGTAGCCGACCGACCAGTCGGAGTCGCCCATCTCCGTCCCGTCGGGGCGGAACCAGGCGAGGTCGGGCAGGCCCTCGGCGCGGGCGGTGCCCCGCGACGGGCGGCCCTGGAAGAAGCGCCGGCGACGGAACACGGGGTGAGCCTTGCGCAGGGCGATGAGGTGCCGCGTCCACGCGAGCAGGTCGGTGTCGGGATGGAGCCAGTCGTACCAGGAGAGGTGCGAGTCCTGGCAGTAGGCGTTGTTGTTGCCTTCCTGGGTGCGGCCGATCTCGTCGCCGCCGAGCAGCATGGGGACACCCTGGCTGAGCATGAGCGTGGCGAGGAAGTTGCGCGTCTGCCGGCGGCGCAGGGCCCGGATCTCGGGGTCGTCGGTGGGCCCTTCGGCCCCGCAGTTCCAGGATCTGTTGTCGTCGCTCCCGTCGACGCCGCCTTCCCCGTTGGCCTCGTTGTGCTTGTCGTTGTAGGAGACGAGGTCCGCGAGGCTGAAGCCGTCGTGGCAGGTCACGAAGTTGATGCTGGCGAAGGGACGGCGCCCGGTCGCCTCGTAGAGGTCCGAGCTGCCGGTGAGCCGCTCCGCCAGCTCACCGACAGCCTGGCCGGCCTGGCGCCAGTAGTCGCGGACGGCGTCGCGGTACTTGCCGTTCCACTCCGACCACAGGGGCGGGAAGTTGCCGACCTGGTAGCCGCCATCGCCGAGGTCCCACGGCTCCGCGATCAGCTTGACCTGGCTGATGACGGGATCCTGCTGGATGATGTCGAAGAACGCCGAGAGCCGGTCCACCTCGTGGAACTGGCGGGCGAGGGAGGCCGCCAGGTCGAACCGGAACCCGTCGACGTGCATGTCGAGCACCCAGTAGCGCAACGAGTCCATCATCAGCTGCAGCACGTGGGGGTGCCGGACGTTGAGCGAGTTGCCGGTCCCGGTCGAGTCGTTGTAGTAGCGGGGCTCGCCGTCGACGAGCCGGTAGTAGCTGGCGTTGTCGATGCCGCGGAACGCGAGCGAGGGGCCGAGGTGGTTGCCCTCGGCGGTGTGGTTGTAGACCACGTCGAGGATCACCTCGATCCCCGCCGCGTGCAGGGCCTTGACCATCGCCTTGAACTCGCCGACCGCCCGGTGGCCCGGCCGGGAGGCGTAGTCGTTGTACGGGGCGAGGTAGGCGATCGAGTTGTAGCCCCAGTAGTTGCTCAGTCCCAGGGTGACGAGGCGGTGGTCGTGGATGAAGTGGTGCACCGGCATGAGCTCGACGGCGGTCACCCCGAGCTGGGTGAAGTGGTCGAGCATGGCGGGGTCGGAGACGCCGGCGTAGGTGCCGCGCAGACGCTCCGGGATGTCCGGGTGGGTCCAGGTGAGGCCCTTGACGTGGGTCTCGTAGATGACCGTGTCGGCCCACAGGGTCCGGGGATGGCGGTCGGCCCCCCAGTCGAACGCGGGGTCCACCACGATCGCCTTCGGCATCGCCGCGGCGGAGTCCGTCTCGTCGATGACGAGGTCGTCAGCCTCGAGGTCGTAGGGGTAGGGCGCCTGCCCCCACGTGACCCGGCCGTCGACGGCTTTGGCGTACGGGTCGAGCAGCAGCTTCGCCGGGTTGAAGCGCAGCCCGTCCTCCGGCTTGTAGGGCCCGTGCACCCGGTAGCCGTAGCGGGTGCCCGGCTCGACGCCTTCGAGGTAGCCGTGCCAGCAGTACGCGTCGACCTCGCGCAGCTCGTATCGGGCCTCGGCGCCCTCGTCGTCGAAGATGCACAGCTCCACCGCCTCGGCCGCCTGGGAGAAGATCGCGAAGTTGGTCCCCAGGCCATCGAACGTGGCCCCGAGCGGAAACGGGTCACCGGGCGGCAGAGAGCGGGTCACGGGCGACGACGCTAGCCCGGTGGTCAGCCCCACCAGAAGGCGGTTGCGATGATGCAGTACAGCCCCACCAGAGCGACTCCCTCGATCCACGTGTACTCGCCGTCGTAGACCACCACCGCGACCACCACCGCGGAGACGGCGAGAGCCGCGACGAGCAGCGGGGGGAAGACCAGCGTGAGCGGGGACGGGCCGACAACCCCGCTGACCAGCACGAGCGCCGGCGTGAGGAGCAGGGCGACCTGGAGGGGGCTGTTCAACGTGGTGCTGATCGCGTACTCCGCCTTGCCGTGGAGGGCGAAGCGGACGCCGACCGCGTGCTCCACCGCGTTGGAGGCGATGGCCACCACGACGAGCCCCGTGAAGGCCTGTGACATCCCGAGCGAGCGGGTCGCCGCCGCGAGCGGCGAAACGAACCAGTCGGACACCAGCGCCGCCCCCCCGGCGGAAACCGCGAGCAGCGCCAGCGCCAGGGGCAGAGGCCAGGCGGAGCTGGCCGGATCGGTCTCGTCCCCTCGGGCCGGGGCGCTGCCGTGCGACCCCGCCGCCGGCGCGCCACGGTGGCGGAGATAGAACGGAACGCTCGCCGCGTAGACGACGAGCAGCACCGCGGCGCACGCGTCGGAGAGGACCTGCTCGTGCGCGGCGGCCGGCGTGCCCAGCTTGCTCGCCAGCGTCGGGACGAGCAGGGCGCCGACGACCACTAGCAGCAGGGAGGAGTTGAGGCGGGGCTCCTCGGGGTCGAAGCTCTGGGTTCCGTGGCGGAGGCCGCCGGCCACGAACACGCAGCCGAGCACCAGGACCACGTTTCCGAGGACGGAGCCGATGAGAGCGGCGCGCACCACGCCGGTGAGACCGGCCCGCAGGGCGAAGATGCCGACAAAGAACTCCGGGAGGTTGCCCAGGGTCGACTGGACCACGGCCGTGGTCCCCGGTCCGAGCCGTTCGCCGACCTGCTCGACGGCCTCTCCGATGACGGCCGCCAGGGCGGCCAGGGCGAGTCCGGACAGGACGAAGCGGGTGACCGCCCCCGCCCCGGCCGCCTCGCCCAGGCCGGCGGCGACCGTGAGCAGCACCGCCGCGCCGGCGGAGATGCGCTGGCGGCGGTCGAGCATCTGTGGCGGTCTCGTGTTGGCCATGGGCGGCGACGACCGTAGCGGGGCGGTGCGCGTGGCGGCGGATTCTTCCGGTCGTTGAACGGCGCCAGCCGTCCAGGGATGGGCCCTTCGAGGGCCGGGGCGCCCCCGCCGCCGGGGTGGCCCGCCGGGCGGCTTCAACCGGCAGGCAGGTAGATCTCTCCGCCGGACGCCCGGAACTCCTCCGCCTTCTGGCGGAGGCCCAGCTCGAGCGCGCCGGCGTCGAGCCCGTCCGTCTCGGCCCGGTCGTTTCGGGCGGCGCTGCGGATGTCCTGGCTGATCCGCATGGCGCAGAACTTGGGGCCGCACATCGAGCAGAAGTGGGCGGTCTTCGCCGGGGTCGCCGGCAGCGTCTCATCGTGGTAGGAGCGGGCCGTCTCTGGGTCGAGGGACAGCTCGAACTGGTCCTCCCAGCGGAACTCGAAGCGCGCCTTGGACAGCGCGTCGTCCCAGGCACGCGCGCCGGGGTGGCCCTTGGCGAGGTCGGCGGCGTGCGCGGCGATCCTGTAGGCGATCACGCCGGCCTTGACGTCCTGCCGGTCGGGGAGCCCGAGGTGCTCCTTCGGCGTCACGTAGCACAACATGGCCGTGCCGGCCCAGCCGATCATGGCGGCCCCGATGGCCGAGGTGATGTGGTCGTAGCCGGGTGCGACGTCGGTCGTCAAAGGACCGAGCGTGTAGAAGGGCGCACCGTGGCAGAGCTCCTGCTGGAGGCGGAAGTTCTCCTGGATGAGGTGCATCGGAACGTGTCCTGGCCCCTCGACCATGACCTGGACGTCGTGTTCCCACGCCACCTCGGTCAGCTCTCCCAGGGTGCGCAGCTCGGCGATCTGCGCCTCGTCGGTGGCGTCCGCGACCGATCCCGGGCGAAGCCCGTCGCCCAGCGAGAACGCGACGTCGTACGCGGCGAAGATCTCGCACAGCTCCTCGAAGCGGGTGTACAGGAAGTTCTCCTCGTGGTGCGCAAGGCACCAGGCGGCCATGATCGAGCCGCCGCGGCTGACGATGCCGGTGACCCGGTTGGCTGTGAGAGGCACGTACCGCAGCAGCACGCCGGCGTGGACGGTCATGTAGTCCACTCCCTGCTCGGCTTGCTCCACCACGGTGTCGCGGTAGACCTCCCAGGTGAGGCGCTCGGCGACGCCGTCGACCTTCTCGAGCGCCTGGTAGACGGGGACTGTGCCGATCGGCACGGGAGCATTTCGCAGGATCCACCCCCGTGTCGTGTGGATGTCGCGGCCGGTGGAGAGGTCCATCACCGTGTCGGCACCCCACCGCGTCGCCCAGCGGAGCTTCTCCACCTCCTCGTCGACCGACGAGGTCACCGAGGAGTTGCCGATGTTCGCATTGATCTTCACGGCGAAGCGGGATCCGATCAGCATCGGCTCCGACTCGGGATGATTGACGTTCGCCGGCAGTATCGCCCTTCCGGCGGCGATCTCGGACCGGACCGTCTCGGGGTCCATCCCTTCGCGCAGCGCCGCGAACTCCATCTCGGGGGTGATGACGCCGCCCCGTGCGTAGTGGAGCTGGGTCACCGCCCTCCCCGCCAGGGCGCGCCTCGGTGCCCTGGACTCGCCCGGGTGAGCGGGGTGACGCCGGCCGTCGCGCGCGGCGGACCTGCCGTCGTCCCGCGACGAGCCCTGTCTCGCGGAGTGCTGCCCGGTATCGCCCCTCTCGGCGATCCACGCCTCCCGCAGCGCCGGCAGTCCGACTGCCGTGTCGCCCCCCGGACCTGCGGTGTCGTAGAGACGGACGGGGCCGTTGGCCCCCCCGCCGGGAGAGTCGTCGAGGCGGATCTCCCGGAAGGGGACCCGTATGTCGGAGCGCGACCCGACGACGTGGACCCGCTGGTGGCGACCTTCTGGCATGACGCTCCTCCCTCCACCGGCATTACCCGGATCAGGTTCGACGGTCGGGGCCTGTGGAGACCCCCTCTCAGCCCGGTCCGACCGGGCTCCCGTGTGTTGCCCGACGATACCTTCCGCCGGCGGGCTCGTGGCGACGCCCGGCTACACTGCCGCGAGGCACTGCCCGGGCGGCGTGGCCGAGTGGTTTAGGCAAGGGCCTGCAAAGCCCTGCACACCGGTTCGATTCCGGTCGCCGCCTCCAGATCAGATACGGACTAAACTGCAGGTCAGAGGCCATTTTCGGTATGCCCGGGCCTGCCCGTCATTTACCGCCGATGACCCCCGAAAACCCCTATTTCGCGCCTCGTCCGCGCCTCAAACGCGCCTCGGGGATCAAGAGGAGGTCGACCTCATGGGCTACATCCAGAAGCAGAGGGGCAAATACCGGGCTCGGTACCGCGATCCCCTCGGCCGGGTCACGTCGACGACATTCGATCGCAAGGCCGACGCCCAGCGGTTCCTGGCCGAGATGGAGACCGAGAAAGCCCGGGGTAACTGGATCGACCCGAGGCACGCCGCCATCCCGCTGGCTCACTGGGCGGACGAGTTCCTCCTCCTGGCCCGCAGGCTGTCTCCCAGCACCCAAGAGACCTACCGGCGGGACCTCAACAAGTACGTGTTGCCGGCCCTCGGCTCCTACCGGCTCGGCGCCATCCCGCCCGACGAGATCGAGAACTGGCTGAACGACGAGATCGAGGCCGGCATCGCCCCCAGCTCGGTGCACCGCCACTACCGGACCCTTCGCCGGATGCTGCAGGTGGCGGTCGACAAGCAGAAGATCGTGAGCAACCCGTGCGACCGGGTCGAGCCGCCGCGGGTCCCCAAGCGGGAGATGGTCTTCCTGGACTGGAAGCAGGCCGTCGACCTGGCCGAGGCCCACACCGACCGCTACCGGGCCTTGATCTACCTCGCTGTCGATTCAGGGATGCGGTGGAGCGAACTGATCGGCCTCCGGCGCTCGAAGCTCGACATCCGTGCTCGCAAGGTGCGAGTCACCGAGCAGCTCATCCATCTGGAGACGGGGGAGTGGCTGCGCAAGGAGACCAAGACCCCGGCATCGGTGCGGTCCATCACCATCTCCTCGGTGACGGCCCAGATCATGGCCCACCACCTCGAGCGGTACGCGGCGCCCGGTCCCGACGGTCTCGTTTTTCCCAACCGGGCCGGCAATCCGATCGCCGCGGCCAGCTTCTGGAACAACCACTTCGCTCGGGCCCAGCGTGCTTCGGGAGTGTCGTGCAGATTTCACGATCTTCGCCATAGCAGTGTCGCCCTGGCCACAGCCGGCGGCGCTCACCCCAAGGCCATCCAGGCCCGCATGGGGCACTCTTCGATCAACGTCACCCTCGACCGGTACGGTCACCTCTTTCCCGAGCTGGACGAGGCGATCGCCGCGTCCTTCGCCGAACAGTTATCCGCGGCGAGGTCCAATCACGAAACGAAGGTTGTTCACGCCGCGTTCGGCGACCGCTGACCTGATCCTCACTTTCCCGGCCCGTGCTGGTGGTCTTCGAGCCAGTCGCTGATCATGCCTTGATCGAACCTGATGTAGTGGCCGACTTTGAGGTAGGGAATGCGGTTCTCGTCCACGAGTCGCCGCAGGTGTCGGACGCTCGTGTGGAGCCAGTCGGCGACTTCCTCGTAATCGAGGAGCCGACCGGGGATGGCCGTCGGGGGAGTCGTCATGCCTTCTCTCTTGTAGTCGTGCCTGTGCTGGGAATCGTTTCGTCGAAGAGGTGGAGCTGGGACGGTGGTCGCCGCCCGCTCCGTCTCGGTCGGTTGCCGTCCTTGTTGGGAATACAGCCGATCTGGGCGTGGGCCAGGTCCTTGTATCGGACTTCGGGACAGTCGGCCTCGCCTCGGTTACGGAGGCTGTCCGCACCGATGGGACAGGCGGAGAGCTTGAGAGGTTCGGGCAGATGGATCTGGTAGCCGGAGCGTTTATGCCCATCCTGGCTTTCGACGTGGGCGAAGACCACCAGCCCCGCGGTGCGGAGGGTGGCGACGGCTCGGGCGGCGGTGTCTTTCGTGACGTTGATGCCGGTGGCCACGTCCCGGACGCCCACGGGCGCCACCCAGCCCTGGTCGGAGAGGTGGGAGCTGAGGGCGAGGTGCTCCAGGGCGACCCAGGCGAGCGGCCCCAGCCGGCGCAGCCAGGCTGCTACTGGAGGTTCGGTGACAAGTGCTGCTGCGGCCGGTAGGACGCAGGTGTGGACTTCGACACGGTCATGCACGTTCTTTGTTCCTCCTCGGTGTATGCCGGCTTCGGCGAGCGGTTTCGTTTCGCTAACGGACCGAGCGGGTCACTTCCGGGATCCGGCGTGGTGTGACCGATCCTCAAGGTGGCTGTCGCGAGTAGGACGGATTGCGAGCTGGACGTGTTCGTTCTCGCCGACCGGCGCAAGTGTCCCCGAGACGCTTCGGCTCCTCCGTCAGCCCTCACGGCTGTTCAAGGTTGTCTGGAGGGCAACCCGAGGACCGGCCCGAAGGGCCGGCCGCAGGGGCGGCAGGACAACCGAGCGAAGCGAGGGCGTCAGTCTGCGGGCTTGCTCATCACCGGGTCCAGGTTGCGCGGAATCGTAACGTTACGCCGTGATCATCGTGATGCAAGGGTGTGTTGACTGTGAACTTCTCCTCGTCGACACTGCTTCTCCTCTCACACTGCTCCTCAACCACTCGCTGCCTTGTTCTCTGCTTCCTTCGATCGACTCCTTCTCTCGTCACCTCAACTGGATCGAATGTCAAACAGGTCATGCCTCAACAAGTCCACACTCGTCTTGGTCGGCTCCGGCGACGACGAATGTGTGAACAGTTGAACAGTTGAGGGGCTGAGCGCTGATGCCCAGAGCCCGTCTCTACGCCTCAAACGCGGAGCGTCAGGCCGCCTACCGGGCCCGACTTGCCGAACGCCGCGCTCTCGCTGACAGCGAAGAGCTGGTCGCCCGAGTAGTCGAGCTCGAATCTGCCCTAGCCGCCGCCATCCGGCGTGTAGAGGATGCCGAGCAGCGGGTCACCCGGGCCGAACGCCAGGCCA
Organism: Actinomycetes bacterium; assembly: GCA_021788115.1. Classification (GTDB taxonomy): domain Bacteria; phylum Actinomycetota; class Acidimicrobiia; order Acidimicrobiales; family Palsa-688; genus JAJYLA01. The sequence goes on along the minus strand of JAJYLA010000027.1, from coordinate 38 downwards.
CCGACGCCCGGGAGAGCTACAGTGCCCTGTTGGCCACC
>JAJYLA010000151.1 GCA_021788115.1 Actinomycetes bacterium | reverse complement strand
CCTCGCCGGCCGGCGCTAACCGCCGGCCCTAACCGCCGGCTGCATCCAGGCGCGCCAGGAAGGACGTGACGGCGTCCGCGACCTCGTCGGGGTGGGTGAGGTGGGGGGCGTGGCCTCCCGCGGGGAAGACCAGTCGCGACACCGGGCCGGCGACGCCGCGCTCGACGCGCTCCAGCTGCTCGAGCGACCCGTACCGGTCGTCCTCGCACTGCACGAGCAGCACGGGACAAACGACGCCGGGGAGGTACTCCTCGATGTTCCAGTCCCGGAACGCAGGATCGAGCCACACGTCGTTCCAGCCCCAGAAGGCGGCGTCGACGTCGTCGTGGTGACGGGCGAGGCGCTCCGGCAGATCGGTCGTCAGATATTCACGGCGTGCCTCGGCGATCCCCTCGACCGAGCGGTCCTCGACCATGACGTGAGGGGCGAGGGCGACGACGCCGCTCACCGGCCGGCCCGACCCGCCGGCGTGGATCAGGGCTATGGACGCGCCGTCGCTGTGGCCGACGAGCACCGGCACCTCGACCGAGAGCTCGTCGAGCAGCGCCGGGAGCACGTCGAGCGCCTCGTCATGCATGTAGCGCACGGTGCGCCGGCGGTCCACGACCTCGGACGCGCCGTAACCGTGGCGCGACCACACCAGACCGGCACGTCCGGTCCGCTCGCAGACGACATCGGGGAAGCGGCGCCACAGCCCGAGCGACCCGAGACCCTCGTGGAGGAACACGAGGGTCGGCTGGTCCTCACGGCCGGAGGCCGCGGGGAGGAGCCGGTACTCGAGCTCCCCGCCGGCGACCAGCGTGCGGTGCCGGACGCCGGCGGCGCCGTGCCGCCCCGTCACGCCGGTGGCTGTGCGCTGAGCCTCTCGCGCAGGGCGTAGCGCTGGATCTTGCCGGTCGCCGTCTTGGGGAGGGAATCCACGACGTACACCTCGCGGGGCCTCTTGAAGGGGGCCATCCGCTCGCGGCAGTGGGCCTGGATCGACGCGGGGTCGATGGAGCGGCCCTGGCGGGGCAGGACGAAGGCGACGGTTATCTCGAGCCCGTCGGCGTTCCGGCTTCCGACCACGGCGGCCTCGAGGACGTCGTCGTGCTCCTGCAGCACGCTCTCCACCTCCGCCGGTGACACCCAGATCCCGCCCGCCTTGATCATGTCGCTGTTGCGGCCGTAGAAGCGGTAGAAACCATCTTCGGATCGGAGGTACACGTCGCCGGTGCGCAGCCATCCGTCCACGAAGGTTTCGGCGGTCACCTCGGGCCGCCGCCAGTAGCCGGCGGCGATCGACTCGCCCTTCACCCACAAGGATCCGGGCGTGTCGGGGGCGGTGATCTCCTCACCCGCGGGGTCGAGAAGCTTGAGCTCGTAGCCTTCGACCGGCAGCCCCGACGTGCCCGGCCGGATCGCGTCCGGCCGGTTGGAGCAGAAGATGTGCATCGCCTCGGTCGAACCGATGCCGTCGAGCATCACGGCCCCGAACCGCTCGCCGAACCGCCGCATCACCTCTGGCGGCAGGGCCTCGCCGGCGGTGACGGTGAAACGGACGGACTTCAGCGCATCGGCGGGCAGGTCGCCGTCGGCCATCGCCGCGCAGAAGCCTGGAGGCGCGAAGAAAAGAGTGGGCCGGTGCAGCAGCAGCAACTCGGCGACGCGCGCCGGTGTCGGCGGCTCCGGGTCGAGGACGGCCTGCGCGCCCACCGCCAGGGGGAACACCAGAGCGTTGCCCAGCCCGAAGGCGAAGAACAGCTTGGCCACCGAGTAGCACACGTCCTGCTTGTTGATGCCGAGCACGCTGTGGGCATACGTCTCGCAGATCGCGCGCAGGTCGCCGTGGCGATGGATGGCCCCCTTCGGCAGACCGGTCGTCCCCGACGTGTAGAGCCAGAACCCCGGCGTCTCCGCATCGGTGTCCGCCGGGGGCACCTCCGAGGTGTCGTCGAAGTCCGACCACGCCCAGACCCGGACCGGTCCGCCGATCCCGGGCACGGACTCGCCTGCGGCGGGCCCATCGGGACCGGAGTCCCCCACGACCACGGCAGACCGCAGCGCCGGTGCGGCGGCGGCCACGGCCGGCAGGTAGCCGGCGTAGCGGCCGGACAGCACGATGGCCGTCGCCTCAGAGTCGGCCGCGAGCGCGGCGATGTCGTAGCTGCGCAGCATCGTCGACACCGGGATCGGCACCGCCCCCATACGCAGGCCGGCGAGGAAGGAGATGGGGAAGGCCTCCTCGTCGGTGACGACCATGAGGAAGCGGTCGCCGGGCTCCACCCCCATCGCCGCCAGCCCGCGCGCCGCGGACCACGTGGCGCGCTGCAACCCTTCATAGGTCAGGCGGCGGTCCTGGCATCTGAAGGCGACGTCACCGCCATGGCCCTCCTCGACGTGGCGGTCGACAAGCCACTGCGCTGCGTTGAACGGCGTGGCCACCCCTTCCTCCCTCCAGTCCGGCGGATCAGGCCCGGACGTACTCGAACTCGACCGGCTTGGCGTGGATCCCGCTCGACGGGGGCGCCACCCAAGCTGCCATCTTGCCCGGTTCGCTCACGGGCCGCATCAGCGAGGCCACGTGCGCGCGATCGCGGTCGGTGGGCAGCCACAGAGGGAGGCTTTCACGCCACTCTGCGTGTGGCACCAGGCGGCCGTCGGGGGTCACCGGCGCGCCGGCGAACACCCCCACCCCGCGGTTGAAGCCGACATGGGGCAGGCGCAGCTGCTCCCCCACCTCCGCCAGGGTCCGGTTCCACCGCTCCAGGCCTTTCGCGGAGTCCTCGACGTAGTCGTCGCGCAGCGTCGTGTTGAGCGCGGACAGCGACGGCACCTGCCGCTCGGTGATGTCCCCGCCCTCGAGGACGGGGACCGACACCGTCTGGTCGTGAAGGCGGTGGTCGTCGGTCCGGTCCTTCTCCTGGAAGCGTCCCTTCAACCCGGCGGCGAAGTAGTTGGCGGCGTTGGTCGACGTCTCCGCCCCGAACAGGTCGAGGCTGACGCTGAAGTGGTGGTTCAGGTACCGCTGGATGGTGTCGACGTTGATGCCACCGTAGGGTTCCACGTCGGTGGTGTCGTGCTCCTTCATCAGCTCGGCGGTGCGCTGCACCACCCGGCCCACGCCGCCGGCACCGACGAACATGTGGTGGGCTTCCTCTTTCAACATGAACTGACACGTGCGGGCCAGCGGGTCGAAGCCGCTCTCGGCGAGCGACGCCAGCTGGAACTTGCCGTCCCGGTCGGTGAAGTACGTGAACATGTAGAAGCTCAGCCAGTCGGGGGTCCGCTCGTTGAAGGCGCCGAGGATGCGGGGGTTGTCGGCGTCCCCGGAGTGCCGCTCCAGCAGCTCGTCGGCCTCGTCGCGGCCGTCGCGCCCGAAGTAGCGGTGCAGCAGGTACACCATGGCCCACAGGTGGCGGGCCTCCTCGACGTTGACCTGGAAGAGGTTGCGCAGGTCGTAGAGGCTCGGCGCCGTCGCGCCCAGGTAACGCTGCTGCTCCACCGAGGCCGGCTCGGTGTCGCCCTGGACCACGATCAGGCGCCGCAGGTCGGCGCGCACCTCGCCGGGGACGTCCTGCCAGACCGGCTCGCCGATCCGGTCCCCGAAGCCGACCGTGCGGCCGGGCTCGGCGTCGGCGAGGAAGATCCCCCAGCGGTAGTCGGGCATCTTCACGTAGCCGAAGTTCGCCCAGCCCTCCCGCCCGACCGACACGGCCGTGCGCAGGTACACCTCGCTGTCCTGGTAGTCGGCCGGCCCGAGCTGCCGCCACCAGTCGAGGAAGCGGGGCTGCCAGCTTTCGAGGGCCCGCTGCAGCTTGCGGTCGCCGGAGAGGTTGACGTTGTTGGGGATGCGCTCCGAGAGCTCCACTGTGGTCATCTCACACTCGCTTGCGGTCGTAGGCGGGTCGGGAACCGGTCCCGTACCGGCGCAGGGCGCCGTCGGGGCCCGAGGCGTTGGGGCGCTGGAAGATCCAGTTCTGCCAGGCGGTGAGCCGCCCGAAGATCTTCGTCTCGGTGGTCTCGGGGCCGACGAAGCGGAAGTTCGCCTCCATGCCGGTCACGGCGTCAGGGGAAAAAGACGACCGCTCCTCGAGGACCAGCCGGATCTCGTCGTCCCAGTCGATGTCGTCGGGGGTGGCCGTCACCAGGCCGAGCCGGGCCGCGTCAACCGCACGGAGCGCTGTGCCGGCATGCCGGCGGGCCTCCTCCAGGCGGTCGCCGTGGCCGTAGAAGCGGCTCTGCAGGCGGGTGAGGTCGTTGCCCATCGGGTACCAGCCGTCGTTGGCGGGGCCGAGCTGCATCGTGGCGGGGCCCGCCTCGGCGTCGTCGTGGTCGAGCATGTAGGTCCGGTCGGCCAGCAGAGCCAGCTCGGCCAGGGTGCCGGCGAAGCAGCTTCCGGGGTCGACGAGGGCCACCAGCGTCCGGGCCGAAACGTCGAGACGCTTCAGGGTGCGCTTCCAGTACAGGCGGATCTCCCGCAGCAGCCAGTGGTCCGGGTGCGCCCCGATCAGGGCGTCGGCGGCGAGCACGTCGGTGTGGGATCCGCGGGTCTGGAGGACCCACGTACCGATCTCGGGTTCGTTGAAGCGCAGGCGAAGGATGGCGTCGTCGAGCTCCCGGCACAGGGCGAGAGGCCACCACTGGTCGCCCAGCGCCACCACCTCGTCGGGCGACGCAGGGACGTCCCCGCCGGGCACGGTGAGCGTGAAGGTGGCGACGCGCAGGTCCCGGTCGATGTCGATGCCGACGTGGCGCTGGCCGATGGGGCCGAGGGTGATCCCGGAGGCGTCCGCGGGCCGGTCGGATGCTTCGGCCCGGGCGAGGGCACGCTCGCGAACACGGCCGGCGAAGGCACTCTTCGGTGCGATGGAGTCGACGAGGCCCCACTCGACGGCCTGGGTGCCGCGCATGCCTTCGATCCGGGTGGAGAAGACGTCGGCGAGGTCCCGCCGCACGTGGCGCTTGTCGACCAGGCGGGTGAGGCCGCCGGTGCCGGGTAGCACGCCGAGGAGCGGCACCTCCGGCAGGGAAACCGCCGAGCTGCGGTCGTCGATGAGGACGATCTCGTCGCACGTCAGCGCCAGCTCGTAGCCGCCGCCGGCGGCCGTGCCGTTGATCGCCGCCAGCCACGCCTGCCCGGAGTGGGTGGTGGCGTCCTCGATCCCGTTGCGTGTCTCGTTGGTGAACTTGCAGAAGTTGACCTTGTGGTGGTGGGTCGCCCCGGCGAGCATCTGGATGTTGGCGCCGGCGCAGAAGACCTTGTCCAGCCCGCCGGTGAGCACCACGGCCCGCACCTCGGGGTGCTCGAAGCGCAGGCGCTGGACGATGTCGGCGAGCTCGATGTCCACCGAGAGGTCGTAGGAGTTGAGCTTCAGCTCGTAGTCCCCGAAACCGCCGGCGGCGTCGACGGACATGACCACCGTGGCGACAGGCGGGTCGACCGTCACCTTCCAGTGCCGGTACGACCCGGGGTCGCGTTCGAAGTCGACCAGGACGTCACGAGCAGCCACCCCGGCGGGTGCGTCGGTTGGTGCGTCGGTTGGTGCGTCGGTTGGTGCGTCGGTGAGCAAGGCGAGTCCCCCCTTTCGGCCAATGGCGTACCACAACATTCTACATGTTTGGTGAGGTTCGTCAAGGGAGTGTAGAGTATTGTCCGGGCCGGGGGCCGCTCAGGGGTAGCCGATGAGGTACTGCGACAGCCCGTCCGCCAGAGCCCCCGCGGCGCGCTCGCGCCACGAGGGGTCGCTCACCAGCGCAGCGTCGGCCGTGTTGCGCATGTTGGCGCACTCGATGAGCGCCTTGGGGACCTCGGTGAGGTTCAACCCGGCGAGGTCCGGGCGCGGCTGCAGCCCATCGACACCGTCGTAGTCGCTGACAGGCTCGCCGGTGCCGGCCTCGAAGGCGTCGCGCACGTCGGTCGCCAGCTGGCGGGATGCCCCGATGACTGCGTCGTTGGGCCCGTCCGCGACCGGCTCGAGCACGGCGAACCCGCGTCCGCTCGGCGGCCCGCCGTCGCCGTGGATGTCGATCACCGCATCGGAGCCGGCGCGGTTGCCAATGAACGCCCTCTGGTCCACGCAGGGCCCGACCCCGTCGTTGCTGCTGCGGGTGAGGACAACCGTGGCGCCGCGCTCGCGGAGCAGGGCGGCCAGCCGGGTGGCGACGTCGAAGGTGAACGCCGCCTCGGTGTAGCCGCCGTCGGTCTCCGTGCCGGTGGTGTCGCACGCCTCCCAGGTCCGTCCGTTCCACACGAGGTGGTCGATGTAGGCAGGATCGGAGCCGTTGCCACCGTTGTGGCCGGGGTCGATCGTCACCACCTGGCCCACGAGGGAGAAGCCGTCGCTCGGGATCGGGGCGGTCGGGACGCCGGCAGCGTCGCCGAAGGCGCGGATCAGCCCGTTCCCGAGCAGCAGCCAGTATCCGCCGCCGTCGCCGGTGGCCACCATCCCGATGACCGGCGCCGGGAGGGACCCCGACGCGCCCGACCCGTAGAAGCGGGCGTCGCCGAAGGCGAACACCCCGCCGTCGCGCGCGACGAGCCAGTAGCCGCCGCCGCCCGGCGTCGCGGCCATCCCCACGACCGGCGCCGCGAGCCGCAGCCCGCCCGTCGAGCCGTAGAAGCGGGCGTCGCCGAAGCTGAACACCCCGCCGTCGCGCGCCACGAGCCAGTAGCCGCCGCCGCCCGGCGTCGCGGCCATCCCCACGACCGGCCCCGCGAGCCGCAGCCCGCCCGTCGAGCCGTAGAAGCGG
>JAJYLA010000150.1 GCA_021788115.1 Actinomycetes bacterium | reverse complement strand
AATTCGACTTATGCGGAATTCCGCATAACAGACACCCCGGCGCCGGGGGCCACCACGTCGAGGGGGGTGCTTGTGAGGGTCACCGATCGGTTGGGCGGCGGCGCCGAAGCCTTCGTCACGGTCCCCGTGGGGGTGGCGATCACGACCCTGACCCTCCCGCCCATGGAGGTCGGCGTCCTCGCCAAGCAGGTGCTCGATGTCGCCGGGGGGACAGGCCCCTACAGGTGGAGCATCGTCTCGGGCTCGCTCCCGGCCGGGCTGAGCCTGACCGCCGGCGGCACGATCTCGGGCACCCCGGCTGCAGCGGGTACCAGGTTTGTGGATATCGAGGTGACCGACGCCAACGGGCACAGATGGAACAGCCGGTTCTTCCTGACCGTGGTGCCAAGGCCCGTCGTCGGGGCTCTGCACGGGGCTGACATCAGCCGGCCGTACGTGGCGATCCCGGCGGTCTACGGCGGCATCGGGCCCTACGGGTGGTCCCTGACCTCCGGCTCGCTGCCCCCGGGGCTCTCGCTGGCCGGGGGCCTGATCAGCGGCACGCCCACCGCCACCGGCAGCTGGAGCGCCGGCCTGACGGTCACCGACTCCAAAGGCGTGAACGCCAAAGGGACGGCGACCATCGTGGTCGCGCCCGACCCGGCGCTGTCCCCGATCAGCCTGCCCGTCGGCGCCGAGTCCGTCGCCTACAGCGCGTCGCTGGCGCCGGCCCTCTCGGGGGGGACCGCTCCATACACCTGGTCCCTGGCCCCCGGGAGCTCGCTGCCTCAGGGGCTGTCGCTCGACCCGACGACCGGTGTGATCAGTGGCACCCCCACCCAGCCCGGCACCACCACGACCTTCAGCGTCACCGTGGAGGACACGTATGGGGTCATAGCGCCAGGCTACGGGCCCGACACCGACAGTGACAACGACGGTGGGAACTTTGCCGACCTCGACAACGACGGGGACGCGGCCCCGAACCCCGGCGGCCAGTTCACCATCCGGATCGCCCAGCCGCTCACCTTCAGCACCGTCAACGCTCTCTTGAGCGGCACCAAGGCGCTGCCCGACGCCGAGGTGGGCCTCTCCTACTCGCTCCCGCTCAGCGCCGCGGGCGGCCAGCCCCCCTACGCCTTCAGCGTCACCGGCGGCCCGGCCGGCTTGTCCGTCCAGCCCGAGAACGGCGGCTATGCGTTCGCCGGCACGCCCACCCAGGCGGGGGATTTCTCGAGCTCGCTCGAGCTGTGCGTGAGCGACGTGACGAAGGCCATCGTGTGCAACGACTTCTTGCTCGGCTTCGTGGTGCACCCTCAGCTTTCGATCACGACCGCGTCGCTGCCCACCGTCGATGACGGTATCGCCTTCTCCCTGGTGCTCTCGGCTAGGGGCGGGCGGCCGGGCTACACGTGGTTGTTCAACCCCCATGTCTCCACCGCCACAGTTTTCGGCGGCCGCACTCTCCAGCTGCTGGACCTCCCTCCAGCCTGGCTGGGAATCAGCCCGGCCGGGCAGCTCTTTGCGACTCCGCCGGCCTCGGCGGCCGGCAGAAGCTTCTCGGTGCCGGTCCGGGTCTCGGACAGCCTGGGAGCCACGACCACCGCAGAGCTGACCCTGACCGTGGCGGGTGCCCTCGAGGTTGCGAGCCAGTCCCTCCCGCCGGCAGAGGTCGGCCGGCCGTACAACGCGACGATCGGAGCGAGCGGGGGCGTTCCCTTCCCCTCAGGCAGCGGCCCCTTCTACAGGTGGTCCGTCACCTCGGGCTCGCTGCCGCCGGGGTTCACCCTCGGCTCCGGCACGGGCCGGATCTCCGGCACCGACACCACGCCCGGCGCTGCCATCTACAACTTTACTGTCGAGGCGACCGACAGCCTCTCGGACACCGCCAGCGCCAGCTTCTCGATCACGGTCGCCGCGCCTCCGACGGTTGCCACCCAGGCGCTTCCCCCCGCGCCGGTCGGAATCGCGTACTCGGTCCAGCTCCAGGCCAATGACGGGGTTCCCCCCTACACCTCCTGGTCGCTGGTTTCTGGTTCCCTCCCGGGCTGGCTCACGCTCAGCTCCGGGGGCCTTCTCAGCGGCACTCCCTCGGCCTCCGACCTCGGCACGAGCGCTCCGTTCACCGTCGAGGTCACCGACTCGGCCGGAGCGACGGCGACATCCCAGTCCCTCACGGTGAAGGTGACGTCGCTCGGGCTCACCATCACGACCCCGGCCACCCTCCCCGAGGCGTCACCCGGCCAGGCTTACAGCGAGGACCTGAGCGCGACAGGGGGGTACCCGCCCTACGACTGGTACGTGGTCAACTCGCTCCTGCCGGGCTGTTCGACGTCGTCGGGCTGCTGGCTGAGCCTGTCCTACTCGAGCGGTACCTACTCCCTGACCGGAACCCCGCCCCAGTCGGCCGCCGGGGTCACCTACAGCTTCGAGCTCGAGGTGCAGGACTCCACCGGTGCCCCGAGCGCCGTCACCCAGACGTTCAGCCTGACGGTGAGCGCTCCGAAGCTGGCCATCACCACCACCTCGCCGCTGCCCCAGGCGACCGGCGACCTCTACTACGACCAGACCCTCTCGGCCACCGGAGGCAACGGCAGCTACGTCTGGTCGGTGCCGGCCGGCCTGAGCCTGCCCGCATGCCAGGGCCTTTCCCCGTGGCTGTCGCTCTCGGCGGGCGGAGTGCTCACCGGCACGCCGCCGGACTGTGCTGCGGGGACCACCGTGAGCGTCCCGGTCGAGGTGAGCGACACCGAGCTGACCCCCCAGCAGGTCACGCTGGCCTTCCAGCTGCAGGTGGTGGCGGCCAGGCTCGTGATCACCAGCACCTCGCCGCTGCCCGATGCGACCGTCGGGGTCGGGTACTCCGGGGGTCTCAGCGCTCAAGGCGGCAACGGCATCTACATCTGGTCGCTGCAGGCGGGCCAGAGCTTGCCCACATGGCTGTCGCTCTCGAAGGGCGGAGTGCTCAGCGGCACGCCGCCGGCCTCCGCTGTCGGGACGACCATCAACGTCCCGGTCGAAGTCAGCGACACCGAGGCCACCCCCCAGCACGCCACGGCCACCCTCTCGCTCTCCGTGTCGGCCGCTCCCCCCGTCATCACCTCGACCTCGCCGCTCCCCGAAGGGACCGCCGGCGAGCCCTACTCGTTCACGTTCAAGGCTTCGGGCGGCACCGCGCCGCTCACGTGGTGCTTCGCATCCCTCGAAACCCAGACGTGCCTCTTGAGCTCGACCGAAGTGGCGGGGCTGACGCTGCAGCCCGACGGCACCCTCTCGGGCACCATCGCCAGCACGGCCGGCGGCCAAACGCTGAAGCTCGACGTCCGGGTCACCGACGTCAACGGCCTCTATGCCGCAGCGTTCTTCTCCTTGCCCGTCAGCCCGGCGGTCTCGGTCTCGGCCAAGGCAGTCCCGGCGACCGAGGGCGCCGGCTTCTCGGGGACCGTGGCCATCTTCTCCGACGCCGACACCTCGCTCACCACCTCGGACTTCACCACGGCCATCGACTGGGGCGACGGCACCAGGACCGCCGGCAGCCTCTCAGGATCCTCGGGCAGCTTCACCCTGAGCGGTATCCACACCTACACCGAGGAGGGCAGCTACACGGTGACCGTCACCGTCACCGACTCGACCGGTGCGACCGGCAGCTCCACCTCCGCCGCCACCGTGGCCGACGCCGCGCTCAGCGCCAGCCCGGTTCCCGTCTCACCCACCGCCGGCTCGGCCTTCTCGGGTCCTGTGGCCAGCTTCACCGACGCCAACCCGGCGGGCTCGACCGCGGACTTCACCGCTACCATCAACTGGGGGGACACCACCAAGACCGTGGGCACGATCACGGCCGGAGCGAGCCACTCCTTCGAGGTGTCGGGCTCCCACACCTACGCCGGCCCCGGCAGCTACACCCTCACGGTCAGCATCGCCGACGTGGGGGGGTCCAACGCCACAGCCACCGAGACCGTCACCGTCGCCCCCGCCTCCCAGGCCGTGTATGTCGGAAACGCCAGCGCCGTGACCAGCTATCCAACCTCGGCCTCGGGGAACGCCGCCCCGTCGAGTTCCCTGTCCTCGACGAGCGGGCATGCCGGCTCGCTGGCGTTTGACTCCTCGGGCGACTTGTGGGTTGGCTCTGGTTCGGGCGCCGCGGCCACCAGCGGCGTGCTGGACGAGTACACGCCGTCGGAGCTGGCATCGGGAACGGGTCCGTCGGTCGTGGTCACCAGTAACTCGGTCGGGGTGGACACGGGCCTGGCGTTCGACTTGAACGGGAACCTGTGGGTGTCCTGCCAGGGGTGCGGCTCGGTCGCCGAGTTCACAGCGAGCCAGCTCACCTCTTCGGGAACGGAATCGCCGACTGTCACCATCACGGGGGCCGCCTCGTACCAGGCGAACGGCATCGCGTTCGACGCCGCCGGGGATCTGTGGGTGGACAGCTTCGGACTCGGCACGGTTTCGGAGTACACGCCCGGCCAGCTGGTGTCGTCTGGATCGCCGACGCCGACCGTCGTGATATCGGCGAGCGGCGGGAGCCTTTCGGGACCGGCAAGGCTGACCTTCGACAACTCCGGTGATCTCTGGGTGGCGAACCACGACGGCAACACGGTGGTGGAGTACACCCCGAGCGAACTGACGTCCTCTGGGTCGCCCGCTCCGACGGTGGTCTTGTCCTCGATCGCCGGCAGCCTCGTCCAGCCCAACGGCTTGGGCTTCGACAGCGGCGGCAACCTGTGGGTCGTCAACGAGGCCAACTACTCGAGTAACCCGCCCTCGGTGGTGGAGTTCGGGCTGAGCCAGCTGGCATCCTCTGGATCGCCGACCCCGGTCGACGTGGTCACCGGCTCCTCCACGGGCCTCGACGATCCTTGGGCTCTGGCGGTCGGCCCGAGCGGCCCGTCCGCACCCGGCGACACGGTTTCGGTGACCTCGGCCGCTCCACTTGCCTCAACGGAAGCCGCGTCGTTCCAAGGGGGGGTGGCGACATTCTCCGACTCCAACTCGTCGCTCACCTCCCCATCCGACTTCGTCGCCACCATCGACTGGGGAGACGGCTCTTCGCCGACATCCGGGGCCATCTCGTCAGGAGCGACGGGCAGCTTCGACGTGACCGGCACCCACACCTACGCCGAAGACGGCGCCTACAAGATCACGGTCACGGTCACCGAGGTTGCTGCCACCAAATCGTCGGGCGGTACCACAGACGGCATCACCGTGGCCGACGCCGCTCTGACCGGCTCGAGCATCACCATCTCCGCCGCAGCCGGCCAGGCCTTCTCCGGTCAGGTCGCCAGCTTCAGAGACGCCAACATGGCCGCCCCCACATCGGACTTCACGGCGAGCATCAACTGGGGCGACGGCAGCGCTGCCACCGCCGGCACCGTCGTGGCCGCCAACACGGCGGGCAGCTTCGACGTCAACGGGACCCGCACCTACGCAGCAGGGGGCACCTACACGGTCACAGTGGTCATCACCGACATCGGCGGCGCTTCCGCGACCGTGACCGACTCAGCGACAGTCTCAGGCGCGGCCACCTCCTGGACCGCCACGGAAGCCCCGGCGGGTTCGTACAACCCGGCCGACACCCAAATCAACGACGTCACATGCCCCGCCACGGGGTCGTGCGTGGCAGTCGGCGAGTACAACTCCTCGCAGACCACCTCCCCCGGCCTCATCGAGACTCAGACGGCCGGCTCGTGGACGACCGCCACCGCGGCCGTCCCGGCCAACGCCACCGGAGCGGGCACCAACTCCACCGCCCAGCTAGAGGCGGTCTCCTGCCCGGCGGCGGGCGGCTGCGCGGCCGTCGGCTACTACGCGTCCACCGCCGGTACCGAGGGCTTGATCGACACGCTCGCCAGCGGAACCTGGTCGGCCGTCGAGGCCCCCCTGCCCGCCAACGCCTCCAGTCCCGCCCAGGTAAGCCTGGACGCGATCGACTGCCCGGGCACGGGCACCTCATCCTGCGTGGCGGTGGGCATCTACATGACCTCGGCTGGAGACGAGGGCGTGCTGGAAACGCTCAGCAACGGCGTCTGGTCGGCCACCGAGGCCCCCCTGCCCTCCGGCGCCGCCGGCGTATCCTTGGCGGCCGTCAGCTGCCCTACCAGCTCGTCCTGCGTGGCCGTGGGCAGCTACACCAGCTCCGGGATTGCCGCCTTGGCCGAGATCCTCTCGGGAGGCAGCTGGAGCCGCGCCACCCTCCCCATGCCGACGGACCTGTACCCCGCCAACCCGAGCTTGTCATTGGACTCGGTGTCCTGTCCCCAGGCCGCAAGCTGCGTGGCGGTGGGCAACTACACCAACAGCGGCGGTGGCTACTCGGGCCTCATCGAGGTGCTGGGCTCGTCCGGATGGTCGGTGCAGGAGGCGCCCCTGCCCGGCACTGACACCGCCACCTCCTTCGTGACCCTGCCGTCGGTGGTCTGCCCCTCCGCCGGCTCGTGCGTGGCGGTCGGTCGGGTGGAGCCCGGCAGCGGCGGCATGCAGGGGCTGATCGAGACGCTGAGCACGGGAGGGTGGAGCGCAAGCGTCGCTTCCCTGCCCAGCGACGCCAATACAAGCACTCCGAGCCCGAACCTGACCGCCCTGTCGTGCGCCAGCACGTCGTCCTGCGTGGCTGTCGGGCAGTACGACACCTCGACGGGAGCCCAGGCTGGACTCATCGAGACACTCAGCTCCGGTGCTTGGACCGCCACTGAAGCTCCACTCCCGTCGAACTCCTACAACCCCCCGAACGCCACGCTGGGGTCTGTATCGTGCGCTTCCGG
>JAJYLA010000149.1 GCA_021788115.1 Actinomycetes bacterium | reverse complement strand
GTCCGGTGGCCGCGCCGGCGGGCCGGGCGGGCGCTGCCCGCGCCCGCCGTGCCGCGCGCCCGGCCGCCGGCGGTGGTCCGCTTCGACCTCGACGTGCGGGCGGGGACGTTCCGTGTTCAGGCCCGCTACCAGGCCGCGAGCCCCCGGGTGGCGATCCTCGGCCCCTCGGGTTCGGGCAAGTCCCTCACCCTGCGGGCCCTCGCCGGCCTGCTCGGCCCCGAGGCAGGGCAGGTCTGGTACGGGTCGCAGCTGGTCAGCGCCACCGCAGTGGAGGACCGCTCCGTGGGCTACGTGCCGCAGGGCTACAGCCTCCTGCCCCACCTCGACGTCTGGTCGCAGGTGCGCTTCGGGGTCGGCGCTGACGAGGGCCTCGGCGCCTACTGGCTCGACACCTTCCGCCTCGGCCACCTCGTCGACCGGCTGCCCGGCGAGCTGTCGGGCGGCCAGCGCCAGCGGGTCTGCCTCGCCCAGGCGCTCGCCCGCGCCCCCCGCCTGCTGCTGCTCGACGAGCCGTTCTCGGCGCTCGACGCCCCCGTCCGGGCCGAGTTGCGCCACGAGCTGCGCAGGCTGCAGCTTCGGGGCGGCCTCTCCAGCGTGACGGTCACCCACGATCCGGAGGAGGCCGCCCTCCTCGCCGAGGAGATCCTGGTGCTCGTCGACGGCCGCCTCGTCCAGGCCGGCTCGCCGGCGGAGCTGCACGAGCACCCGGCGTCGGCCGACGTCGCCCGGCTGCTCGGCGTCGCCAACGTGCTTCCCGGCCGCGTCGGCAACGGCGGCACACTTGTGGCCGGCGGGGTCCGCCTGCCGGTCGCCACGGGCATGGCGCCGGGATCGCCGGTGCGCTGGTGCATCCACCCCGAGCACATCGCTGTCGGCGAAGGCGGGGCACACCCGGCCCAGGTCGTCGACGTCGCCGACCTCGGGGCGGCGACGACGCTCGAGCTGCGCGCCGGCAACGGGGGTCTGCTCCTGCGGGCGCGGGCGGTGGGCCGGCACCGCTGGGAGGTCGGCGAGCTCTGCAGGATCGACCTTCCCCCCGAGGCCATCACCGTCTGGGCGGACACCGAGCCGGCGGCGACGCCTGCTGCCGACGGCGCCGGAGCGGTGGGTCGCCGGCTCGTCGGTCCCTAGATGGCGCACCGCCGTGTCACCGGCACCCGGCCGTGGGGCCCGGCGCGCTGCGGCACCAGTGTGGACGCGCTAGCGCCGGTCTCGCCACCACCCGATGAGCAGGCGGTACAGCAGACCGTGATCGCCCCCCCGGCCGGATTGGCCGTCGGAGTAGAAGCGCTGGAAGGCCGCTGTATCGTCCACTCCCGGTGTCCCCGCCTCGGGGTCGTCACTCATGGGCGTAATTGTAGGGAACGCGCCCGGGGCCGGCGCGCATGCCGATGCCGGACGCTTCTCGAGGTATGCGAGCGAGGTGTCGGGGTAGGCGAGCGTCACGTGGCGCCGTAGCGGCGGCCGTACTCCATGCCGATCCGGGCGAAGCCCGCGCACCGCGCCCGCCACCGCGTGCACCCGTGGGCGGCCCGGTGCGGGGGCTCGCCGAGCACCAGGCAGTCGACCGGAGGCACCGGTCCGGCCATGTTGCCCCTCCCTCGTGTTCGGGCACCGTCTCGCCGGCCGGCGGTCGCGGGCCGGGCGGCTCCCGGCCGGCGGGGTAACGTCGGCGCATGCTCGCCGCCTACGCCGCCCGTGTGTCTCCCGACGACCCCCTGTCCGCGCTCGAGGTCGGCGAGCGCCCCGCCCCGGAGGTGCCTGCGGGGTGGGTCCGGGTCGACGTGCGCGCCGCCTCGCTCAACCACCACGACGTCTGGTCGCTTCGCGGGGTGGGGCTGTCCGCGGAGCAGACCCCGATGATCCTCGGCTGCGACGCCGCCGGCGTGGACGAGGACGGCCGCGACGTGATCGTGCACGCCGTCGTCGCCGATCCCGACGCGGTCGCCGGCGACGAGACCTTCGATCCGCGCCGCACGCTGCTGTCGGAGAAATACAGCGGCACGTTCGCCGAGCACGTCGCCGTGCCGCGCCGGAACCTGGTGGCCAAGCCGGCGGAGCTGTCGTTCGAGGAGGCGGCGTGCCTGCCGACGGCATGGCTCACCGCCTACAAGATGCTCTTCAGCCGCTCCGGGCTGATGCCCGGCGACACCGTGCTCGTGCAGGGCGCCGGCGGCGGGGTCGCCACGGCAGCGATCAGGATGGCGCACGCCGCGGGCTACCGGGTGTGGGCGACCAGCCGCAGCGAACAGAAGCGGGCACGCGCGCTGGAGCTGGGCGCCCACGCGGTGTTCGAGGCGGGCGCCCGCCTGCCCGCCCGGGTGGACGCGGTCATCGAGAGCGTCGGAGAGGCCACCCTCGAGCACTCCCTCCGGTCGACGCGCCCGGGGGGCCGCGTCGTCGTGTGCGGCGCGACCAGCGGGCGGACCGCCCCCCTCGAGCTCGCCCGGGTCTTCTTCCAGCAGATCGACGTCGCCGGCTCGACGATGGGAACGGTGCACCAGTTGCGGGGCCTCGTCGACTTCCTTGTCACCACCGGTGTCCGGCCGGTGATCGACACCACGCTGTCGCTCGGCGAGGCGCGCAAGGGGTTCGAGCGCATGGCGGCCGGCGGCATGGTCGGCAAGATCGTCCTGACGGTCTGAGCGTCCCGCCGATCCCCGGCCCTGCCCGCCGGGCGCTGCTAGCTTCCTGCCTCCGCGACGGGACCGCCGGCCGGCCGGAGCGTGCCCCGCACGTGCAGCCCGAGGGGGCTGAGGTCGATGGGGATCACCCGGTACGCCGCGTCGGTCGCCGCCACCAGCCGGTCGACTTCTCTCTTGGCGGCGGCCGTGGCGCTCAGCACGGTTATCGATCCGCCGTCGCCGCCTGCGCCGTTGACCTTCCACCCGAGGGCCCCGTGCCCGGCGGCGAGGGCGATCACCCGCCTCGCGTCGGGGCCCACGAGGGAGGGGTGGAGGGCGGCCTGGGCGCCGGTGTTCGCGGTCATCGCTTCCCCGAAGGCCCGCAGGTCTCGGGCCACGACGGCGTCTCGGGCGGCGGCGGCCGCCTCGCGCAGACGCGAAAACCCGGCCGGCACGCGGCCCCGAACCCCCTCGATGACCTCTCGGTGCACCCCGGAGGAGTCGTGTCCCCGTCCGAGGTAGACCAGCGTGAGCAGCGGGCCCAGGTCGGGCCAGGGGGGCAGCGGGTGGACGGTCGCTTCGGGGTAGGGCTCGATCTCGAGGTAGTTGATGCCGCCGAAGGCAGCGCACAGCTGGTCCTGCACGCCGCTTTCGACCCCCAGGCGCTCCACCTCCAGGCGGTGGGCTTCGCGGGCGACCTCGAGCGGCGACGGCTTCTCGCCGCGCGCGGCCATCAGCGCCCCGAGGAGGGACACCGCCACGGCCGCGGAGGTGCCCGTGCCGCAGCCGGGCGGCACGGCGGAGCGAACGGTGATCTCGACGGGCAGGCCCGCTGGAGGCGGAAAGGCGTCGATCGCCGCCTCGAGGAGGGGATGGCGGGCGACGCGGGGTGCTCCGGGTGTCACGCCGTAGCGGTCTCCGAACGTCGTGGCCACGACGGTCACGGCGTCGGGGCCGCGCGCGGCGCGGATGGAGACCTCGACGCCCGGGGACACGGCGACGTTCAGCACCCGTCCGGGGCCGCCGAACCAGGTGTCGGTCCACCCCCCGTTGTCGCACACCCGGATGGGCGCCGTCGCCCGGATCACCGAAGTCGGACCCCGACCGTGTGCGCCACGGCGGCACCATAGCCCGACCGGAGCGGAGCAGAGCCCCGAGAGCGGATCGCGAGGCAGCCGTCAGAAACGGATCGCCGCGGCGGTGACCCCGACGACGGCGAGCCCGACGAGGAGCTGGGCGATGCCGAGGATCCTGGTGGGGGGCGGAGGGCAGCGAACCAGCCACAGCGAACAGGCGGCGACCGCCGCCACGAGGGCTGCGGCCGCAGCCGGCACCGCCCCGGCGGCCCACCCGGCGGCGACTCCGGCGAGGGCCGCTGCCTGCGCGAGTCCCACGTCGCGGATGCCACCGGAGTGGCCCTTCAAGCGCCGCACCTCGGTCCGGGCGAACGGTATGGCGGACACGGACCGGGCGGCCAGCACCCCCCACAGTCCGGAGGCGATCGTCCAGCGGGCGCCGCCGGCGAGGGCGATCGCGGCGGCGACCGACGCGATGCCGACGGCTCCGCACAGCTCGGGGATCAGGCGCCTGCTGCGGCTGCGCATGTCGAACCACAGCTGGACCGCGACGAGCGGCGCCGCGGCGAGCAGCGGCACCCACCACGGCCGGCCGGAGCGCAGCCCGGCGACGCCGACCAGCGCAGCGAGAGCCAGGACCTCCCCGGCGGCCACCCGCCTCGCCACGGCGGTGCGCTGCAAGCGCCGGCTGCGCCGCCGGTCGACGAGCACGACCCTGAGCGGCGTGCGGGCCAGGAACGCGACCAGGGCGGCGGCCCCGAGGAGGGCGCCGGCGACGCTCGGGGCGACGAGCAGGCCGAGCAGCACCGGCTCGCCGCTCAAGCCCCACCCGCCGTGCTCCTGAGGGACGGCGACCGCCCTCAGCGCGGAGCGTGGGTGCCGATGGGGAGTGCTGGCGGCAGCGCCGACCTCGCTGGTGTCACCGCCGGCGGTCATGGCACGTCCGAGCCTAGCCGGTTGGTTTATCGTGTCTCTACTAGAAAAAGAATCGGGCGTCGCGGGCCGGGTATGGTTGCCACCACCTCGATCCGCGGAAGGCGGCTCAGTGCGCGTCGCCCTGTTTGTCACATGCCTCGTAGACGCCGAGTACCCCGAGGTGGCCAAGGCCACGGTGGCCCTGCTGCGCCGGCTCGGCCACGACGTCGAGTTCCCCGCCGGCCAGGTGTGCTGCGGCCAGATGCACGTCAACGCCGGCTACCAGCGGGAAGCCCTCGGTCTCATCCGCCGCCACGTGGAGGTGTTCGAACCCTACGAGGCGATCGTGAGCCCGTCGGGGTCCTGCACAGCGTCGGCGCGCCACCAGCAGGCCGTTGTCGCCCGGCGCGCCGGAGACGAGGACCTCGCCCGCCGCGCCGAGGCGGTCGCCGCGCGCACCTGGGAGCTCGGCCAGTTTCTCGTGGACCGCTGCGAGACACCCGACGTCGGCGCCTACTGGCCGCACCGGGTCACCTATCACCCGGCCTGCCACGCGCTGCGCCTGCTCGGCGCCGCAGACCAGCACCTGCAGCTCCTGCGCCGCGTGGAGGGGATCGACCTGGTGGACCTCCCGGACGCTGACACGTGCTGCGGGTTCGGGGGGATCTTCTCCCTGAAGAACGCCGACACCTCGACGGCCATGCTGGCGGACAAGATGACGTCGATCGTGAGCACCCGCGCCGAGTACGTGACCGCCGCCGACGTGTCGTGCCTGATGCACATCGGCGGGGGTCTTTCCCGGCTTCGAACCGGGGTCCAGGCGGTTCACATGGCGGAGATCCTGGCGTCGACGGAGGATCACCGATGACCGCGGGGAACAGGGTCCCGGTGGCGTCGCTACCGGTGGCGTCCCCCTCCGGTCAGCTGCGCCAGGCGGGGCCCTTCCCCCGCGCGGCGCGCCGGGCCCTCGGCGACTCCCAGCTGCGCGCCAACCTCCGGCGGGCGACGACGACGATCCGCACCAAGCGGGCCGCCGCCGTTTCGGAAGTGGCCGACTGGGAGGAGCTGCGCCAGGCCGGCAGGGACATCAAGGCTGCGACGATGGCCCATCTCGACGGCCTCCTGCTCCGCTTCGAGGAATCCTTCACCGCCGCCGGCGGCCATGTGCACTGGGCACGCGACGCCGAGGAGGCGAACCGCCTCGTGGTGGACCTTGTCTGCGCCACCGGCGCCCATGAGGTCGTCAAGGTCAAGTCGATGACCACCCAGGAGCTCGGGACCAACGATGCGCTGGCGTCGGCCGGCATCGCCGCAGTGGAAACCGACCTCGCCGAGCTGATCGTCCAGCTCGGAGGCGACCTCCCTTCCCACTTCCTGGTACCGGCGATACACCGCAACCGGGCGGAGATCCGCCAGATCTTTCTCGAGCACATGGCCGGTGTCCCCGCCTCGCTCAGCGACGACCCGGCGGATCTCGCGGGCGCGGCCCGCGCCTACCTCCGGGAGAAGTTCCTCTCCGCCCGTGTGGCCATAAGCAGCGCCAACTTCGCCGTCGCCGAGACGGGCACCCTGGTCGTCGTTGAATCCGAGGGCAACGGTCGCATGTGCCTCTCCCTGCCCGAGATCCTGATCTCGGTGGTGGGCATCGAGAAGCTGGTGCCGACGTGGGAGGACCTCGAGGTGTACCTGCAGCTGCTGCCGCGCAGCTCGACCGCCGAGCGCATGAACCCGTACACGTCCACCTGGACGGGGGTGACCCCCGGCGACGGCCCCCAGTCCGTTCACGTGATCCTCGTCGACAACGGCCGGACCGCCGTGCTCGCCGACCCCGCCGGCCGGGACGCCCTGCACTGCATCCGGTGCTCGGCGTGCCTCAACGTGTGCCCGGTGTACGAGCGGGCCGGGGGCCACGCCTACGGCTCCGCGTACGCCGGCCCGATCGGCGCGGTCCTCTCCCCCCAGCTGACCGGCGTGGAGGACAACGCCTCGCTCCCCTTCGCATCGTCGCTCTGCGGGGCGTGCTACGAGGTCTGCCCGGTGCGGATTGACATTCCCTCGATGCTCGTCCACCTGCGGGCGCTCCACGTGGAGGCGGCCGAGCACGCCGGCCGCCGCGGCACCGACGGCGTGAGCGGCCGGGGGCGCAGGGGAACCGACGGCGGCCGGGCCGAAGCCGGCGGGGCGGAGG
>JAJYLA010000148.1 GCA_021788115.1 Actinomycetes bacterium | reverse complement strand
GGCTCGATCCCCGACGACTGGGCGTCTCGCTCCCAGCCGCCCGACTCCTCGAGAGGCAGGTCCGGGATGATCGCTCCCCGGACACCCGCCCCGGCCAGCATCCGGGCGAAGCGGAGGTGTCCCGCCCGGAACACCACGTTGTAGTAGGTCATCGCCACGAGCGGTACGGGCACATCGACGCGGCGCAGGGCGTCGAGGATCGCCGCCGGAGTCGTCCCCGCCGCAAGCGCCCGCACGGACGCCGCCTGGATTGTGGGCCCGTCCATCACCGGATCGGAGAAGGGGATGCCGACCTCCACGGCGTCGGCGCCGGCGTCGACCATGGCGTGGAGCGAATCGAGCCAGTCCGGGCCGAGGCCGCCGGTGACGTAGGTGACGAGGATCTTGCGGCCGGCGTCGCGGACCGCCCTCAGCGCCGGCTCGACCGCGGCGCCTGCGCCACCGCCGGCGCCTGCGCCACCGCCGGCGCCTGCGCCACCGCCGGCGCCGTGGTCGCTCACCGCAGGGCCTCCATCACCTGGGCGGCGTCCTTGTCGCCGCGCCCCGAGAGGGTCACGAGCACGACCGAGCCTGCGGCCACCTCGCCCGAGCGGGCGGCGCGGGCGAGCCAGGCGACGGCGTGGGCCGGCTCGAGCGCCGGGATGATGCCCTCAGTCCGGGAGAGCAACTGCAGGGCGTCGAGCACCTCGGCGTCGCCGGCCGTGGTGTACGACGCCCGGCCGGCGCCGGCGAGGTACGCGTGCTCGGGGCCGATCCCCGGGTAGTCGAGCCCCGCCGAGATCGACTCGGCCTCGAGGATCTGCCCCCACTCGTCCTGCAGGAGGTAGGAGCGCATGCCGTGAAGGACCCCGGGGATGCCGCGGCCGATCGCGGACCCGCCCTCGGCCTCGACACCGACGAGGCGCGCCGGCGTTTCCACGAAGCCGGCGAAGGTACCGGCGGCGTTCGAACCTCCCCCGACGCAGGCGACGACGACGTCGGGATCGGCGCCCCCGAGGATCCCGCGGCACTGCTCGCGGGCCTCGTCGCCGATCACCCGCTGCAACTCGCGGACCATCCACGGGTACGGGTGGGGGCCCATGACAGAGCCGAGGCAGTAGTGGGTGGTCTCCACCGTGGCCACCCAGTCCCGCAGGGCCTCGTTGACGGCGTCCTTCAAGGTGCGGCTGCCGCTCTGCACGGGGCGCACCTCCGCGCCGAGCAGCTGCATGCGGAACACGTTGAGCGACTGCCGCTCGGTGTCCACCTCCCCCATGTACACGACGCACTCCAGCCCGAACAGCGCCGCCGCGGTAGCCGTGGCCACCCCGTGCTGGCCGGCGCCGGTCTCCGCGAGGAGGCGCGTCTTGCCCATCTCGAGGGTGAGCAGCCCCTGGCCCAGGACGTTGTTGATCTTGTGGGAGCCGGTGTGGGTGAGGTCCTCCCGCTTGAGCAGGACCCGCACGCCGAGCTCCTCCGACAGGCGATGGCACTCGGTGACCGGCGTCGGGCGTCCCGCGTAGGAGCGGAGCAGCTCGCGCAGGCGGCCGCGGAAGCCGTCGTCCGCCCAGGCCGCCCGGAACGCCGCCTCGAGCTCCACGCACGCGGGGACCAGCGCCTCGGGCAGGTAGCGCCCCCCGAACTCGCCGAAACGCCCACCCGTCCCCGGCTCCCCCATCCGAACGCCCCCGGCACCCGGCACGGTCACACGCTTTCCTCCCAGTCGTAGGGGCCTTCTCCCGCGCCCCACTCGCCGCTGTCGCCGGAAGCGTCGCCGGCCGCGCGGGCAGCGGCGATGAACTCACGCAGCTTGATGGGGTCCTTGCTCCCCGGCTTTCTCTCCACCCCCGACACCACGTCCACCCCCCAGGGGTGCGCCTGGGCGATCGCCGCCGCGACGTTGTCGACCGTGAGGCCGCCGGCGATCAGCAGCCGCTGACCGGCGGGGACCTCGCCGGCGAGGGCCCAGTCGAACACCTGGCCGGATCCGGGATTCGGCGCGTCGAGCAGGATCGCGTCAGCCTGGTAGTCGGCGGCGGCGCGCACGTGTGCGTCGCCGGCGGGGAACGCCTTGATCACCATCGGGACCCGGGACCGCAGCCACCGGGAGTCCTCCGCCGGCTCCCTGCCGTGCAGCTGCACCGCCCGCAGCCCGGCCAGCTGAGCGATGTCGAGGACCCGCTGGGGGGCGGCATCGCGGAACACGCCGACGGTCACGACCTCGGAAGGGAGGCGCTTGACGATGTCGGCCGCCACCTGTGGGGCGATCTGGCGGGGCGACGGGGCGAACACGAAACCGACGGCGTCGGCGCCCAGCGCCACCGCCAGCAGAGCGTCGTCCTCGGAGGTCGTCCCGCAGATCTTCACGAACATTCAGTTCCCCACCGCCTGCGACCGTGGCACACGCAGGTCCCGCAGCACCGCGGCGGGATCCGCCGCGGTCACCAGCGACTCACCCACCAGCACGGCGTGGTAGCCGGCGCCGGCCAGGCGCCGGGCGTCCCCCGCACCGCGGACGCCCGACTCGGCCACCCGGGTCACGCCGGCGGGAAGCGCCCGGCCCACCCGCTCGGCGCGCGCCCCGTCGACGTCGAAGGTGACGAGATCCCGCTGGTTGACGCCGATGAGTGTGGCCCCCGCCGCCAGCGCCCGCTCCGCCTCAGCCTCGTCGTGCACCTCGACGAGGGCATCGAGCCCGACCGACGACGCCGCGCCGAGCAACTCCGCCAGCTCGGAGTCGGACAGCGCCGCGACGATGAGCAACACAGCATCGGCCCCCATGCACCGGGCGTCGTAGACGTCGGCCGGGCACACAGTGAAGTCCTTGCGCAGCACCGGGAGCCCCGTCGCGGCGCGCGCCGCGGCGAGGTCCGACGGCGAGCCGGAGAAGAACTCCCCGTCGGTGAGCACCGACAGCGCCGACGCCCCGCCGGCCTGGTAGGCGCCGGCGAGGGCGGCCGGGTCGAGGGCTGAGGCCAGCGACCCCCTGCTCGGGCTGGCCCGCTTCACCTCGGCGATGACCCCGAGCTCGGCGCCCGAGCGCAGCGCCGCCTCGAAGCCGCGCACCGGTCCGCACGCGGCGGCACGGCGCGCGAGCTCGTCGAGGTCACGGGTCTCGGCCTGCGCCATGGCGCGGTGCGCGGCGAGGATGCGGTCCAGGTAGGTGGCCATCGTCGTCACGAGCCTAAGCAATCAGCCGGACCGGGTTGGACTCGTGGTCTGGATGGCGGGGGCCGGAGCCGGCGCGCAGTCGGCAACCGACAGCGCGACCGGTGCCGCGGACCCGACCTCCGCGCTCAGCGGGTCCCGCCCCGCCGCCCGGCAGCTGACCTGGAACAGCGCCTGCCCGCCGGCGTCGGTGTTCAGCGCGCTGCCGCCGTACACCAGCCAGTACGGTCCCCCGGCGAGCGCGACGCGCACCCCCACCGAAGGCTGCTCGCGTACCAGCCCCTGGGCGTCGACGACCCGGTCAGCGACCTGGACCACCAGGTTGTCGACCTCGCCGACCACCGGCACCGAGGGGGCGAGCGCCGCCGACACGCGGGGCCCGCTGAACGACGCCAGCTTCAGCGTCAGGGTCTTTGTGTCCGCCCCCCCCAGGAAGAATATCGCCGGGCTCGTCAGCGCCAGGCTCGGCGACTGCCACGCCCGCACCCGGTAGCGGCCCCCGAGGACCTGCCGGATCGACCAGCTGCCGTCGGCCGCGGTGGTCGTGTCGGTCACCGACGATCGGTCACCGACGATGCGCTCGGCCTGGACGGTCGCCCCCACGACAGGGCCGCTCGGGCCGAGCACCGTGCCCTCCAGAGTCGCCTGGCCCGGCCCGATCCCGATGGCGGTGGTCGTGGTCACGCCGGCGACGGGGGACTCCACCACCGAGCGAAGGTTGTTCGGCAGCGCCGCGGCCGCTGCCCCCGTCGACGGGTGGGTCGAAGGAACCGGGGGGAAAGACAGGGTCTTGACGCTGCCGCATCCCGCCAGACCGGACAAGAGGGCTGCGGCTGCGGCTGCGGCTGCGGCTGCGAGCGCGGATCCGCCGCGGCGGCGGCCCTTCGTCACGGCAGCTCCCGCACCTCCGCCTCGGGCCCCCCTTCCCCGATTCGGACTGCTGCGGGGATCTCGACGCCCCGCCTGATGTACGCGAGCCCGACCCAGCCGCCCGCGGCTGCCGGCGCCGCGCTCGTCACCCTCCCCACCGCCCGCCCCTCGATCCACAGCTCGTCGCCCACCTCAACCGGTCCGCCCGCCGCGACCCGGCAGAGGTGGCGGGGAACGTTGGAGCCGCGCGAGTCGACGCGGGCAACCAGCTCCTGGCCGGTGTAGCACCCCTTCGTGAAGCTGACCGTTCGCGCCACCAGGCCCGTCTCCGCGGGGATCGTCTTGTCCGTCAGCTCCGCACCCATGCGGGGCACGCCCGCCGCGATCCGGTCCGCCTCGTACTCGACCGCCTCCGCAATGCGCCACCGGCCGGGGGGCGCCGGATCCGGCCCGATGAGGTCGACGCCCGGCCAGCCCGGCCACGACGCATCCGCGACGGCTACGGTGCCCCCGCCCGGCGAGGCGGCGCCCATCGCTGCGGGCCCGCGGAGCCCGAGGACCCGCCAGCCGGTGGACTCGAAGTCGACCTTGCTGCGGAGCCTGAACCGGTTGAGCCTGGCGAGCAGCGCGTCACCCCAGCCGGCGTCCGTGTCGAGGATCCAGGTGTCCGCGGCGAGCGTGACGCGCACGAGGGCGTCGATTTTTCCCGTGGGGGCGAGCACCCACGACCAGGTGCTGTCCCCGCCGGCCATGCCCGACACGTCCTGGCTGAGCTGGCCCTGCAAGTACGCCGGCGCGTCGGGTCCCGTCGCGGCGATCACGTCACGAGCGACCCACGCCGCGTAGGTTTCAGGCATCGGCGACCGCCTCGCTGCGGCGGCGGGCGCCGGTCATGCGGCGGGCGGCGGGCACGGCGGCGAGAAGCGCCGCCGCCTTGTTGCGGCATTCGAGGTCCTCGTCGGCGGGGTCGCTGTCGGCGACGATGCCGGCGCCGGCCTGCACGCTGGCGCTGCCGTCGGGGGCGACGAGCATGGTGCGGATCGCGATGGCCGTGTCCAGGTTGCCGGAGAAATCGAAGTAGCCGATGACCCCGGCATAGGGGCCGCGCCGGGCCGGCTCCAGCCGGTCGATGATCTGCATCGCCCGGACCTTGGGCGCGCCCGACACGGTGCCGGCGGGGAGCGTCGCCCTCAGCACGTCGATGGGGCCGAGACCTGCGCGCAGCCGGCCCGACACCTGGGAGGTGAGATGCATGACGTGGCTGTAGCGCTCGAGTGTCATCAGCTCGTCGACCGTCTCGGTGCCGAAGTCGACGACGCGGCCGACGTCGTTTCGGGCGAGGTCTACGAGCATGACGTGCTCGGCCCGCTCCTTGGGGTGCTCGGACAGCTCCGCGGCCAGGCGCCGGTCGTGCTCGTCGTCGCGCCCGCGCCGGCGGGTGCCGGCGATCGGCCGGGAGACGACGCGGCCGCCGCTGAGCTGCACGAGAGGCTCGGGCGACGAGCCGACGACGCACAGCTCCGGGTGCCGGAGAAAGTACATGTAGGGGCTCGGGTTCACCTGCCGCAGGGCGCGGTACACGTCGAAGGGGTCGGCGCCCAGGTCGAGGTCGAACCGCTGCGAGAGCACCACCTGGAAGATGTCGCCCGCGAGGATGTGCTCCTTGGCGACCTCGACGGCCGCGGCGTACATCTCGGGCGACGTCCGCCGGCGGGTGGCGGGAAGCTCGTCGTCGCGCTCGGGGGGGACGACGAGGGGCTCCCCGAGGGGGCGTGCGCCGTCGGCAGCCAGGCCGTCGAGACGGGCGACGGCGGCGTCGTAGAGGGCGTCGAGGGCGCGCTCGTCGCCGGCCGCGTCGCGCGGCACCGGGACGGCTTCGACGAGGGTGACCCGCTGGCGCCAGTAGTCGTAGGCGGCCAGCTCACCGACCACCGACAGCACGGCGTCGGGATAGCCGGCCTCGTCGGGCGGCGCGTCGGGGAGCCGTTCGATCTCGCGCACCACGTCGTAGCCGAGATAGCCGACGATGCCTCCCTGCAGCGGCGGCAGCTCCTCGACCACGGGCGAGCGGTAGGCGCCGAGGACCGCCTCCAGAGCGGCGAGCACCCCGTGGTCGATGGGCACGCCGTCGGGCAGGACGCCCTCCACGGTGATGCGCCCGCCCCGGGCCACGATCGTCGCCGAGGGCCTCCTGCCGATGAACGACCATCGCCCCCACCGCTGGGTGTGCTCGACGGACTCGAGCAGGAACGCCCGATCACCGGGGTCGCCGGCGGTGAGACGGGCGAAGGCTGCCACCGGCGTGGTCAGGTCCGCGAGCAGCTCCCGCCAGACCGGCACGACCGTGTAGCGGCGCGCCCAGGACACGAACTGCTCGCGCGACGGCCTGGTCACCGGGGTGCAGGGTCCGGGTCAGGGCCGAACGGGCGGTAGAAGCAGCTGCGCTCGCCGGTGTGGCAGGCGCCGGCGCCCTCCTGCTCGACCAGGAAGAGCAGGGCGTCGCCGTCGCAGTCGTAGTACGCGTCGCGAACCCACTGGCGGTCGCCGGAGGTGTCGCCCTTGCGCCAGCGCTCCTGGCGGCTGCGCGACCAGAAGACGGTGCGCCCCGTCTCGAGGGTCTCCGCCAGGGTGTCGGCGTTCATCCATGCCATCATCAGCACCGCGCGGCTGGCGTGGTCCTGGACGACGGCGGCGACGAGGCCGTCCGCGTTGTAGCGGACCTGCGCGAGCTGCTCGGGCGAGGCGGCGATGGGGGTGGCG
Source organism: Actinomycetes bacterium (assembly GCA_021788115.1). Lineage (GTDB taxonomy): Bacteria > Actinomycetota > Acidimicrobiia > Acidimicrobiales > Palsa-688 > JAJYLA01. Next base: position 83 of record JAJYLA010000148.1, on the reverse strand, counting down.
AGGGGCATGCCGCCATGGTAGGGGCGCCGGCAGGGGCGGGCAGCGGCGGGCAGCGGCGGGCAGCGGCGGGCAGCGGCGGGCAG
>JAJYLA010000147.1 GCA_021788115.1 Actinomycetes bacterium | reverse complement strand
AGGAGGTGGCGTTTGAGTACCATGCCGCAAAACACGACGAGGAGTTCGGCCCTCGACGAGGGGGCCTTGTCGACGTTCAGGGCGCACCTGCGGGGGAAGCTGATCCGGCCGAACGACCCCGGCTACGACGAGGCGCGCAAGGTCTGGAACGGAATGATCGACCGCAGGCCGGCGCTGATCGCACGCTGCGCGGGGGTGGCCGACGTGATCGCCGCCGTCGACTTCGCGCGCGGGCAGGGGCTCCCGGTCGCGATCCGGGGCGGGAGCCACAACGTCGCCGGCCACGCGGTCTGCGACGGCGGGGTGGTCGTGGACCTCTCCGCGATGAAGGGGATCCGCGTCGACCCGGAGAGGCGCACCGCGCGCGCCGAGGGCGGGTGCACGTGGGGCGACCTGGATCACGCGACGCACGCGTTCGGCCTCGCCGCACCCGGCGGGATCATCTCGACGACCGGGGTCGCCGGGCTGACGCTCGGCGGCGGGATCGGCCACCTGACGCGGAGGTACGGGCTCTCCTGTGACAACCTCGTCTCGGCCGACGTCGTGCTCGCCGACGGCCGGTTCGTGAGCGCGAGCGCCCAGACGGAACCCGATCTGTTCTGGGCGCTCCGCGGCGGGGGCGGAAACTTCGGCGTCGTGACCTCGTTCGAGTTCAGGCTCCATCCGGTCAGCACGGTCATGGGCGGGCCGTTCCTCTGGCCGCTGGCCAAGGCGCGGGAGGCGATGCGCCTCTACCGCGACTTCATGAACTCCGCGCCCGACGACTTCAGCGGTTTTTTCGCGTTCCTCAAGGTGCCGCCGGGGCCACACTTCCCGGCCGAACTGCACAACACGACGATGTGCGGTGTGGTGGCGGCGTACACGGGCCCCCACGCCAAAACCGGCGAGGTGGTCGCCGCGCTGCGCAGCTTCGGGCCGCCGGCCGTGGACCTGTTCGGCCCCATCCCCTTCCCGGCGCTGCAGAGCATGTTCGACCCGCTCGTCCCGGAAGGGCTGCAGAACTACTGGAAGGCCGACTTCGTCGACGAGCTCTCGGACGAGGCGATCGAGGCCCACCTCAAGTACGGGCCCGGGGTGCCCACGGTCAACTCGGTCGTGCACATCTACCCGGTGAGCGGTGCGGCCAACCGCGTCGCGAAGGACGCCACGGCCTACTTCTACCGCGACGCGAAGTACGTGCACGTCCTCGCGGCGATGTACCCGGACCCGGCCGACACGGCGAAGAACGTCGGCTGGGTGCGCGACTACTGGTCGGCGCTCCACCCTTACTCCTCGGGAGGCGCGTACGTGAACTTCCTGATGGAGGAGGGCGACGAGCGCATCCGGGCGACGTTCGGGGGGAACTACGAGCGGCTGGCGAGGATCAAGGGGAGGTACGACCCCACGAACCTGTTCCGGTTGAACCAGAACATCCGTCCCTCGAGCTGACGCGCCGGGCGCCGCCGCCGGTCGGCGAGAGTCATCGCCGCGTTGGGGATGCCCCGGAATTATCCGCAGCGACGCCACGTTGACGACCGGTAGTCAGGCATGGAGGCTGACCAGGGTGGCGCGCAAGCGACTCAACGCCTGGAAGAGTGCCCTCCTGGGGGAGGGGCGGCCGGGCGCGCGTCGGGTCGTGCCCGCAGAGACGAACCCGGCCCGCCCGTGAGGCTATGATCTGCCCCAATTGCCAGACCCCGAACCCGGACGGGGCGGGGGTGTGCCTCTTCTGCTCGAGCCGCTTCGGCGCCACCGGGCCGCCGGCGCCCGACTCCGACGCGACCCTCTTGCCCAGCGCCGACCCGACCATGCTCCCGGGGCCCGGAACGAGCCCGAACACCGGAGCCGGGCGACCTCAGATCGGGGCCTCCGAATCGCCAACACTTCCCGAGGGGTTCGAGATCGGACGGCGCTACGCCGTGCTCCGGTTGCTCGGCCGCGGGGGGATGGGAGCCGTCTACCTCGTCCACGACCGCGAGCTGGACCGCGACGTGGCGCTCAAGGTCATCCGCCCGGAGTTCGCGGAGGATGCGGCGACCCTCGAGCGGTTCAAGCGGGAGATCCAGCTCTCGAGTGTCGTCACGAACAAGCACGTCTTGCGCGTGTTCGACCTCGGGGAGAGCGCGGGGGTCAAGTTCGTCACCATGCAGTTCGTGGACGGCGAGGACCTCGCGTCGCTGATCAAGCGGGTGGGGCAACTCCCGATCGAGCGCACCGTCGACCTCTTCCGCCAGGTGTGCCTCGGCCTCGAGGCCGCCCACGAGCAGGGCGTGGTCCACCGGGATCTGAAGCCCGAGAACGTCATGCTCGACCGCGGCGGAAATGTGTACCTGACCGACTTCGGTCTCGCCAAGTCGCTGGGCACGAGCGGGATGACGCAGACCGGGGCGCTCCTGGGCACGCCGTTCTACATGTCCCCCGAGCAGGTCAGGGGCGAGGAGGCCGACCACCGCTCGGACATCTACTCGCTGGGGATCATCCTCTACGAGATGGCGACGGGCAAGGTGCCGTTCAGCACGGGCACGGCGTATCAGGTCATGATCCAGCGCCTGCATCGGCCGCCGCGCCCGGTTTCCGAGGCCAACCCCGACTTCCCCCCCCACCTGCGCAAGATCCTCGAGCGCTGCATGGCCACGGACCCCGCCGCCCGCTACCAGTCGGTCAGCGAGATCCTCGGCGACCTCGAAGCGGGCAAGGCCAGCACCTCCATCCTCTACGTGATGAAGCGGAGGAGCCGCCTGCTCGGCCGTCTCGGCGTCGCGGCGGCGGCGGGCCTGCTGGTGCTGGCCGGCTGGTTGGTGGCGCGGTCGAGGACACCGGCGGCGGCCGCCGCACGCAAGCCGGTGTCGGTGCTGGTGGCCGACTTCGAGAACACCACCGGCGATCCGGTCTTCGACGGCACACTCGAGCCGGCGTTCGGCGTATCCCTGGAAGGGGCGCCGTTCATCACCACCTACAGCCGCGCCCAGGCCGAAAGGGTGGCCGCGCAGCTGCGGCCCGGGGCGACCGGCCTCACCGAGGGGCTGGCGCGGCTGGTTGCCCTCCGCGAGGGGATCGACGTCGTCACCGTGGGCTCCATCGACCGCCGGGGAGGCGACTACGTCGTCTCCGTGCGGGCGATCGACGGCGTCACGGGAAAGGCGATCACCTCTTCCGATGTGGCTTTCGACGCCAAGGACAAAGCGCTCGCCGCGACCGCGAGGCTCGCCGCTCGGGTGCGCGGCGCCCTCGGTGACACCACGCCCGAGTCAACCCAGATCGCGGCCGCCGAGACCTTTTCCGCCAACTCCCTGGACGCCGCCCACGAGTACGCCATGGCGCAGCAGTTCCAGTGGGACGCCAAGTGGGATGACGCGATACGACACTACTCGCGTGCCGTCGAGATCGACCCTTCGCTAGGCCGCGCCTGGGCGGGGCTGGCGGTCGTGTACAGCAACGAGGGGCGCAAGGACGAGGCGAAGACGGCGTTCGAGAAGGCGATGGCGCACATCGACGGGATGAGCGAGCGCGAGAAGTACCGCACGCGCGGCGCCTACTACCTGGTCATGCGCGAGCCGGGCAAGGCCCTCGACGAGTTCCACCAACTGGTCCGACTCTACCCCGCCGACACCGCCGGGATTGCAAACCTCGCCCTCGCGCACTTCTACCGGCGGGAGATGGCGAGCGCGCTGGAGGAGGGGCGGAAGGCGATCGAGATCTACCCGAAGAACGTCCTGCAACGCGACAACGTCGCGCTGTACGCCATGTACGCCGGCGACTTTCCGACGGCGATCCGGGAGGCCCGCACGGTCCTCGGCCTCAACCCGTCGTACGCGAAGGCGTACGTGGCCCTGGCGCTCTCGCAGCTCGCCACCGGCGCGAGGGGATGAAGCGGCGACCAGCTGGGGCAAGCTCGCGACCGTGAGCGCTCGCGGAGCCTCCCTCGCGTCGATCGGCCTCGCCGATCTCGAGTTGTTCGAGGGGAGAGCCAAGGACGCGGTGCCGATCCTCACCAAGGGGATCGTTGCCGACCTCGGGGACAAGAGAGCTGAGGCCGCGGCCGTCAAGATGGCCGCGCTGGCGAGCGCACAGCTCGCGTCCGGCGAGACCGCGGCGGCGGTCGCGACCGCCGAGCGCGCGGTGGCCGCGAGCACGGGGGAGAACGTGTTGGTCCCCGCCGCCCGCGTCTACCTGGAGGCGGACCGTGAGGCGCGCGCGCTGGAGATCGCGCACGAGCTCGCCTCCCGCCTGGAGCCCGACCCGCAGGCGTACGCCCACCTGATCCAGGGCGAGGTCGAGCTGCGGCGGGGCCAGCCGCGCGAGGCGGTCCAGGAGTTCGAGGCCGCCAAGGGGATCGCCGACACCTGGCTCGGGCGCCTCGATCTCGGCCGGGCGTACTTGGAGCTCGGCGCCTTTACCGAGGCCGACACCGAACTCGACGCCTGCGTCAGGCGGCGCGGCGAGGCCACCGCCATCTTCCTCGACGACGTACCGAGCTACCGGTACTTCCCGCCGGCCGAGTACTACCTGGCGCGCGCCCAGGCCGGGCTCGGGAGCCCCGCCGCCGCCGATTCCTTCAGGGTGTTCCTGGCGATGCGGGGAAACGGCGCCGCGGACCCCCTGGTCGCGGACGCCCGCCGTCGCCTCGGCGCTCACTGAGAGCCAGGTCTCCGATCACCGGTTTCGGCGGCGCCCGGGACCCTCATCACCGCACCTACTGCAGCTGGACGATCGTCGCCTTGGCGGCACTGCCGTCGGCGAGCTGCAGCACGACCGTATAGCACCCCGCCCCCGTGCCGCTGACCGAGCCCGTATCCCAGTTGAAGATGAACTGGTTGTTGCTCGAGTCGTAGCGGAACGTGCTGCCGCCGGTCGCCCCGCTGGTCGGCGCGTAGAGCACGACCGACTGGGTGCCCGGCGTGCCCGGGCAGCCGACGTTCAGCACGGCGACCAGCGACCGCGTGGTGGCCAGGCTGGTGACGTAGTTCCCGGCGCCGTCTTGGAGCTGCCACTTGATCGGGATCGCGTTGCCGAGGTTGGCCGAGCCGGAGACCGTCGGGCTCGAGATCGTGCCGGCCGCGGTCAGTGGCGACAGGAACCCCGTGAACGTGTAGGTGACGGCCTGGATCACGGCGCCCGAGGAGCTGGGGAGGAAGTTCCCGTCCCCTCCGTACGCCGCCGTGATCGAGTGACTCCCGGCGGCCAGCGTCGAGGTGACGAACGAGGCCTGCCCGCCGACGAGCGGGACCGTGGCCAGCAGCGTGGCACCGTCGCGGAACGCCACCGCCCCGGTCGGCGTCCCCGCCCCCGGCGCCACCGCGCTGACCGCCGCGGTGAAGGTCACCGTCTGGCCGGCCGTTGAGGGGTCCGGCGAGACCGCGAGCGTGGTCGCCGAAGCGGCCCTGTCCACGGTCTCCGCGACCGAGTTCGAGGTGCTGGCGGCGAAGCTCGCGTCGCCGCCATAGCTCGCGACGATCGGCTGCGCCCCTGCGCTCGGCGCAACCACGTTGAGCGACGCCTGCCCGGCCACCAGCGGCGCCGTACCGAGGAGCGCCGAGCCGTCGGTGAAGGTGACGGTGCCGGTGGGGGAACCGGACCCGGGTGAGATCACGGTCACGCCCGCGACCAGGGTGAGGGTCTGGCCGACGACCGACGGGTTAGGCGACACGCCGAGGGCTGTCGCGGTGGCGGCCTTGTTGACGACCTGATTCAAAACCGGCGACACACCGAGCAGGAAGTCGGCGTCGCCGCCGTACCGCGCGGTGATGGGGTGTGTCCCGACGCCCGGGGTGAACGGCCCGAAGGAAGCGGCGCCGCCGGCAAGGGCCGCGGTTGCGAGCGCCGTGGAGCCGTCCGACAACGTCACCGTGCCGGTGGGCGTCCCTTGCGCCGGCGCCGTCGCCGCAACGGTCACCGTGAACGTCACCGGCTGCCCGGTCGCCGACGGGTTTGCAGAGGAGGCTACAGCGGTCGTCGTCGGGCTCTTATCGGCGGTGAGGGTCAGGCTTCTCGTGGTCGAGCCGACCGGAGAGCCGGAATCGGTGACCTGCACCGTGAAGCTCGAGCTTCCCGGCGATGTGGGCGTGCCGCTGATCTGCCCGGTGCCGGCATCGAGGGCGAGGCCGGCGGGCAGCGAGCCGGAGACGATCCCCCAGGTGTACGGGGCGGTGCCGCCGATCGCGGCCAGGGTCTGGCTGTACGGGCTCCCGAAGGTGGCGTCGGGGAGCGCGCTGATCGTGACGAACAGCGGCGCGGCGTAGGTGAGCGAGGCGTGCGGGATCAGGACCGGGACCACCTGGGTGACCACGTTCCGCATCGTCGTCGTGTCCACGGTGCCGCGCAGGGTGACCAGCGCCGTCTCGCCGGGCCGGAGGTAGAACGTGGCGTTGGACGCGCTGGGGTCCGTGATGTCGGGGTCGGTCAGGTTGGAGGCATCCTCGATGACCGGATTGACGATGTTGGCGACCACGCTGTTCTGCTGCTGTTGCAGAAGCTGGCAGTTGACGCTGATCGGCGTCTGGTAGGTCGTCGAGACGATCAGCTGCAGATGCGCACTCGCGGGCGCGCTGCCCACCAGCTTGACGTGGTACGACGCCGACGTGTTGCCGGTGTTCTCGACCACGTACGTCGCGTCCGAGACCGACTGGTTGGACACGTCCGGGTTCGACACGTCGGGGTTGGAGACATCGGGGTTCGCCACGTTCGAGTTCGACACGTCGGGGTTGGACACCGCGAGGTTGGAGATGTCGGGGTTGGAGACGTCGGGGTTCGAGACGTCGGGGTTCGAGACGTCAGGGTTTGACACATCCGGATTGGACACGTCCGGGTTAGGCGCATTGGGGTTGGAGACGTCCGGGTTGGAGACGTCCGGGGTGTAGATCTCGATCTGGTTGATGTCGGTGTTGGAACCGGTGACGCCATCCGGATTCGCGAG
>JAJYLA010000146.1 GCA_021788115.1 Actinomycetes bacterium | reverse complement strand
CCTCCCACAGCGCGGTCACGCTCGTCTCCTGGGTCTCCCAGACCTTCCTCCAGCTCGCCTTGCTGTGGGTCATCGTGCACCTCGGCGCCCAAGACGACGTGCTCCGACGCCTCCTCGCCGAGCACCCGACCTCGTGACGGCCACCCGATGGCCTTGTGAGCTGGAGGGCTCCAGCGGGATCAGGGCGTGCTCGATGCCAAAGGGGCCCGACACCACGTGACGCCCGGACCTGGGCGACGGGTGCTCGCGCGGTGTGCCCGTCCCGGGTGTCGACGTCATCGACGCGAACGGCCCCGGGTGAACGCTGACTCCCCGGCAGCGAGGCATCGGGCCTACGCTTGGTCTATGGTGCTCGGCCTGCTGGTCTCCTGGGTCCTCGGCGGCCTCGTCATCGGCGCCCTCGGACGGCTCGTGGCGCCCGGCCACGCCAAGATGGGCCTCGCAGCGACGATGCTGGTCGGCATCGTGGGGTCCTTCATCGGTGGGGCAGTAGGTCTCGCCGTCGGTGCGGGGTTCTTGGTCCGGTTCCTCGTTGCCGTCGCCGGCTCGGCGGTGATCGTCACCGCGCTGCACGGGCAACGGCACCTCTCCCGGCGGCAGCTGCCCCGCTAGCGTCGTGGAGGCCGCCGCAAGCGGGCGGGGGCCGCACCAGCCCAACCTGCCGCTCGATGGCGACGCGTCGGACCTCTCCCTGCGCTCGTGGCGGTTCTGGCTGGTCGTCGTCCTCGCTGGCGTCGGTGCGGGGCTCGGGGCCGGGGTGCTCATGGCGATCCTTCACGCCGTCCAGCACCTCGCCTACGGCTACCGCCACGGCGACTTCCAGACCGGCGTCCGCCACGCGCCACCCTGGCGCCCCCTCGCAGTGCTGGCCGGCGCAGGCGTCGTCCTCGGAGCGGCGTGGGTCCTGCTGCGCAAGCTCGGCGGCCCGGTGAGGGGGCTCGACGAGGCGGTGTGGGAGCACCAGGGACGGCTCCGGCCCCTCGACACCGCGGCGAACGCGCTCTTGCAGATCGTGGCGGTCGGCGTCGGGGCGACCCTGGGCCGGGAGGGCGCCCCCAAAGAGCTCGGCGCCGGGCTGGCGAGCAGCCTGTGCGATCGGGCCGGTCTCAGCGCGACCGAGCGCCAGGTCCTCGTCGCCTGCGGGGCCGGGGCCGGCATGGCCGCCGTCTACAACGTCCCCTTTGGCGGCGCGCTGTTCGCCGCCGAGGTGCTGCTCGGGACCTTGGCGCTGCCGGCGGTTCTCCCGGCCCTCGCCACCGCCGGGGTGGCGACCGGCGTCTCCTGGCTGCTGCTCCCGGACCGCCCCACTTACGACGTCGGCCACCTCCCGATCAGCGCCTCGCTCACCTTGTGGGCCGTGCTCCTCGGCCTGCTCGCCGGGCTGATCGGCGCGGGCCTCGTCGTGGCGGTGGGGTGGGCAAAGGCCAGGGCGACCAAAGGGACGCGGACCGCTGCCACGGTCGCGGTCGCCTTCAGCGCGGTCGGGGTGGTGGCGATCGGTCTCCCCGAGGTGCTCGGCAACGGCAAGGACGTCGCGCAGCTGGCCTTCTCCGGCGCCCTCAGCCTCCCCCTCGTCGCCGTCATCGTGGTGGCTCGCCCCCTTGCCACCGCCGCCTGCCTGCGCGCCGGAGCGGTCGGCGGGCTGTTCACCCCGACCCTCGCCGTCGGCGCCCTGGTGGGGACCCTCGCCGGGCGAGCCTGGGCAGTGTTCCTCCCGGCCGGACCGGTGGCCGGGTTCGCGCTCATCGGCGCGGCGGCGCTCCTCGCCGGGGCGATGCAGAGCCCGATCGCCTCGGTGGCCCTCGTGGTCGAGCTCACCCACAGCGGCCTCGCCCTCCTCGTGCCGATCGCCCTCGCCGCCGTAGGCGCAACCGCAGTCTCCCGGGCCCTCGTGCCCGCCTCCCTCTACACCGCCGCCGGATGGTGGCACGCCGACCACCCCCCGGGCACCGCTCGAGCCCACCGACCATCCCGGCTCCGCTGAGCCAAGCCTCGGCGGAGGCCCCAAGGCGGCCCCGCAGAACAGGCGACGCCGGCGCTCCGTGAACCAACGAGCTGAAGACATGGACCGCCACGAGGAGGGGCGACGAGGTAGACGCGAAGTACGAGCAGCCCCACCGGGCGACCGGTGGACATGGTGGGCCGGGCGAGCAGGTGCAGGGGAGCATCCGCCAGGTGGCCCGGCTGAGCTGGCGGACCCCGGCGAGACGGTCGGCTCCGGTGCTGGCGGCGAGTCGTCGCGCCCGAAAGGCGAGAGGCACCACGACGAGCACGCCGATGGCACCAGCGACGCCGAAGAGCACCTCGGTCACCACCACCGACGAAGAGCCCGACGAGCACCCACAGGAGCGAGGTGCCGTAGTGCTGGCCGGCCTGGGTGTTAGCTCTGGACCCCGCCGGCGTCGTTGTCGCCGCTCATCACGATGAGGCCGGGCCCCATGATGGCGGCGAGCGTGAGCAGGCGCTTGCGCAAGCCGCTGCGGGGAGCACGGTCATGCATCGTGATGGCGCCGAGGGACCTTCGATGTCGCCGATGTGGGCGTCGTCCAAGACGGCGGGCGCGAAGTCGAGGGCGCCCTCTTCACGCAGGCGGCTGAGGGTGGCGGCCCGGCCACGGGCGAGCGTGTCGTCGCCGGCGGCGACCGGACCGCCTGCCCGGCCGGGTGGTGCAAGCAGCCTGAAGGGCATGGGTGGAATCCTTCCAGGGCGGCGCGCGACAGCCCACCGAAGATGGTGGTGAGCAGATCGGTAACTGGCGCGACAGGTGCGCCCGACGCGACGAAGGCTCGCTCTCCTGGAGTCGGACCGATGGCCCCCTTTTGAGAGTGCGCTCAGCCACCATGCCCGGGCGCCCTGCAGGGGCCCCGAGGCAGGCGAAGCGTCAGAGCCGGACGGACCGAGGAGAGCGCCAGGTACCACCGGCGGTGCGATCAGCGCCTTCGTCGAAGCGCAAGACCTTTTCGCACGTCCACCACCTGGCGCCGGTTCCTTCGCCGGCAGGCCCTCCATCGCGGCCTACGACTTCATCTCGGTCGACACCGTGGCGCTGCGTCGGCTGTGGGTGCTCTTCTTCACCCATCAGGGCACCCGACGGGTGTTCCTCGACGGCATCGCGACGAACCCGGCCTGGGAATGGGTCACCCAGTGTGCCCGCAATGTGCCCGAGGACTTGAGTGACGCCGGCCTCGCGGTCAAATACCTGCTGGGTGACCACCCAGCGGCTGCCACCGGAGCCCTAAATGCCCGCCGGTGACCGAGAAGCCCGGGTCGAGCAGCTCTACGAGAGGATCGACCTACCGAGTCCTGGCTCGAGCGCCTGGCGTCACCTGGACCTGGGGGTGCGGCGGCTTCCGCTCGGGTATCGATCAAGAGTGCCACGCGTGCCGCGAGGAAAGGGGGCGGTACCGCCAATCGACAACTGTCAATGGCCTTCGTGAGCGGATGCAAGATCGGCGGGTGCACATCGGGCTGGTCGGCTTGGATTACCCGGGCTCTTCGCGTGACACCTGTCGCTCCTCGAGACGCGGCAGCGGTGCCAAAGATCGCGCTTCCGCTACAGCACGTCCGAGCTCCTGTCGTCGCTTGGAAGTAGCCCGAGCACTGCCCGAGCGGAGCGAGAGATAGGCGCCAGCGCCGACGGGAATGGGCAGCCAGAAGTTGACGAGTCGATAACCGATCACGGCAACGATGGCGACCGCACGGGTGGCGCCGAAACCCACCAGGCTGGGGACGAGAACCCCTTCGACGATCCCCAAGCCGCCCGGAGTCACCGGAATGGCCGCCAGCACGTAGGCGAGCCCGTAGGCGACGAGCAGGCCGTCGGGATTCTCGATGTGGCCGAATGCCGCAAGAAAGACGAACAGCGATGCGGCATCGAGAAGCCAGTTGGCCGCCGCCCACAGCACCGCCCGGCGCATCAGGGCGCGGTCGGCGGCCATGGCACGGACCCGTGCTGCGATCTGGTGTACGACTCGGTCGGCGGTATCAGCCGCGCTCGGTTTCAAGAACGGCAGTCGGCCGACCAGTGCTCGTAGGGCGGTAGCCGCTCGGTCCTCGCCCTTGGTAACCAGGAGCACGACCCCAGCGAAGGCAGCCAAGGCCAGCACGCCGACGATGGCGGCGGTGGCGTAGATCGGGTTGAACCCGGTCAACGGGATGGACATGATCAGGGCCATCCACAAGATGGCGTTGAGCACCAGAGCGGATCCGATCCCCTGGATGGCGAGCGCGAGGCCGGCATCGGCGCCGTTCACCCCCTCGTTGGTCAGCAACCGGTACCCGAGTCCGTCCCCACCGGCGGTGCCTCCCGGCAGCACGTGGCTCACGGCCAACGTCGAAAGATCGATCCGCCATACCCGGGAGAAGCAGCTAGCCCCCGGCGGGAGCACCGCCCGCGTCAGCTTGGCGTAGCTCGCCAGGCTCGCCACCTCGAGCACCACTCCGACCAGGAAGAACCCGATGTTCACCCTTCCGAGCAGGTGCAAGGAGCGGCCCACCCCGCCGATCTGCGGGAGGACCAGGTACTCGGCCACCAGGGCGAGCAGGATGAGAAGAGCGCCGCGGCGGAACGGGTGCCTGCCGGCGAGCCACCGCCACAGTAAAGGTCGCCTCCGCGTCTCTGCCACGCTGGCCTGCTCGTTCACCGGCACACACCCATACGTACCCCAGTTACGTGCACATCTTGATACCAGCTCCCCTGGCATCAGCACGGGCCAACCCGCCGCGGCCACCCTGCCGATGCAAGCTGCCAGGGGTACGGTGCCTGGCATCGACTAGCGCCGCTGGATCCGCTCCCCGACGGGCACTGGGGCCTGGCGGCACGAGACGCCGCCAGCCAAGCCGCGCGCGGCCAGGGCCTCCCCGCGGGAATCCTCGGGGAAAGCCGGCTCCGAAGCACCTTCCGACCGCATCATGTAACCGAACGTGCCTGCCGGGGATGACGTGCCGGGTTTGTCCGCACCGTTTTGGGCCGTCGTGGTCCTGACCGGGATCGGCGGTCCACAACGCGCCTGCGGGGGGATGCGAGTGCCCCAGAAAGCTGGGGCGCGCGCGACGAGGCACCGGTCGGTGCAAAGACGTGAACCACTCGGCGAGCCGCACGAGGGGTTCGGGAACTTTTCGGTGCGGTCGCTGCTGGACACTGGTCCTCGAACACGGTGCTATGGCGAGCCCGATGGCGCGCCCAGGGCACCTGGGCGACGACCACCCGATGCTCGGGGCAGTGCACCCGAGGCGCCTCGGCCTCGAAGTACGCCGGCACCGACCCCAAATCCAGGGTCCGCCACCGCCGGCGGCCCTCCCCCCGGTCCTCCCACCGGCAGCGTCGCCCATAAATCCCGCACCGGCGAGTAGCCCCCGGGGCCGAACCGACGCCACGATCACGCCCGCCTCCTCGTCGAAGACCACCGATTCGATCATCGCGCGCTCGACACCGAGCAGCTTCTGCCATAGCTTGGCGTGACGCACGCCGTTCTCCTTCTACCGTTCTGATCCTCAACAGCAGCCAGAACCGTAGGCGGGAGCCGGCGGGTGGCGTGCACCGCGTCTCAGCAGCTCAGAGCACCCCCGGACACCTCAGAGCACCCCGAATAGAGGCGTCGACCACGGAGGGTCGACGAGACCCACTGCACAGTCCAGGTCGGACGCAGCGCCGGACGGCGAGCGGAACGGCATGCGGCCACCGGGCGAGAAGTCCCCACCGCAGAGTTGTCGGCGCGCTGCATCCTCGACATGGTCGATCGCGCCGCCTACCTCGCCGTCGACCCCGTCCGCCCGGGCTCCTCGCCAAAGATGGCGTTCGAGCGCGCCTACCTCGCCCTCGCCCGACGCGGGAAGTTGGTGCCGACGGCGCCTGGATGGTGAGGCTGCACGAGCGGCCAGCGCGTCGTTGTCCTGAAAGGGGCGTCGACGCACTCCCGCGAGCCCGGCGGTCAGGCTCCCGCATCGATGACGTGACAGACGAGCCTCGGGTCGCATCGGCGCGGGTCGAGGCGCCGCGCCCGCCGGTCGAGGCTTCGCAACTCGTCGCGCAGTGCCTGAAGCTCGGCGATCCGGGCATCGAGCTCGGCGGCGCGCCGGCCGATCAGGTCAACCACAAAGTCGCACGGCGTCTCGCCCCGGTCCCGAAGGGCGATGATCTCGCGGATCTCTCCGAGGCGCAGCCCGACTGCCTGGGCGGCGCGTACGAAGCGGTAGCGGTCGAGGGCGTCCTCCCCGTAGAGGCGATAGCCGAACTCGCTGCGCTCGGTGGACCGCAGCACACCGATGCGGTCGTAGTAGCGGATCGTCTTCACCGACGTCCCCGCCCGCTCGGCAAGCTCCCCGATCCTCATCGCCACTCCCACCACGCTATGCCTTGACTCTCCCCTACAGGGGAGGCTTTAGGGTCGATCCATGGCCGACACGATCACCATCCTGCACACCCCCGGCTGCCCTAACGTCGCTCTTCTCCGTCGGCGGCTCGCCGACGCCCTCGCCCAGTTCCCCGGTCCTGCGCCTCGGGTCGTGGTCGAAGAGATCGCCGACCCCGAGGAGGCCAGCCGACGCGGCTTTCACGGCTCGCCAGCCCTGCTTATCGACGGCACCGACGCCTTCGCCAGTCCCGAAACGCCTCCGGCGTTCGCCTGCCGCACCTACCGCACCGAGACCGGTATGGAGGGGGCTCCCTCGGTCGATCAGATCGTGGCCGCCCTCGCCGCCGGGTAGGAACCTGACCGATCGCCGACGCACTGAACCGAGACGAAGTCCGCCGGTTGATGGCACAGGGCGCCCAGTTGGTCGAGCCGCCTCCAGCCGTCGACAGCCACCATCCAGACGAGCTGGTGGCATCTGGGGACTTTGCCGGCGATCGGTCCCCAGATTGCATAGGGCAACGCGTCGGACGCTGCTCTCCTCGCACCGGGGCCGACCAGCG
>JAJYLA010000026.1 GCA_021788115.1 Actinomycetes bacterium | reverse complement strand
GGCCGCCCCCCGTGGAGCCCGAGGTGGTTGCCGCCGGGCCGCTGGCGGCCGTCGCGGAGGCGCCCGGGCAGGGACGGACGACGACCGGGGCGCCACGGTGAAGACTCCCGGCGTCCGGCACGCCGGCGGCGGCCCGGCGGCCCGGGCGCGACGGCCCCGAATGGTGCTGTGGGTGTCCCTGGCGGCCGCCGCGGCGCTGGCGGGGCTCATCGCGGTCCTGGCCTCCGCGGGGAACGCCAACCAGGTCGAGGCGTCGAGCCCCCTCATCGGCAAACCGGCGCCGCCAGTCAGCGGCACGTCGCTCACCGGGGGCCCGCGCGTCAGCCTCTCCGAGTACGCCGGCAAGTGGGTGCTGGTCAACTTCGCTGCGAGCTGGTGCATCCCCTGCCGGCAGGAGATGCCCCAGCTCGAGGAGTTCGCCCGCCAGCACCGCGCGGCGGGCGACGCGGTGGTCCTCACCGTCGCCTACGACGAAGGCGACGCTCACTCGCTCGGCTCCCTCTTGAGGGCCAGCAGGGCGACGTGGCCGTCGGTCGACGACGGCCAGGCCGTCGTCGACTACGGGGTCGGCAAGATCCCCGAGTCCTACCTCGTGGACCCCGCGGGCACCGTCGTGGCCAAGTACTTCGGGGCCGTCGACGCCGCGAGACTCGACGCGCTGATCGGCCGCATGCCGTCGGGGGCATGAGCCGGGTCCGGCGCTGGGCGCCGTGGGTGCTGCTGGTGGCCGTCGCCGTGGCGGTGCTCGCGGTCGGGGCGACCCGCAGCACGCACCCCACCCTCGATCAGAAGGTGATGCACCTGGCCGGCCAGGTCCGTTGCCCGGTGTGCGAGGGCCAGTCCGCCGCGCAGTCCGACGCCGCCGCCTCGGTGCAGATCCGCGACCAGATCCGCAAGGAGCTTCTCGCCGGCGAGGCGAACGGTCAGATCCTCGCCGGGCTCGTCGCCGCGTACGGGCCGGGCATCCTCGAGAAGCCCCGGGCGAGCGGTGTGGCGCTCGCCGTGTGGATCGTCCCGGTCGCCGCGGTGGTTGCCGCCCTGGTCGGGCTGGCGATGGCCTTCGCCCGCTGGCGCTCCCGCGGCCTGGCGGGCGCGCCGAGCATCGAGGACGTAGCCCTCGTCGACCGCGCCCTCGCGGGCGGCGGCGGCCCGCCGGCGGGTGGGGAGGAGGCTCGCCCCGGTGACACGACAGCTTTTCGGGCCGCGCCGCTCGACGGCGATGACTAGCGCCGGAAGCGACGCCGCGAGCCGCGCCGGCAACCGGTCCGCTCTCGAGGACGAGCGCGACTTCTGCCTTCGGTCGCTGCGAGATCTCGACGCCGAGCGCGCCGCCGGCGACATCGACGCTCAGGACTACACCGCCCTGAAGGCCCGCTACACCCTGCGGGCGGCGGCGGCGATACGTGCCCTCGCCGGGGAGCCCCTCGGCCCGCCCGCGGGGGACGGCGACCCGGCGGGGCCGGCCGCCGGGCGGGACCGCTTCGCCGGCCGCACCGCGCCAGAGGGACGGGCTTCTCGGGGGCTGTCGCGCTTTCGGCGGCGGTGGCGCCGGGCGATGGCCGTCGCCGCGGCTGCGGCGCTGGCCGCGGTCGCCGCCTGGGCGGTCGTCGCGTCGTCGGCGACGAGGCTGCCGGGCCAGCCGATCAGCGGGCAGGCGCTCGGGGGGGAAGCGACGGCCCGCGTGCTCCTCGAGGCGCAGCAGGCGGCCGACAGGGGGAACGACCTCGCCGCCGTCAAGGACTACCAGAAGATCCTCGACGCCGATCCTCGCCAGCCGGCGGCCCTGACGGGAGAGGGCTGGATCCTCGCGCAGACACAGCAGCCGTCGCTCGTCGATCGGGGCCTCGGCATGCTCGCTTCGGCCGAGAGCGCCGATCCTGGGTACGCGCCCGCCCATCTCTACCGGGGGATCGCACTGTTGAGCGAGGGCGACTACGCCGGCGCCGTGCCGGAGCTGCGGTGGTACCTGCAGCACCAGCCCGACCCCTCGCTGGTGTCACGGGTCCGCCAGGCCCTCCAGCAAGCCCAGGCCAAGGCCGCGACCGGGTCGCCGGGCGCGCCCACGACCGGTTAGCTGCACCCGGCCGCCGCGGCGGCGACGGTTGCTGCCCGGCGACGAACCTTCAGCCGAGCGCCCTGAGCCGCTCGATGACGTCCGGCAGCGCCCGCGCCGCCCGATCGACGTCGTCGGGCGTGGTGGACCATCCGACCGACAGGCGAAGACTGTGCTCGGCATTGACGCGCATCGCCGCGAGGACGGGAGACGGCTCGAGCGTCTCGGACGAGCACGCGCTGCCCGAGTGGGCGGCGACCCCGGCCTGGTCGAGACCCACGAGCACACCCTCGGCCTCGACTCCGGCGACACCGAGGCACATCAGGTTGGGCAGCCGCAGCGAGGGCTCGGCCGGCCCGTACAGCTCGGCGCCGGCGATGGCGCTCGCCACGCTGCGAAGCCGGTCGCACTGAGCGGCGGCGCGGGTGGCCTCCGCCTCCAGCGCCGCACCCTCCAGCTCCTGTGCGGCGGCGCCGAAGCCCGCGGCGGCGGCGACGTTTTCCAGGCCGGCCCGCCGCGCCCGTTCCTGAGCCCCGCCGACGAGGAGAGGCGCGATCCGCAGGCCCCGCCGGACGAGGAGCGCGCCGGCTCCCCTGGGGCCGCCGAGCTTGTGCGCCGACACGGACATCAGATCGGCGCCGATCTCGTCGAAGTCGATGGGGACGTGGCCCGCCGCCGCGGCGGCGTCGACGTGGACGAGCACCCCGCGCGCCCGGCACTCGGCAACGACCTCGCGCACGGGCTGGAGGGTGCCCACCTCCTGGTTCGCCCACTGGCACTGGACCAGGCCGATGCCGGCACCTGCGAGCAGCCCGGCGAGATGAGCCACGTCGATCCGGCCGTGGGCGTCCACCCGCAGCGACAGCGTCCCTCCGGCGTGCAGGACGGACGCCTCGCGGACGGCGCTGTGCTCGACGTCCGCGACGAGCGCCGCCGTCCCCGGCGCGGCCTGGAAGGCGCCGAAAGCCGCGGCGTTGATCGCCTCGGTGGCCCCCGACGTGAAGATCACCTGCCGCGAGCGCGTGCCGAAGAAGCCGGCGACCTTGTCGCGGGCGTCCTCCAGTGCGGCGCGCGCCATCCGCCCCTCGGTGTGCACCCTCCCCGGGTCGGCGGCGTCCACCCACCGCTCCATCGCCGCTCGGGCGCCGGGCCTCAACGGCGACGTGGAGGCGTGGTCGAGATACGCCCGGCGGATGCCCGGGCCCCCCTGGTGCGTCACCGCGTCAGACCAGGCTGACGCAGGCGTCGTCCCCCAGCGCCCGCGACGACTCCGCGGGCACGACGGACTTGCCGTACAGCCCGGCGAGCATCCCCCGGACCATGCCGCGATCGACGGCGCAGATGACCGGATGCTGGATCGCGGTGTCGAAGAACGGGCATTCGTCCTTGACGAGCGCGAGCGTCCCGCCCCGCGCCTCGGCGTGCGCCGCGAACCCGTGCGCGGTGAGGGCGTCCGCGATCGAGTGCAGAGCGGCGCGAAACGAACGGTGGTTCTCGCCGGGAGACATGTGGGCGGCGAGCCGCCGTCCGTAGCGCTCGCCGACGGCCTCGGCGACCAGCTCCGCCTTGTCGCCCGGGATGAGCGCGAGGATCTCGCCGAGCAGGGTGATCAGCAGGTCCTCGCAGCGGGGCGGGCTGGCCACGCCCGTGTCGGTCGCGGATGTCGTGTAGCGCTTGGAGGGCCGGCCGGCGCCGCCGCCGGCGGGGCGCAGGATCTGCACTTCGAGGTATCCGCCGGCGGTCAGCTTGTCGAGGTGGTGCCGGGCGACGTTGGAGTGGAGGGCGAAGCGCTCCGCGACCTCCGAGGCGGTCACCCCTTCGGGGTGCTCGCGGACGAAGAGATAGATCTGGCGCCGTGTCGGGTCACCGAACGCGGAGGTGAGCGCCGAGACCGCCGCGGAGAACTGCGCGTCGCTCAGCGTCTGGGCCGCGCCGCCGTGTCCCCCCTGCCCATCCTGGTCGCCGGGATCGCCGTCGACCGCTCGCCCGTCACCGATGGACGCCACCCGAGTATTCTACCTATCTGGGTAGTGTAAATCGCTGTCCGACCCGTGGCAGGCGAGCAGCACTGCAAAGGAGCTTCCCGTGGCACTGACCGAGCATCAGGTCATCGACGCCCTGCGCCCGGTGATCGACCCCGAGCTGCACCTCAGCATCGTGGATCTGGACATGGTGCGCCGCGTCGAGATCGACGGCGGCCTCGTGGCGGTGACCGTGGCCCTCACCGTACCCGGCTGCCCGCTGCGCGACGAGATCACCCGGAGGGTGACCGCGGCGCTCGAAACGCTCGACGGCGTGCGCGAGGTGAGCGTCGAGCTCACCGCCATGACACCCGACGAGCTGAACGCCGTCCGCGCGAAGCTCGCGGCCCGGGCGGGGGGAGGCCGCGATCCCGAGGCGTGGGAGTCAAGCGCCCACGGCAACGGGCACTCCCACGCGCAGCCCCTCGGCCACGAGGAGGGCCGGCCGAACCCCTTCGGCGCCGGCAGCCGCACCCGGGTCATCGGCATCAGCTCGGGGAAGGGCGGGGTCGGCAAGTCCTCGGTGACGGTCAACCTCGCCGTCACGCTGACCCGGGCCGGCCACGACGTCGGCCTCCTCGACGCCGACGTCTACGGGTTCTCCGTGCCGGGGATGCTCGGAGTCGACATCGAGCCGCGGGTGGTCGACGACAAGATGCTGCCGGCGGAGGCCCACGGCGTGCGGTGCATCTCCATGGGCTTCTTCGTCGAGGAGGACCAGCCGGTCATCTGGCGGGGGCCGATGCTGCACAAGGCCCTCGAGCAGTTCCTCGTCGACGTCGACTGGGGCGACCCGGAGTTCCTGCTCATCGACATGCCCCCCGGTACCGGCGACGTGGCCCTGTCGATGGCCCAGTACCTGCCCACCTCCGAGGTGTACGTCGTCACGACCCCCCAGCCGGCGGCCCGCCGGGTGGCGCAGCGCTCTGCGTACATGGCGAAGAAGATCAATCTGCCGCTGCGGGGGGTCATCGAGAACATGAGCTGGCTCGTCGCGCCCGACGGCAGCCACCAGCCGATCTTCGGTGAGGGAGGGGGCGCGCAGCTCGCCAGCGAGCTCGGCGTGCCGCTCCTCGGCCAGATCCCGCTCGACCCCGCCCTGCGTGTCGGAGGTGACGAGGGGCGGCCTATCTGCGCGACAGACCCCGAATCGGCGACGGCGCAGGCCTTCTCCCGCGTGGCCGAGGCCCTGGTCGCGCGCGGCAGGTCCCGTTTCTTCCACCCTGACCTGACGCTGGGCTGAGCGCCGGCCACCGGCGCGGGGTCCTCAGGAGCCGATGTCGTGGCCCCGGGGCAGCCACGACGGTGACCAGCCGAGCAGGGTGACGGCCTGGGCGCACGCGAAGCGGTCCGTCATGCCGTCCACGTAGGCGACGGCCGCCCGAAGGGGGGCAGCCGCGGCGGCCTCGGGGTCGGGCAGGAGGTGAGGACGGGCGTGGTAGTGCTCGACGAGCGCGCGGAGCATCCGCACCACCGTCTCCGCCTGCTGCACCGATTCGGGGCGGAGATAGATGCGCTCGTGGTTGAACCGGCGCAGCCCTGCGAGAGCCTCGCCGGCCTCGGGGGACATCCCGACCAGGCCGGTCTCGGCGACCGTGGCGACGATGTCGGTGACGAAGGTGCCGAGCTGCTGCGACCGGCTGACGCCGATGCGCGCGGCCACCGCCGCCGGGATGTCGGCCGCCGCGACGACGCCGGCCCGGATGGCGTCCTCGAGGTCGTGGGCGCAGTACGCCGCCCGGTCGGCGAGGCCCACCACCTGTCCTTCGGGCGTCGCGGGCGCCGGGCGGGACCACGAGTGGTTGCGGATCCCGTCGAGGGTCTCGGCGCACAGGTTGAGCGGGGCGGCGGTGACGTCGGCGCCCCACACGGCGTGGTCGAAACCGGGAACGAACAGGTCCAGGGCGTCCTCGGAGGCGTGGCCGCCGGGTCCGTGCCCGCAGTCGTGGCCCAACGCGATGGCCTCGGCGAGGGCGACGTTCAGCCGGCAGGCACGGGCGATCGCCGTCGCTATCTGCGCGACCTCGAGCGCGTGGGTCAGGCGCGTGCGCTGATGGTCCGCCGGGAAGATGAACACCTGGGTCTTGCCGGCCAGACGCCGGAAGGCCGCCGAGTGCAGCACCCGGTCCCGGTCGCGCTCGAAGCAGGTGCGCAGAAGGTCCGGCTCCTCCGGGCGGGCCCGCCGCCCGGCCCCGACGGCACGGGTGGCGCCGGCGGCGAGAAGCTCCGCCTCGGCCTCCTCGCGCCTTAGCCGGTCCCAGACGCTGGTGGCGACCCGGACGGCGTCGTCTCCGGCGTGGGCCTGGCGCACCCCGTCGCCGAGGTCCGTGCCCGCCATCGTCGCCGCCCATCGGGCGGCCCGCTCGGTCGGCTCGTTCCGCACGCCCCCACGGTACCCCCGGCCTGCGACACCCTCCCGGCCGTGGCGGTATGCGATCCTCGCGGGCCCATTGCCTACCATGGATGCGCGCCGCCCTGGCGCCAAACCAAGGAGAGCCACCGTGGACGTCCGAATCGGTGTCACCCAGACTCCCAGGGAGATCGAGGTCGAGCTGCCGGAAGGTACCGACACCGACGCGCTCGCCGCCCGGATCGAGCAGGCGCTCGCCGCGGACAACGGTGTGCTGTGGCTCACCGACCGGCGGGGACGGCGCGTCTGCGTCCCCGCGGCGCGGGTGGCCTACATCGAGGTGAACACGGCGAGCGACGAGCGGCGGGTCGGTTTCGGCGCTGTGCTTCGCTAGTGCCCCGCCCTTGACCGAGCTGCTCGACCGCAAGCTGATCTTCGTCACCGGCAAGGGCGGCGTCGGCAAGACGACCATCGCCGCCGCGCTCGGCTGGCTGGGTGCCGCGCGGGGCAAGAAGACCCTCGTGTGCGAGGTGGACGCGAAGGGCAACCTCGCCGACTTCTTCGAGACGGGCCCGACCCACTTCGTGGAGCGGGAGGTCGCCCCGCGCATGTGGGTGATGTCGATGGACACCGAAGCGTCCCTCAAGCAGTACCTGTCCCTGCAGCTCAAGGTCCCGCTCGTCGCCCGGATCGGGCCCATCGCCAAGATGTTCGACTTCGTGGCCTCCGCCGCCCCCGGCGTGCGGGAGATCGTGACCGTGGGGAAGCTGTGCTGGGAGGTGAAGGAGAAGCATTACGACCTCGTCGTCGTCGACGCCTCGGCCACCGGCCACATCGTGGGCCAGCTGGCCGCGCCGCAGGCCATCAACCAGCTGGTCCAGGTGGGCCTGGTGCGCCAGCAGACCGGATGGATGCTCGACATCCTCGAGGATCCCGATACCACCGGCCTGATCGTGGTCGCGACCCCCGCCGAGATGCCCGTGAGCGAAACCCTGGAGCTGACCGACAGGCTCCGGCAGGAGACCAACGTCGACCTGGCGGCGGTCGTGGTCAACCGTGTGCTGCCGGAGCTGTTCGGCCGGGGGGAAGAAGAGGTCTTCGAGCGGCTGTGCGACCCCGAGGCCGAGGCCCGCCTCGACGCGGAGCTCGGCGGCCCCAGCGCCCCGCTCATGCAAGCGGCGCGCCTCACGGTCACGATGCGCCGCTCCCGAACGGAGCACCTCGAGCGGCTCCGCCACGCCATCGACCCCTCGGTCCCCCTGCTGTACGTGCCGTACCTCTTCGTCCGCTCCCACGGGCTTCGAACGACCCACCAGCTGTCCGACGCCCTGTCCGCCGAGCTGGGGTACTGAGATGCCGGCGTCTCCCTCGGGGGTGCAGCCCGACAGCATCGGGGCGCTGCTCGCCTCGAAGGAGATCGTGATCGTGTGCGGGTCCGGCGGGGTCGGCAAGACCACGGCGGCGGCGGCGGCGGCGGCGATGGCAGCCGTCCGCCTCGGCGGCAAGGTGCTGGTGCTCACCGTCGACCCTGCCCGGCGCCTTGCCGCCGCGCTGGGCCTGGAGGGGTTTGGCAACGTCGAGACCCGGGTGGTGCCCGAGGCGTTCGAGCAGGCCGGCGCCCGCCCCCGCGGCGAGCTGTGGGCGGCGATGCTCGACACCAAGCAGAGCTGGGACGACCTGGTCCGCCGGCACGCCCCCGACCGTGCGACAGCGGCCCGCATCCTCGCCAACCCCCTGTACCAGAACATCTCCGGCAAGTTCGTCCAGAGCCACGACTACATCGCCATGGAGCGCCTCTACGAGATCCACTCGGAGGGCAACTTCGACCTGATCGTCGTGGACACCCCCCCGACGAGGAACGCCGTCGACTTCATCGAGGCGCCGCAGCGCATGGCCGAGTTCTTCTCGTCCCGGCTGCTGCGGATGCTGATCGCCCCTTACCGCAGCCGCGTCGTCAACGTGGCCTCCCGGCCCTTCTACCAGATCGCGGACCGGGTGCTCGGCTCTCAGTTCCTCGAGGACATCGCCGAGTTCTTCGTGCTGTTCCAGACGATGTACGCCGGGTTCGTGGAGCGAGCCCGGGCGGTCGAGCGGGTGCTGAGGGACCGGCGGACCACCTTCGTCGTGGTGAGCACCCTCGAGGCGGCGCCGGTACGCGAGGCGGAGTTCTTCCTCGAGGTCCTCACCGCCAAGCGCTTCCATCTCGGCGCCCTGGTGCTCAACAAGGTGCTGCCGGACTACCTGCTCGACGAGGACGCCGAGAAGCGCGCCGCCACGCTCTCCGATGAGGCGTCGAAGCTGTCCCGCTCCGAGGGCCTCGGAGAGCTCCTCGACGTCGACCACGAACAGCTGGCCCGCGTGCTGGCCGAGGTCGGCGACAACTTCCGGAACGTCGCGGTCGTCGCCCGGCGCGAGGCGACCCTGCGCCAGCATCTGGAGAGGCGGCCCGACGTGGTCGCCGCCGCGCCGGAGTTCGACACCGACATCCACGACCTCCCGGGTCTCCTGCGCCTGGGCGAGCGGATCTGGGGCTGAGCGGTGGCCACCCTCGCCGAGCTCGTCCAGGAGCGCACCGACATCGAGGCGCCGG
Source organism: Actinomycetes bacterium (assembly GCA_021788115.1). Lineage (GTDB taxonomy): Bacteria > Actinomycetota > Acidimicrobiia > Acidimicrobiales > Palsa-688 > JAJYLA01. The sequence continues at coordinate 24,300 of JAJYLA010000026.1, read as the reverse complement.
TGCTGGCCCACCTCCAGCGCCTCGTCGCCGGCTGGGGCGTTCTCGCGGACCTCTGTTTCTCCGACCTCTTCTTGTTCGCCCCGGTCCGAGGCACCCACGAGCGCTTCGTCGTCCTCGGCCAGATGAGACCGACCACCAACCAGACCCTGTACCTCGACGACCTGGTCGGCCACGTCGTGGGACCCGAGGAGCGGCCGCTGCTGCCGAGGGCGTTCGCCCTGGGCAGCGTGGTGGAGGGCGAGGTGGTCGTCCCGCGCCGCAGCGAGCCGGCCCGCCTGGTGTGCATCCCCGTTCGCTTCGAGGGCCGGCTGGTGGCGCTGCTCACCCGCGAGTCGGCCCTGTCGGTGGGCCGCCGGCCCGGCGTGCTCGAGCGTGTCTACATCGAGGTCTTCGACCGCCTCGCGCGCATGATCTCCAGCGGTGACTATCCCTTTCCCCTCGACGAGGCCATCCCCGCCGACAGCCCACGGGTGGGCGACGGCGTCCTGGTCCTCGACGCCAGAGCCAGGATCGACTTCGCCTCCCCCAACGCCGTGAACGCCCTTCACCGCATGGGGGTGTACTCGGGGATCGAGGGCGTCCGCCTCGACGAGGCCGGACTGCAGCAGACGGCGGTGCTCCGGGCGTACCAGATGCGGCTCCCCGTCGCAGAGGAGATCGGCGACGGCGGTGACACCGCCCTGGTGTTCCGCTGCGTGCCGCTCCTCGAGCACGGGGTGGTCACAGGGGCGCTGGTCCTGATGCGCGACGTGAGCGACCTGCGCCGGCGGGACCGGCTGCTCATGTCCAAGGACGCTGCGATCCGGGAAGTCCACCACCGCGTGAAGAACAACCTGCAGACCATCTCGTCGCTGCTGCGCCTTCAGGCCCGGAGGGTTCCGGCGGGAGAGGCTCGCCACGCCCTCGAGGAGTCCGAGCGGAGGGTCCGCTCCATCGCGATCGTCCACGAGATCCTGTCACGCGATACCGCCGACGAGGTGGACTTCAACGACATCCTCCCCTCCCTCGTGCGCCTCGCCGAGGACCTGGCCAGCGCGGAGAAGCCGATACGCCTCAGCCACCGGGGCGACGCCGGGCGGCTGCAGGCCTCGATCGCCACCCCGCTCGCGGTGGTGATCACCGAGCTTCTCCAGAACGCCGCCGAGCACGCCTTCCCGCCGGCGGCGCCCGGCGGCCGCGGCTCACCGGAGCCGCTCGCGGTGCAGGTCGCCCTGGAGCGCAGCGAGAGCGCGCTGGAGGTGACGGTGCGCGACAACGGGATCGGCCTGCCGGAGGACTTCTCGATCGACGCCCCGACCAGCCTCGGTCTCTCCATCGTCAAGGGTCTCGTCGAGGACCAGATGGGCGGGACGATCGCCATGCGCACCGACGGGGGAGCCGTCGTCGAGCTGTGGATTCCCCTGGACCACTCCCTCGACGACCTGACGACGCTCTGAGGGGATCCCCGCCGCCGGCCCGTTCGTGGCGCCGTGGCGAAGCGCCGATCAGGCTCCGATCGGGCTCGGGCCCCTCACGACGAAGAACGCCGCCTTCACGGCGGCGTTCCGGGCAACGGCTGCTGACGCCGTGCTCAGGAGGCCCGGCGCTGCCGGGCCAGCCAGGCCTTGCGCAGCCTGCGCCGCTCGTCTTCGGATGTCCCGCCCCAGATCCCCGACTCCTGGTTGGTGACGAGGGCGAACTCGAGGCACGACCTCTGCGCCTCGCACTCGGCGCACACGCGCTTGGCCGCGTCGATCTGCTCGATGGCCGGCCCGGTGCTGCCGACCGGGAAGAACAGATCGGGATCGGTGTCATGGCACGCCGCCTTGTCCCTCCAGTCGTCGACGTCCCATTCGATGTTGCGGCTCCAGGTCAGGGCCACGCGGTCTACCTTTCAGCTTTGCGGGGGTCTTGTGAAATCAGTCACGTGAAGTGTAACAAGAACGCGACCGCTCACGGCGCTGTTGCAATAGCGTAAATGGCGGGTTAGGCGAATGCAAGGCTTTCGGTCGGCCAAATTCTGCCTCGTGGGCCGCGACGGCGGCGCTTGGGCGCTCGCCGGCACGACGCTCGGCCCCTGGCCGCGACCCTCCCCGCCGGCCGCGACCCTCACCCGCCGGCGGCGCGGCCCAGCCGTCGCCCACCGGCCGCGGGAGGGCGCTCGGAGTGGGGCACGATGAGGCGCAACTCGTCGGGCTCCCAGCGGAACTCGAGGCCGGCCGCCTCGCCGAGGTAGTCCCCGTCCACCTGGTAAGGCACGACGCCGCCGGAGCGGGCGTTCAGCGTCGCCCCCACCACGTCCGTGACGACGGCCGCCCTGCGGTGGTGGTGCAGGCCTCTCCCCGTGCGGGCACGCGCAGCGCCGAGGCCGAGCGCGTCCGCGGCGACGCCCACGAGGGTGGCCGCGCTGAGCGAGCGCAGGATGACGGCGGTCAGGGGTGTGTCCAGCCCGGTGCCCGGGGCCAGGTCGAAGGGGCGCTCGCCGAGGAAGGTGTAGGGGTTGGTGTTGAGCACGATCGCGAAGTAGCCGTCGTCGATCGTGACGGCGTCTCCGTCGCGCCGGCGCAGCTCGACGGAGAAGTGCGGGGCACGCCGCTCGTAGTGGCGGATCCAGGTGTCGAGCGCGGCGTAGGCGAAGAGCGCCTGGCCGAGGTAGCGCTTGAGGGTGCTGCGCCGCTCCACCTGGGCGACGACCGCGGCGTCGAAACCGACTCCGACGTGGAACAGGTAGCGCCGGCCGTTGACGCTCCCGAGGCCGACGCTGCGGATGCCCCCCCGCCCCGGGCCGGCGTGGGCGTCGCCGGCGCCGCTGTCGAGGGCGGCGAGGAGCTCGCCGGTCGCCTCGATCGGGTCGTTGGGCATGCCGATGGTGCGGGCGAACACGTTCGTCGACCCTCCGGGCAGGACCCCGAGCGCGCAGGACGTGCCGGCGAGCCCGTTGGCGGCCTCATTGAGGGTCCCGTCTCCCCCGAGGACGACCACGGCGTCCACCCCGCGGGCCGCCGCACCCTGGGCGAGGCGGGTGGCGTGACCCCGCCGGCTCGTCGCAGCGACCGTCACCTCGTGATCGGCCGCCAGGGACTTCTGGATCACGACCCGGGCCCGTGCGGTGACCGAGGAGGCGGAGGTGTTGACGACGAGCAGGATCCGCAAGGGGGACGGTCGCCTTCAGTCGCCGGCGCCCTCGGCGGGCTCCTCGGCGAGCGCCCTCAGCTGGGCGACGCTGCGGGCCAGGAGCCGGGAGACCTGCATCTGGGAGATGGCCAGCCTGCGGGCGATCTCGGTCTGGGTGAGCCCGTCGAAGAAGCGCAGCTGGACGATCTCACGCTGGCGGCCCGGCAGCTGGCGGAGCAGCGGCTCGAGGGTGGCGCGCACCTCGACGCGGCCGAGCTCGGCGTCCTCGCTGCCGAGGTGGTCGACGAGAGGCTCGCCGCTCCCCGAATCCGGCTTGGGGGCGTCGAGGGAGGCGAAGCGGTACGCCTGGCCGGCTTCGAGGGCTTCGAGGACCTCCTCTTCGGACACCTGCACCTCCGCCGCCATCTCGGCGATGGTGGGGGAGCGGCCGAGCTGCTGGCGGAGCTCGTCGATCACCGAGCTCAGGTGGAGGTAGAGCTCCTGCATCCGCCGGGGCGCCCGCACAGCCCAGCCCCTGTCGCGCAGGTGCCGCTTGAGCTCACCGACGATGGTGGTGGTCGCGTACGTCGAGAACTCGATGCCGAGACCGGGATCGAACCCGTCGACCGCCTTGAGCAGGCCCAGCGAGGCGACCTGCACCAGGTCCTCCAGCGGCTGGCCCCGGTTGGCGAAGCGGCGGGCCAGGTAGGCGGCGAGGCCCATGTGGGCGGCGACCAGCTGGTCGCGCAGGGCCGCGTCGCCCGTCCGGGCGTACCTCTCGAAGGTCCGACGCAACGACTCCGGCTCAGCCACTGCGTCGCGCTGCGTCGTCGTGCCGGCGCTTGACCAGCCGGAACTGGGGCCCTCGCGGTCCCGGTCCCAGCCTGTGCTCGTCCACGAGCGCGCCGAGGATCACCTTCGACATCTCGCTCAAACCCACGATGGCGATGTCGTCGGCGAAGCGGCCCTCGCCCTCGACCACAAGCTCTCCCCCGTCGATCACGTAGCGAAGCTCCACGGTGCCGTGGCGACCGGTCGGCCCGGTGAGGCCGAAGCACAGCTCGTCGATCGCCAGCCGGAGGTCCTCCACCTCGTCGAAGCTGAACCCGATCCGGCCGGCCAGGCCCGCGGCGGTGACCCTCGCCAGGCGGAGGAACTCGGGCTGGGCTGGAACGACCAGCTTCACTTCGTCGGCAGCGGTCACGCCCAGCGGACCGTAGCACCGTTGCAAGGCCGGCGAGCGTCGTCGCCTTGGGTGGCGCAGCGCCGCACCGCTGGAGAACAATGAGGTTCATGAACGTCGTCGTCTGCGTCAAGCAGATCCCCGATCCGGCCGCCCCGGCGAGGCTCGACCCGAGCACCTGGACCCTCGAGCGGGAGGGCAAGCTGATACTCGACGAGTCCGACTCCTATGGCGTGGAGATGGGCCTCCAGCTGGCCGACCAGGCCGGCGGCGGGGAGGTCACCCTGGTGTCGATGGCTCCCCGAAACGAGACCAGCGGGTTGCGCACCGCCCTCGCCATGGGGGCGGCCCGGGCGATCCTGGTGAGCGACCCCGTGCTGGGCGGATCCGACGCCCTGGGCACCGCCAAGGTGCTCGCCGCGGCCATCAGGCGGGCGGAGCCGGATCTCGTCGTCGCCGCCACGGAGTCCACGGACGGCTACACGGGGACACTTCCCGTGCAGCTCGCCGAGCTGCTCGGCTTTCCCTCGGTCACATTCGTAAAAAAGGTGACCGTCGGCGACGGCAAGGTCCACGTCGAACGCCAGACGGAGGCGGGCTTCGACGAGGTCGAGACCCCGCTCCCGGCCGTCATCACCGTGACGGCCGGGGTGGTCGAGCCCCGCTACCCCTCCTTCAAGGGGATCATGGCTGCCAAGGGCAAGCCCGTGGACCAGCTGACCGTCGCCGACCTCGGCCTGCCGGAGGGTTCCGTCGGCGCCGCCGGCGCCCGCCAGGAGGTGGTGTCCGTCGAGCCGGCCGAGTCCCGCAAGGCGGGCGAGATCATCGTCGACGAGGGCGACGCCCACACGAGGATCGTGGCGTACCTCGAGCAGCTCAAGGTCATATAGAGAGAGGCTGACCGAACCGATGGCACTCAACACGATCTGGGTCGTCGCCGACCGCGCCGGCGCGAAGCTCGCGCCGACCGCGTTCGAGATGGTGACCAAGGCCCGCGAGCTGGCCTCGACGGTCGAGGTGGTCACCTGGGGCGACGCCGGCTCGGTAGCCGCCGACGCCGGCAGGTACGGCGCGGCGGCCGTCCACACCGTCGGCGACCTCGGCGCCGGGCTGGCCGGCCCCGTCGCGGCGGCCGCGATGGCGGCGCAGATCGCGGCGGGCAACGCCCCCGACGCCGTCTTCGTCGCCCAGAGCTACGACGGGCGCGACATCGCCGGCCGCCTCTCGGCGCGCATCGACCGGCCGGTGCTCACCAACGTCGTCGGCGTCGAGGCGCGCGACGGCGCGCTGGTCACCGAGCACGCCATCTTCGGCGGCGCGGAGATCCTGAACGCACGGTTCACGGCGCAGGGCCCCGGGATCTACGTGATCCGCGCGAAGTCCTTCGCCCCCGAGGAGAGCGGCGGCGGCCCCGCCGCGGTCGACACCTGGGACGTCCCCGATCTCGGCGCCACCGGCGCCGCGTCGGTGATCGCCACCCACGTTCAAGAGACCGAGGGCCCCAAGCTCGACGAGGCGGCGATCGTCGTCTCCGGCGGCCGCGGCCTCGGAAACGCGGACAGTTACAAGCTGGTCGAGGATCTCGCCAAGCTGCTCAAGGGCGCCGCGGGCGCCTCGCGTGCCATCGTCGACGCCGGGTGGGTGCCCTACTCCTACCAGGTCGGCCAGACCGGCAAGACGGTGAAGCCGACCGTGTACATAGCTGTCGGGATATCCGGCGCCACCCAGCACATGGTGGGGATGAAGAGCTCCAAGAACATCATCGCCATCAACAAGGACCAGGAGGCGCCCATCTTCTCGATCGCCGACCTCGGCGTCGTCGGCGACGCCCACAAGGTCCTCCCCAAGCTGATCGAAGCGCTCCGGCAGCGGGTCTGACCTTCTACACCAGCGGCCACGGGTAGGGGCGCTCCGAGCGCGGCTCGGGAAGCCGGCCCGTCCGGAGGAGGCGGCGGGCGCGCGCGACGACCGCCGCCCGCTCCTCCGGCTCGAGAAGCGCTGCCAGCGCCGGGGGCAGCGGCCCGGCGACGAGCCGCTCGAGGTCGCGCAGGTCGGCGTCGTCGATGGGGTCCCCGGCGAAGTCCCAGATCACCGTCCGCAGCTTCGGCTGGGCGTGGAAGCACAGCCCGTGGTCGATGCCCCACACGTGGCCGTCGCCGTCGAGGAGGCAGTGGCCCCCCTTGCGGTCGGCGTTGTTCGCGGTGACGTCGAAGACGGCCATGCGCTTCAACGCCCGGTGGTGGGCCGGGTCCTCGACCAGGGTGAAGTAGTGCTGCTCGAAGTCGGCGTCGACGAAGCGCTGCAGCGAGCCGGCCCCGAGGGGGCCGTCGGCCCGGTCGACGGTCTCGGGGACGAGGGGCCATCCGAGCGCCAGCGACAGCTCGTACGCGGCGACCTCCCGGCGGTGCAGGCCGTGGGGGAAGTCCCACAGCCGGCGCTCCGCCCGGGCGGGCTTGTAGACCGCCGCGGCGTGCACGTCGCCGCGCGAGAGGGTGACGAGGTACGTGCCGTTGCTGCTCCAGGGCATGCGGCCCCGGACCTCGATGCTCCCCTCGGCGAGCAGGTTCACGAAGGCGGCGGGCGGTGGCCGTTGGTCCTCGGGCACGAGTGGCCGTCCGGGTCGATGGGGTGCCCGCAGAGCGAGCACGTCGGGCGCCCGGCCTGCACCAGCGTGGAGCCGCGCCGGGCGATGGCCGCCGCCTGGGTGCGGGTGAGGGCGAACCGGCCCACCGCCCGCTCGGCTTCCTCCTCGTCGACCAGGCCGCCGGCGAACTGCTCACCGCCGATCTCCTCGGGCTCGCCGGTCACCGCCTCCGCCTCCTCGAGGCCGATCTCCTCGGCGAGCACCACGATGCGGTCCGCGGAGCCGTCGTAACCCAGCTGCAGGGCGCCGACCGCCCACTCGGCGAGCACCGGCTCGACCAGCTCCAGCGTGCTGTCGTCGGGCACGTCGCCGGGAAGGGGAAGGTCCGAGAGGATCTCCCCGAGGAACTGCGCGACGGCCGCCACCTGCTGCTTCTCCAGCTTCAGCGTCACGAGCCGGTCGCCCTGGCGCGCCTGCAGGTAGAAGGTCCGCTGCCCGGGCGCGCCCACCGTGCCCACGGTCGCCCATTCCACCTCGGGGAGCTCGAACGAGCGGCTCACGCCCCGCTCCTCACGAGGCCACCAGGTCGCCCAGCGAGCCCGTCGCATTGACGGTCAGCACCCTCGGCCCCGACGGGCCGTACGCGACGGCGCTCAGCGAGCAGGGGGAGATGACGATCCTCTGGAAGAGGTCCAGGTGCGCGCCGAGGGCGTCGGCGACCACCGCCTTGATGGGATCGGCGTGGGAGACGACCACGATCGTGCCGCCCCGGTGGCGGTCGCTGAGGGCGGACACCGCCGCGAGCATCCGGGCCTGCATCCCCGCGAGGGACTCCCCTCCGGGGAAGCGGAACCCGCTCGGGTAGCGCTGCACGGCTGCCCACTCGGGCAGCCTGGCGAGCTTCTTCAGCTCGGCGCCGGTCCACTCCCCGAAGTCGCACTCGGTGAGGTCTCGTACCACGCGCGCCCGCAGCCCGAGCGACGCCGCGATGGGGGCGGCCGTCTCGCGGGCCCGCTCGAGGGGGGAGGCGTACACGGCGTCGACGGATCGGCGCGGCGGCCGCCGGCGGCGGGGAAGGGGCCCGGCGCCGTCCGGGGACCCCGCGGCGGGGCTCACCCACGCGGCCAGGCGGCTTCCGAGGCTCGCCGCCTGCTCCCGGCCGGCGTCGGCGAGGTGGAGGCCGGGGGCGCGCCCCGGCAGGACCTGCCCGGTGGTCGGCGTGGTGCCGTGCCGGACGAGCAGCACGAGGGTGGTCGGCGGCGCCATGTCGCCTGGCCAACCTAGTGTCTGGGGCGTGCAACCACCCCACGCTTCGGCGGCGATGCGGGGCCTGTCGGCGGAGATCTCCTCGTGCCGGGCCTGCCCGCGACTCGTCGCGTGGAGGGAGGAGGTCGCAGCCACGAGGCGGGCGTCTTTCTCCGACCAGGAGTACTGGGGGCGCCCGGTGCCCGGCTTCGGCGACCTGCGGGCCCGCATCGTCGTGGTCGGCCTGGCGCCCGCCGCGCACGGCGCCAACCGCACCGGGCGGATCTTCACCGGCGACCGGTCGGGGGACTGGCTGTTCGCCTCGATGTACCGCTGCGGGCTCGCCAACCAGCCCGTCAGCGTCTCTCGCGACGACGGGCTGCGTCTGCGGGGCGTGTGGGTGTGCTCGGCGGTGCGCTGCGCCCCGCCCGCCAACCGGCCGACGCCCTCCGAGCGGGACCGCTGCTTCCCGTTCCTGGTGCGCGAAGTCGGGCTGCTGCCCTCGGCGAGGGTGTTCGTGGCCCTGGGTCGCTTCGCGTACGACGCGGCGTGCCGCCTGCTCGGCGTGGCGAGGCGCCCCGCGTTCGGCCACGGCGTCGAGCTTGCCGTGCCCGGCGGCGGATCGCTGGTGTGCTCGTACCACCCCAGCCAGCAGAACACCTTCACCGGGCGCCTCACCGAGGGGATGCTCGACTCGGTGCTCGCCCGCGCCGCCGAGCTCGCCGGTGGGGGCTGAGAGGGCCGCCGCCTCAGCTGTTGCGGGGGACCTCCCGGAACGGCCGGCCCCGATCGGCGGACGGCTCGCGGGGCAGGCCGAGGGCCTTCTCGCCGATGATGTTGCGCTGGATCTCGTCGGTGCCCCCGGCGATCGACTGGGCCGGGACCGACACGAGGATCTCGGAGACCACCCCTCCGAGCGGGCCGTCGGCACCGGCCAGCATCGCCGCCGCTCCGGCGATCGCAGCGTGCGCCGCTGCCGCCTGGCGCGCGACCACGCTGGTGGCGAGCTTGCCGATCGAGCCTTCCGAGCCCGGCGCCCCGCCGAGGGCGCGGGCGGCCCGGGCCCGCTCGGCGGTCCATCCGCCGGCCCGCTGCGCGGCGAGGGCGCGCGCCGTCTGCTGGCGTACGACCGGATCGGCGGCCGCCCCCGCGACGCGGGCGTGCTCCACGAGGAGGTCGGGCCGCCCTGCCCGCTGCGGGTACCACCGGTAGACGGCGAAGTGCTCCTCGGCCTCGGCGCGGGCCTCCTCGAGGGCGCGCCCGGTGCCCCCGTACTGCGGCCGGGCCGTGGCGCCGAAGCGCCGTTCGAACGCCAGGGTGGTCAGCGCGGCGCGCCAGCCGTCCCCGACGGCGCCGACCACGTGGTCGCGCGGGAGGCGCGCGTCGGTGAGGAACACCTCGTTGAAGGAGGCGTGGTTGTTCATCTGGCGCAGCGGGCGCACCTCCACGCCGGGCTGGCGCATCGGCAGCGCGAAGTAGGTGAGCCCGTCGTGCTTGGGGACGTCCCAGTCGGTGCGGGCCACGAGCATCCCGAGGTCAGCGTGGTGGGCGCTGGTGTTCCAGACCTTCTGCCCGTTGACGACCCACTCGTCGCCGTCGAGCTCCGCCCGGGTGCTGAGCCCTGCCAGGTCGGAGCCGGCCCCCGGCTCGCTGAACAGCTGGCACCACGTCTCCTCGCCGGTGAGCACCGGCCACAGGAAGCGCTCCCGGACGGCGTCGGGTCCGTGGGTGAGCACGGTCGGAGCCGCCAGCCAGGCGCCCACCCCGACAGGCAGGCCCACCGCGCCGCAGGCGAGGACCTCGCCGGCCGCCACGCCGTCCGCCCAGGCGGGCAGGTCCCGGCCGAACCACCGGGACGGCCACGACGGGACGGCCCAGCCCGACCGCACCAGCCGGCGGCGCCACTCGACGAGCGGCAGGGCCGGGTCCCAGTTCGCCCCCACCCAGCCGCGAATCTCCCGGCGGACCTGCGCTTCGTCCACGACCCGAACCGTAGCGCGGCGGCCCGCGAGCGCCGCCGGGGGGTGTCAGTCCGGGAAGACGATGCCGAGCTCGGCGGCCTTCTTGGCCGCCTCGTCAGGGAAGATGTTCTTCACCAGGAAGACGTCGGACGCGAGCTGCCAGCCGGGGGCGAGTCCCTTGATGTAGCGCTCCATGTAGAGCATCTGCTTCGAGAAGAGCGCCAGTTCCTTGGGGGCGGTCATGCCGTACTGCTTCATCATGTCGAGGGCCAGCACGATGAAGTCGCCGAGGCTCATGCTGCTCGCGGTGCCGAGCATCGGCGCGATGACCATCCGCATCCGCAGCCCGACCTCCTCGTCGGTGCCCGTGTCCTCGCCGATCAACCCGAGGCGCTTGTACGCGCGGGCGATGCGGGCGAAGTCCTGGTCGAAGAGGAACGTGTAGAAGAGGTCCTTGATCAGCTGGCGGAACTCGGGTGGCAGCTCGCCCATGATGCCGAAGTCCAGGTAGCTGGCCCGCCCGTCGTCGAGGACCCACAGGTTGCCGGCGTGCATGTCGCCGTGGAAGGGGCCGTGCACGACGACGGCCTCGAGCCACGTCTTGGCGCCGCGGCGCATGACCAGTTCCCCGTCCACGCCCTGCTCGCGTATGGTCTCGAAGTCGTCGATCGGCGTGCCCGACATCCGCTCCATGCAGATCATGTGCGGCCCGCAGTAGTCCCAGTAGATCTCGGGGGCCGTCACCCACCGGTTGTCGCCGAAGGCCCCGATGTTGTCGCGGAAGCGCTGCTGGCGCCACGCCTCGAGAGCAGGGTTGAGCTCGCCGAAGGTGATGTCGTAGAGCTCCTCGACGACGGCGGTGACGTTGGCGTTGCGGGCGAACTGGAGGTGGCGTTCCAGCGTCTTCGCCAGCCGGTGCATGATCCGCAGGTCGGTCGTCATCAGCTTGCGTATGTGGGGGCGCTGCAGCTTGATGACCGCCTCGCGTCCGTCCGGCAGGACGCACGCGTGGACCTGGCCGATCGACGCCGCAGACAGCGGCACGTCGTCGAACTGCTTGAAGATCTGCGCCGGCGGGCGCCCCAGGTCCTTGCGGATCATCTCGCGAGCGGTCTTGCCCTCGAAGGGGGGGACCTCGTCGAGGCACCGCTGCGCTGCGACGGCAAAGGGTTTGGGGAACAGCCCGGGGGACGACGCGACGATCTGACCGGCCTTCACGTAGGTCGGCCCGAGGCGCACGAAGGCGTCGATCGCCCCCTCGGACGCCGCCGACGACGGGCTTCGACTCCAGGGCCGCACGAGCCAGCCGGCGAGGGAACGCGTGATCGACGCGACGAGCACGACGTATACCACGACCATCCGCAGCAGCTCGCGCAACCCGAAGGTCCCGATGGGCGGGACGTGCACCTCCAGATCACCTGCCGGTGGCCCGCCGGCGTAGGGGCCTCGGAAGTGGCTGAGCACCCCGGCGGTGCCGAAGTGGCCGTCGGCGTGGCGGGGGACGGGCTCCTCGGGGAACCCCGGCCCGCCGGCGGGTACGGGTCCCGCCAGGGGCGCCGGGTCGACGCCGGCGCTCACGGGAGCTCCTCGTCGCGCCCGAGCCGGCGCTTGACGACCTTGCCGGAAGGGTTGCGCGGCAGGTTGTCGACGAACGTCACGTCGCGGGGGACCTCGTAACCGGCGAGATGGGAACGAACGTAGTCCTTCACCCCGTCGGCCCCGAGGGAGTGGCCGGGGCGCACCACCACGTACGCGGCGAGCCGCTGGCCGAAACGCTCGTCGGCCACACCGACCACCGCGGCCTCGAGGATGGCGGGGTGGGCGCCGAGGAGGCGCTCCACCTCCGCCGGGTAGACGTTCTCGCCCCCGGACACGATCATGTCGTCCTCGCGGCCGTCGACGAAAAGGCGGCCTTCTGCGTCGAAGTGGCCGAGGTCGCCGGTGGACATGAGGCCGTGGAGGACCTCCCTGCCGCCCCCGCCCGTGTAGCCCGCGAACTCCACGCCGCTCTTGACGAACACACGCCCCGTCGTGCCGGCGGGCACCGCCGTGCCGTCCGAACCGAGGACGCGCACCGTGGTGCCGAGCGGCGGCCGGCCGGCGCATCCGGGTGCGGCCCGCAGGTCGTCGGGCGTCGCGATGGTCGCCCACGCGACCTCCGTGGAGCCGTACAGGTTGTAGAGCACGTCCCCGAACGCGTCCATGGCCCGCGTGGAGAGCGCAGCATCGACATTCGAGCCGCTCGACGCGATGATCCGCAGCGCCGAGAGGTCCGCGGCTGCGATGCGCTCGTCGCCGAGGGACAGCAGCCGGTTGAGCATGGCCGGGACAAGCACAAGGGCGTCGCAGCGGTGCTCGGCGAGGGCGGTGAGGGTGCCGTCGGCGTCGAATCGCCGGCGCAGGACGACCGTCGAGCCGAGCGCCAGCGACAGGACCGACATGGCCAGGCCCCATGCGTGATGGACCGGCGCAGCGACGAAGGTCGTGCCGCCGGCGCGCAGCGGTATACGCGACAGCAGCGCCGCCGGCGCGTTGAGCGAGCGGGGCTGCGAGCGCGCCGCACCCTTGGGGATCCCCGTGGTGCCGCTCGTCAGTATCACGATCGTGCCATGGCGCGCCGGCGCGCGCGGCGCTGCCGGGTTGCCGGCGGCGATCACCTGCTCCAGCCGCATGGCGTCACCGGGAGGCGCGTCGCCGCCGGTCCACGCCACGAACCGCCCCTTCGCCGCGTCGACTCCCTGCGCGTCGGCGGCGAACTCCGAGTCGTGGACCAGGACCTTGATCCCCTCGCGCTCGCACACCGCGGCGAGCCGGCGGCCTGCGGAGTCGGTGTTGAGCAGCAGCACCCGGGCCCCCGCCTTCAGCGCCCCGAAGGCGGCGTCGTAGAAGCCCCGGTGGTTGCGGCAGAGGATCGCGACGCCGTCCCCGGTGCGCACCCCCCGGGCGCGAAGGGCGTGGGCGACAGCGTTGGAGCGCCGCTCGACCCCGCCGAAGGTGATGGTCCCCGCCTCGTCGACGACCGCCGGGCGGTCACCGTGGAGCGCCGCTCCGACGGTCGCCGCCGCGCCGAGGGTGCCGTACCGCCGGACGGCGCCGGCGACGGCAAGCAGCCGGTCGGGGCGCGGCACTCCGAGCATCCCCGAGCCTGCGAGGGTCGCCAGCGACCGCACCTCGAGGGGCAGGCGTGGCAGCACAAAGAGCAGCCCGGACAGCTCGCCAGGCACTCAGCCGCCGATCGGGTGGTGGCGCGCAGGGCGGCGCGACCCGGCATGGTCGCCGGCCGGCCTCACGCCCGGGTCGACCGGACGAGGGCCAGGGCGTGCCCCGTGGGGCCCGGCGGCGTCGAGGGCGACTCTGGGGAGGTGGGCGAGCGTCTCTGCCACGGTGGTCGGGTACACCTTGCCGCAGGTGCGATCTGCGCCGGGCGGCCGCGACCAGCTTAGGGGCTACGCCGAAGCTCGGCGTGGAGATGGTGCGTGAGGGGCTGGCCCACGGCCGCCATCCGCAGGTCGTAGCGGAGCACGTCCCCGTCGAGTTCGAAGTCCCGCTCGAGCGCGGTCACGCTCTTGGCGCTGGACGTCAGCGCGACCTGCGTCGAGCGCAGCGCGATGCGCCGGCCGTCGAAGGGTCCTTCCGCCACCTCGGCGATCCCCGTCGGGTGGGCGAGGACCACCTCCACCCGGCCGGGGCGAGGGACGCGCCAGTAACCCGTCTCGGTGTGCAGGGGCCGGCCGTCCTGCGGGTTCCGGGTCGTCTGCCTGTAGACGAGAAACGGCCGGCCGGCGTGTTCGAAGGACACCGTTTCCTCGTAGTCGAACGGCTCGATCGTGGGATAGCTGCCGTGGCCTGACCCGGTCCAGGTGCCGAGGAGCGCGGCCAGCCCTGCGAGGTCGGGGTGGACGGCGTGGGTGTACCCCGGTGAGGTCATGGTGTCCCTTCGTTCGCTCTTCTGCGGTCGAGGCCCGGCAAAAGGCTACAGCCGCGTGCAAAGGCTGCCGCCCGGGTCGCCGGACGGGTGCCCGGGCGGCGACAATGCCCTCACGGCGCGGCGCCGGCGCCTAGTGGGACGCGGCACGTGGGGCGCGACCGGCATGCGACACTCGACCCTGCGAGACGGAAGGAGCCATGGATGATCCATCCGAACGAGGTGCTCGGCGAGCTGAGGGGGCCCGCACGCGAGCTGCGGGAGCACGTGCCCGACGTGATCGGGGCGTACGCATCGATGCGGGCCGCCGCCCTCGCCGACGGGGCCCTCAGCGGGAAGGTCAAGGAGCTCATCGCCCTCGCCGTCAGCGTCAGCCGCCAGTGCGACGGCTGTATCGCCTCGCACGCACGCGGAGCAGCCCGCCAGGGAGCCACCGAGGCGGAGGTCGCCGAGGCGCTCGGCGTGGCCGTCCTCTTGAACGGCGGCCCCGCCACCGTCTGGGGGCCGCGAGCCCTCGCGGCGTTCAAGGAGCTGGCCGGTCCTCCCGAGTCGTGAGCCCCGCCGCCAGCACGGCGTCGGACAGCGCCGGCCAGGCGTCGGCGGCCCACGGGCCGAACGGTCTCTCCCCGAGCGACGCGAGCGCCACGCCCGCAGCGGGGTCGACCCACAGGAAGCCGCCGGCCTGACCGAAGTGTCCGAAGGTGGCGGGCGAGTTGCAGCGCCCCGTCCAGTGCGGTGCCTTGTGGCCGCGGATCTCGACGCCGAGACCCCAGTCGTTGGGATCCTGCCGGCCGAAGCCGGGCAGTACTCCGGCGAGGCCGGGGAAGGCCGGCGAGGTGGCGTGCGCGAGGGTGGAGCGGTGGACCACGGTGGGGCTCAGGAGCTGCCGGCCCAGGGCGAGAAGGTCGCTGAGCGTTCCCCACGCGCCGGCCGCCGGCGACCCCCGCAGCTCGGTCGTGGTCATATCCAGCGGTTCGAGGATCGCCGCAGCGAGGTACTCGACGAAGGGCATGCCGGCGGCGGCCTCGAGGTGTGCCGCGGCGATCTCGATGCCGCGGTTGGAGTAGATGCGCCGGGTCCCCGGCGGCGCGAGGACGGCGTCGGAGTCGGGTGCCAGGCCGGAGGCGTGGGCGAGGAGGTGCACGAGGGTCGCCCCGGGCGGTCCGGCGGGGTCGTCCCAGGTCACGGTGCCCTCTTCGACGGCCACCCATATGGCCATGGCGGTGAGCACCTTGGTGACCGACGCCCACGCGAACGGCCTGTCGGCGGCCCCGGCCGTCACCGTCGCGCCACCCCCGCCGGGGACGACGGCGCCGGCCGAAGCGGCCGCCGGCCAGGAGCCGACGGCGCCGAGGGCCTCGCGCACGGCCTCAGCGCCGGGCGGTGGGCCCCCCGCCCCGACGGCACTCCCGTGAGGCGGTCGGATCACGGTGAGGCGCCGACCACGCCGTGCTCGCGGAGGGGGCCGACACGCAGCCCCCCGGCGGCCCAGCGCCCGGCGAGCAGCGGCAAGGCGTCGAGGGTCGCCCGCCAGCTGCCGGGGGCGGAGGTGACGTCGGAGTCGTGCAGGAGGACCGTCGCCCCCGGCCAGAACGTCCGCGTCACGGTCGCAGCGATCGACTCGCCCGTCGCCCCCGGCCTCCAGTCCCGGCCCCAGGTCGTCCAGAGCACCAGCTGCAGACCCGAGCGCTTGGCCGCCAGCAGGGCCGATGAGGATACGGCGCCGTACGGCGGCCGGAACCACCGCGGCGGCACCCCGGCGACGTCGCCGATCGTGTCGCGCGCCCGGGCGACGTCGGCCATGGACGAGGCCGCGAGCCGGCGCAGATGGCTGGTGTGACGATCGCCGTGGACCGCCACCTCGTGACCCCGTTCGACCAGCTCGCGCGTGAGGCCCGGGGCACGGCGGACCCGCTCCCCGAGGCAGAAGAACGTGGCCCGCCACCCGAGGGCGTCGAGGGCGTCGAGGACCGCCGGCGTCGACAGAGGGTCGGGGCCGTCGTCGAAGGTGAGGGCGACGTGGCCCGGGTCCCCGACGCCGGACAGCCGGGGCAGGATCCGGCAGCGCATCGACCGCCAGGCGACGGTTCCGGGAAGGGAGTGCGCAACCCCGGAAACGGCGAGCACCGCGCCGGCGCACGCCGCCACGCGCCGGGTGCTTGTCACGTCAGGTCGACCAGCGGGAGCGCCGCGAGGTGCGCCTCGTGGAGCCCGGCCCGCAGCCGGCCGAGCACTCCGTCGAGATCGGCTGCGGTGCTGCCAAGCCCGTTGATCAGGTAGATGTCCCGCGGCTTCAAGTGGAGGGGATCCTGGGCCGCCGCCGCCGGGCCGGCGTCGATGACATGGTCGGGGACGACCACCGAGCTGTGGGCGTGGCGGAATGCGATCAGATCCCACATGTTGACCCGCCGTCCGGGGACCACGACGTCGGTCTCGGCGCCGGTGAGCTGCTCGATCTCCCGGGCGGCGCGCGCGTCGCTCTGAGCGCGGTCCCAGGGCGCCGTCGGGCTTTCTGCGCCGATCCAGTCGCCCTGGCCGCCGCTCGCCACGTCGACCCCGGCGGCGGCCAAGCCGCGGACGGCGGAGGGATCGGCCAGCGCCGTTTCGCGGTCCACGATGGCTGTCAGGTTCAGGTCCCTGAGGGTCGCGGCCACCGCAGGGCTGGCGAGCTCGGCGACGTCGAGGCGCACGCCCACGTACACCACCGAGCTGGCACCGGCGGCGGGGTGGGCGACCCCGGCTCCCGCCTCGGCCGCCATCGCCACTCCGCTGGTGAGGCCGAGCCAGCCGAGGCCCGCGAGACCGGTGAGGGCCGCCGCCACCCGGGTGGCCACGGACACCGCCCTGCGCCGGCGGGCGCCGGGCTGGAGCGCCGGAGCCGACGCCGCGTCGAGGACCAGGCCGGCGGGATCGCCGCGGAACAGCCCGCGGGCCGCCTCGACCTGCTCGGTGCGCGCCGGCCCGGACGCGGTCAGCTCCTCGAGCGCCTCGAGGAGGCCGGCGGCGTCGGCAGCCAGGCGGCTGATGCCGGCTGCAGCCATGGCGAGGGTGTTCTCCTTGCCGTGGCCGGCGATGGGCTGGAAGCTCACCACCGGCAGCCCGGCGCGCATCGCCTCGAGCGATGTCAGGCCCCCCGCGTTCTCGACCAGGGCGTCGCAGGCCGCCATGAGGGCGGGCATCGCATCGGTCCAGCCGAGGACCACCGAGTTGCCCGGGGCCGAGGAGGCGAGGGCGCTCACGTGCCGGCGGAGGCGCTCGTCGCGACCGCACACCACCACCGGGGTGAAGCGACCTCCGCGTGACAGCGCCCGCCATGCGGCCTCCACGCCCCCCACCCCCCACGAGCCGGCTACCACGAGCACGGCGCGCTCGCCGCTACCCAGACCCAGCCCGGCGCGTGCGGCCTCCCGGTCCGGCAGCGCTTCCCGCTCGAACGCGGGGGATACGGCGGGGCCGCATGCGATCGACGGCCTCCCCCCCCGGCGCGCGGCTGCCGCCGCGGGCGCGTCGTGGACTGCGAGGTTGACGTCGACGCCCCGGTGGACCCACAGGGGGTGCACGCCGAAGTCGGTGATGAAGTTGACGGCGGGCACCCGCAAGCGGCCGGTGGCCCTCATGCGGCCGAGGCACAGCGTGGCGAGCGGGTACGTCGACACCACGACGTCGGCTCCTGCGCGCCGGACCCAGCGCTGCACGCGACGGCGGGTGAGGGCGGTGACCAGCCACGTCACCACCGGACACAACCAGGGCAGCCGGTACCACAGGCGGTACGTCACGTCGTAGGCCGAGGGCACGTGCTTCAGCTCGAACTCGTATCCCCGGCGCAGGGCGGCACCGACGCGGAGGGGGCCGCTGTCGAGGAAGTCGCGCACCTCGGCGTCGTGGCCGCCGGCGCGGAGCCGCAGGGCCAGTTCCCGGGCGGCTCCGTCGTGCCCGGCCCCCATGCTGGCGGACAGCACGAGAACCCGGTGGCCGGCGCCGGGTGTGGGCGCCCGCCGTGCACTGCTCGTGACCGCCGGGGCGTGTCGGGCAGGCGCCGGCGGTCGACGCTGCGTCCGCTCACGCACGGCGGCCCATCGTAGCGCCGGGGGCTCGTCTCGGCGGGCGGCCGCCCGGCCCATCCCCGGTGGGGTTCAGGCAGCCGGTAGCGTGGGCGGGGTCCGACGACGCGAGGGCCGATCGTCTTCAAGGGGAGCAATCACGATGCACGTGCCTTTGACCGTTGCCGACTACCTGGATCGGGCGGTCACCGTGTACCCGGACCGCACCGCGGTGGTCGACGAGCCGGGGGTCCCCGGTTCGCTGGGGACGATCAGCTACGGGGAGCTCGGCGCGCGGGCGCGGGGCATGGCCGTCGCTCTCGACGAGATGGGCGTCGGCGCCGGCGAGCGGGTGGCCATCGTCAGCCCCAACGCCGCCCGCTTCCTCGTGGCGTTCTTCGGGGTGAGCGCCAGCGGCCGGATCCTCGTGCCGATCAACTACCGCCTCGGTGCCGAGGAGATCCGCTACATCGTCGGGCACTCGGGCGCGACGGTTCTGCTGGTCGACCCCGACTCCGACGCCGCGCTCGCCTCCGTCGCGGCCAAGCACCGCATCCTCCTCGACGGGGTGGCCGACCGGGAGCTGTTCGCACCGGCGGCGGACGGCGTCGGGCCGGCGGCGTGGGACGCCGACGAGGAGGCGACCGCCAGCATCAACTACACGAGCGGCACCACCGCGCGCCCGAAGGGGGTGCAGCTCACGCACCGCAACTGCTGGCTGAACGCGGCGGTGTTCGGCTGGCACGTCGCGGTGACCGACCGGGACGTGTTCATGCATACGCTGCCGATGTTCCACTGCAACGGGTGGGGGATGCCGTACGCGGTGACCGGCATGGGGATCCCGCAGGTCGTGGTCCGCAAGATCGACGGCGAGGAGATCCTCCGGCGCGTCGACGCGCACGGCGTGACGCTTCTGTGCGGCGCCCCTGCCGTGGTCGCCGCCATCCTCGACGCGGCGTCGGCCCGTCGTGATCGGGGCCAGGACGTCCCCGGCCGGGACACCGTCCGCATCGTCGTGGCGGGGGCGCCGCCGCCGTCCAAGACCATCGCGCAAGTCGAGTCGGAGCTGGGCTGGGAGTTCATCCAGATCTACGGGCTCACCGAGACGGCGCCCCTGCTCACCGTGAACCGGGCCCGGGCGGAGTGGGACGGCCTCGACCCCGACGAGCGTGCCCGCCTGCTGTCGCGCGCCGGCGTGCCGGCCCTCGGAGTGCAGATCGGCGTGGCCGGCGACGGCGAGGTCCTCGCCCGCTCGAACCACGTGTTCTCCGGTTACTGGCAGCAGCCGGCCGAATCTGCGGAGGTGCTCGTCGACGGCTGGTTCCACACCGGGGACGAGGGGCGCGTGGAGGGCGAGGGCTACCTCATCATCTCCGACCGGAAGAAGGACGTGATCATCTCCGGAGGGGAGAACGTGAGCTCGGTGGAGGTCGAGGATTGCCTCTACCAGCACCCCGCGGTCTCCGAGGTCGCCGTGATCGGCGTGCCGAGCGAGAGATGGGGCGAGACCGTCAAGGCGCTGGTCGTGCTGCGCCCCGGCGCTGACACTCCCGGCGAGGCGGAGCTGATCCAGTTCTGCCGGGACCGCCTCGCCCACTACAAGTGTCCGACGTCGGTGGAGTTCCCCTCGAGCCTGCCGCGCACCGCGACGGGGAAGCTCCAGAAGTTCAAGCTGCGTGACCCCCACTGGCAGGGCTTCGAGAAGCGGGTCAACTGACGCGGCCAGGTCCGCGCGCCGGGCCCCCACCGGTCACGGCGCCGGCGGTGTCTCGCGGCGCACCTCGCGGGGGGACTTGTCCGGGCGCACCCCACCGAAGCGAGGGTGGCGCAGGCGCCCGTCGGGGGTCCACTCGCTGAAGGTGACGGCGACCACCAGTTCGGGGCGCACCCAGTGCGACCCCCGCGGCGGCCCCGCGTCGGCGAAGGGCGATCGGTCGCTCGAGAGCCCTTCCAGGACGCGCCGCAGCCGGCGGAGCTCCGCCTCGCTGAAGCCGCCCCCGACACGGCCGGCGTAGCGGAGCGCGCCCCTTTCGTCGTAGTAGCCGACCAGCAGCGCGCCGAACGCCGTGCGGGTGCCCGCGGGGTCGGTCCACCCTCCGACGACCAGTTCCTGGCTGGCCACGCACTTGAGCTTCCGCCAGTCGGCGGAGCGTCCCGGGCGGTAGGAGGATCCGACCCGCTTGGCGATCAGCCCCTCCCAGCCGGCGCTGCAGGCGGCCGACAGGAGCCCCGCGGCGTCGCCTGCGACCGAGCCGACGAGGCACACCGGCCAGGTCGGGTCGCCGATCAGGCCGTCGCCTCGCGGGTCGGGGCCCTCCCGCGTCGCGCCTGGTCCGGCCGGCGCGGCGGGAGCGTCCGCCACGCCGAGCACCCGGGCCAGGAGACCGGCCCGGTCCTCGAGGGGCAGCGGGGTCGTGTCGTGACCGAGCAGATGGAGCACGTCGAAGGCGCAGAACACCGGGCGGGTCCCTGGTCGCGGCCTCTGAAGCAGCGCGAAGCTGCTGCGCCCTGCGTCGAAGGCGACGATCTCCCCGTCGACGGTGAAGTCGCCGGCGGGCAATGCGGCCAGACGGGCGGCTATGGCGGGGAACCTCGCGGTGAAGGTCAGCCGGTTGCGTGACCAGAGGTTGACCGTCTGGCCGTTGCGTACGGCGAGGCAGCGCAACCCGTCGAGCTTGCGTTCGAACACCCAGCCGCCGGGCTCGAAGAGCCGTCGGTCCTCGGGCAGGCGAGCGAGGCTCGCCAGCATCGGCGCGCGCCAGCGGGCGGCTCCCGGGCCGCCCTCCTCTTCGGGTGGCCGCATCTCCTCGGCACGCTCGTCCACGAAGGGCATGGTGCCACCGGCGCCGGGCCCACGCGCCCAGGGCAACTACTCGCAATAAATATGAGCACGCCAGGAACAACTTTGCTTCTACTCTTGTTGGGGCTATCTGCATTACAAACTTACGAACATGCTCAGGGGTCGCCATGCCGTCAATCGCCACCTCCGCCCTCCCCCTTCTCCCGCTCGACGCGGGGGTCGTCCTTCCGGGGATGACCATCACCCTCGCCCTCGAGACCGAGGAGGGGCGCGCTGCCGTCGAGGCAGCCGCGGGAGCCGGGGACCGGCTCGTCCTGGTTCCACGCGTCGGGCGCACCGGCGGTCCCGACGCGAGCAGCGGTCGCTACGCCCGGGTGGGGACCGTGGCACATATCGAGCGCAGCGGCTCCCTGCCCGGCGGCACGCCTGCGGTTGTGGTGAGCGGCCTCCAGCGCGCCACCATCGGCGCCGCGGCCGCGACCGGCGGCGCCGCCCTGTGGGTCAACATCGAGGCGGTCGACGAGCCGCCCGCCGGCGACGCGGCGGTGAACGCGGCGCGCGAGCTGCGAGCGGTGTTCGAGGCGATCGGCGAGCACCGGGGCATCGGCCGCCTTGCCGATGTCCTTCGAGGGGTGTCCGATCCGGGACGCCTGGCGGACACGGCCGGTTACTGGCCGGAGCTCTCGGTGGAGCGCCGGGTCGAGCTGCTCGAAACGCTCGACCCCAACCGGCGGGTGGAACTGGTGCTCGCGTGGGCCCGCGAATCCCTCGCCGAGCTCGAGCTCAAGGACCGCATCCGCTCCGACGTCGCAGAGGGCATGGAGCGGACACAGCGCGAGTACCTCTTGCGCCAGCAGCTGGCAGCCATCCGCAAGGAGCTGGGCGAGACCGCCGGCGACGAGGGGGGCGACGACTACCGCGCCCGCCTCGAGGGTCTGACGGTGAGCGACGCGACCCGGTCGGCCATCGCCCGGGAGATCGACAAGCTCGAGCGAACCAGCGAGCAAAGCCCCGAGCACGGGTGGATCCGCACATGGCTGGACACCGTTTTCGAGCTGCCCTGGGGGCAGAGGTCCGATGACAGCAGCGATATCGGTCGCGCCCGATCGGTCCTCGACGCCGACCACACGGGGCTCGCCGACGTCAAGGACCGCATCATCGAGCACCTGGCGGTGCGCAAGCTCCGGGTGGAACGCAACCTGGACGGCACCGAGGCCGGCGGCGGTGTCGCCGGCCGCCGCAAGGGCGGCATGATCCTGACCCTGGTCGGCCCTCCCGGCGTCGGCAAGACGTCGCTGGGCGAGTCGGTCGCCCGCGCGACGGGCCGGCGTTTCGTGCGCGTCGCCCTGGGCGGGGTGCGCGACGAGGCGGAGATCCGTGGACACAGGCGCACCTACGTGGGAGCCATGCCCGGCCGGATCGTGCGCGCCCTCAAGGACGCGGGCACGCTCAATCCGGTGGTTCTGCTCGACGAGGTGGACAAGCTCGGCAGCGACTGGCGAGGAGACCCGTCGGCCGCGCTGCTCGAAGTGCTCGACCCCGCGCAGAACCACACCTTCCGGGACCACTACGTCGACCTGGATCTCGACCTTTCCGACGTCCTCTTCCTGGCGACCGCCAACACAGCCGAGCAGATTCCGGCGCCGCTGTTCGACCGCATGGAGGTGGTCCGCCTCGACGGCTACACGGAGGACGAGAAGGTTGCCATCGCACGCGACCATCTGCTGCCGCGCCAGACATCGCAGGCCGGGCTGCTGGAGGGCGAGGTGGTCATCTCCGACGACGCCCTCCGGGAGGTCGTGTCCGGCTACACACGCGAAGCCGGCGTGCGTGGCCTGGAGAGAGAGCTGGCCCGGCTCTTGCGCAAGGCGGCTGCGAAGGTCGCCGCGGGCGACGCCGGCGGGCCGGTGCGCGTCGAAGCGGGAGATGTCGCCCAGTGGTTGGGCCGTCCCCGCCACCGCTACGAGGTGGCGGAGCGGACTTCGGCGCCGGGCGTGGCGACGGGACTCGCGGTCACCGGCGCCGGCGGCGAAGTCCTCTTCGTGGAAGCCAGCTCCTCGGAGGGAGAGCCCGGCCTGACGATCACGGGGCAGTTGGGCGACGTGATGCAGGAGTCGGCCAGGATCGCCCTGTCGTATGTCCGGGCGCATGCGGCCGATGTCGGCGTACCCGCCGGCATCCTCGACCACCGCCGCATACACGTCCACGTACCGGCGGGCGCCATTCCCAAGGACGGCCCTTCCGCCGGGGTGACCATGACGACGGCCCTTGTCAGCGTTCTGAGCGGGCGGTCCGTCCGGCCCGAGGTGGGAATGACCGGGGAGATCACCTTGCAGGGCAAGGTTCTTCCGATCGGCGGCGTCAAGCAGAAGGTGCTCGCGGCGCACCGGGCCGGCCTGACGGAGGTGATCCTGCCCGCCCGTAACGGCCCCGATCTCGAAGATGTTCCCCAAGGAATCCGGGAAAAAATGACGTTCCATCTGGCTTCGGAGATCGGCGAAGTACTTTGCCACGCGCTGCCCGACGAAGTCCCGGTGTGACAGGGCGTTTCCCGGAATCCTGGTCCAATCGCCTTGCCCCGCAAGGAGATGCTTGACCTTTGGCCGCAAAACCTCTTGTATATCAGGGAACTTCCCCAACAGCGCCAGGAGGTCGCGGTGAACAGGACAGAGCTCATCGAGAAAGTTGCCAGTAAGACTGGTCTCGGAAGGAAACAGGCAGAAGCGGCGGTTACCGCTGTCGCGGACTCGGTGATTGCCGAGACCAAGGCCGGCAACAAGGTCTCGATCTTCGGCTTCGGCACCTTCACGCCGACCGCGCGGGCCGCCCGAATGGGGCGCAATCCCCAGACCGGGTCACCCGTGAAAATCGCGGCCGCCAAGGGCGTGCGTTTTGCGCCGGCGTCCGCCTTCAAGCAAGTGCTGAACACACGGGGCCGGGCAGCGGGGACCAAGAAGGCCGCCGCCACCAAGAAGGCGGCGGCGCCGGCGAAGAAGGTGGCGGCGCCGGCGAAGGCCACCACGACCAGGTCGACGAAGGCGGCCGCGCCGGCGAAGAAGTCCACGAAGTCGGCGAAGAAGCGCTAGGTCGTTTTCCCGGTGAGCCCCGCCAAGAAGGCCGCGGCAGACCCGCAGAGGACTGCCTCGACGAAGAAGGGGACTGTGCCCGCCTCCGGGGGGGGCACAGCCAGGAAGGCAGCCATGGGCAAGAACACGGCACCGGCGAAGGCGCCGGCGCCGGCGCAGAAGACGGCCCCCGTCAAGAGGAGCACCTCGGCAAAGAAGGCCGTCCCCGCTGCGAAGAAGACGGCCGTCGCCAAGAAGGCGCCGGCGAACAGCGGCCCGGTGGCCAGGAAGGCTGCCGCGGCGAGCAAGAAGACCGCAACGGCCAAGAAGACCGCAACGGCCAAGAAGACCGCAACGGCCAAGAAGACCGCAACGGCCAAGAAGACCGCAACGGCCAAGAAGAC
>JAJYLA010000145.1 GCA_021788115.1 Actinomycetes bacterium | reverse complement strand
GCTAGTAGTTGTCGGGTGTGGTGCTGGGAAAGAAACCACTATTGGGGCAGCGTCATCGCCGACCCTCCCTGCTCCTCAGTCGGTGTACGAAGACCCTTCACAGACGATCGACCTGGGGCTGCTATCGATCAATCATCTGGTCAACACCAGCGACGCGGCAGTCATCGCGACTGTCAGCGCTGTGTCGGCTCCCAAGTGGAACTCCGATAGCGGGAGCGTCTGGACCTCCGACCCCAACGATCCCAACCCAAAGAAGGCTCAGCCCTTCCAATACCGGGACGTGACACTTCAGGTCAAGCAAGTGCTGTTCGGAAGTTCGGATCTCAACCCGGTTGCGGGCAGCACGCTCGATGTCAAAGTCTATGGGAGCGGAGCCAACACCGGTGCCATGGTCAGCGGCGACCCGAACGACCGCTGGAACCAGATAGCTGGTCCGTTCACAGCGGGAGATACCCAACTGCTCTTCCTAGAGAACGTGGACTTCCCTATGCAGTCCGGCCCGACTCCTTCCATTGTCGTAAATCACGACCGATATGGGCACTGGGTCGTCGCAGACTCTAACGCTCAGAGCATGGTGGTCGGCCGTACCGTGCCCTTGCAGAATCTGGAGGACAGGATCGCCACTGAACGAACAGCCGGTCTGCAGCAAGAAACGCCGGATCAAGCATCAAAGACGGAAACCAACCCACTCGGCTAGGTTCCCGGCAGTGACAGCGACACCCAAGGCAGAGCGGGTGGCCAAGCGAAGGCGACTGATAGCTATAGCGTTCTCGGCTGTGGTCGTCGCGGCGGGTGTCTTCGGAATCGTGTCGTGGGCCTCGTCTGGGAACTCGACCGCGAGTTGCCTGCCCGCTGCGTTGACCTTGACACCCACAACTGCCCATCCGAACGATGTCGTGGAGTTGCAGAGCGCTGGTTTCCCTTGCGGGTATCGCTACCCTCCGGACCACCGCTATGAACTTGCATTGACGAACACCGGAAAGCCGTACTCACGGATGCTCGGGAGTTATCCGGTGGATCGGGATGGACACTTCTCTGCGCTGATACGAATTCCCGCGAACGCGCTATCGGGTCCCTGTGAGTTGACCGTGGTGTCAGGAAGTCCCTACAACGATCACTCCTGTGCGAGGGGAGCTAGCTGCGCGGGGTACGGCATAGGCATCACCATTTTGGACCATTAGCCACCGGGGGTCTTGGAGTGACGCTCACGGGAAGTGATCGTTGTGGAATTGGGCGGGCGCGCGCTGCTACATAAGTGGCCGCCGGCAGAAGCCGGTCTCATCCCCCTTGCCCAGGCAGGAGAATCTTCCCCGCCGCCGTCCGACATCCTCGAGTCGCGTCCGGCCGATCTCGACCTCCCGCTACCGCGTCGCCCAGTAGCCGTAGACCCCAGCACCCGCCATCAGCGAGACGGGGAGCGATTCCCTGCTGAATCCACGGGCGTTCTCTTTCCCCCCGGGCGTCCAGCGGGAGCTGGACGCACTGGCAAATGTCTGTGCCTTGCTGGTGGTGGTGCGGCATTCGGTGGTTGGGGAAGGAGGTAGGGATCGTAGGAAGGCCTGTGGGCTCGTGGATCGGGGCGGACTGGAGAGGCGGGAGGTTCTGACGGGTAGCGATCATGTTTGTGGACGGCCAGCACGTACGCTGCTGGCGAGGCGCTAAGCGCTCAGCTTCCTGGCGAGCTGGGTGAGCGTCTCACCGACCGAGGCCGCCGCCGCGGCATCGGCGTCGACGAACTCGCTGCCGAGCTGCTGGCGGGGAGCGTCGCGCCGGCTCGGCAAACCGGCGGGTCGACCCGTCGGCGGCGTTCATCTGCTCCGGCCGACTCGGGGGATCGGGGCTGGGCGACACGAGACACAACTGAGCCCGATCTGTTGGTGCTGCTGGTGGACACCAACGTCTCGCCCAGCCGGATCGTTGCTCGGTCCGTCGCGTCGTGTGCGCCGGGTTGCTGCGGTCCCACCATCAAGAGCTGCACCACCACCGTTGATCGCCGCCAACGGGTGGCTGCTCGGGACCGTCTCGGCCCCGCTTAGGCGGGCCGTGGGAGCGGAGCGATAAGCGGTCCGTGGGCGCTGGCTTCGTGGGCGCTGACTTGCCGGAAGTACACGAAACCGTCGTCGATCTCCTCGACGATGGCCCACGACCATCCACCCGGGCTGCCGGCGACAACGACGCACCCTGCTCTTATCGCGTCGGGATTGACCGCGTCGGCGAGGCGGGCGATGTTGCGCTGCTGGTCGTCTTCCATGTTCAAGTCGGCGGGCAAGTCGATGTAGATCATGTCAGCGGTCCTCCCGGTCAACATGAGGGTTGATCCGGATCTGATGCGGCGTCGATCTCAGCCGTGCCACCAGCGTATCGAGAGCGTCGTGCACCACATCGTAGTGGGGGGCCTGGCCGGTGGCCCACAGTTCGAGCTCACCGGAGGTGAGGTCAGCTACGGTGAACGCGGCGTATTGGGAGAACTTGACCAGCTTGGTCTGTTCCAGCGTGGTGAGGGAGTGCTCGGCGTTTGGGATCCAAACCGAGACGCCGTAGAAGCCGTACAGATCGTGGTTCATCACCGCCGCGGCGCGCAGGTCCTCAGGCGTGAGCCCCGAGGGTCCTAGAAGGCCGCGGACCGCATGATCGCTTGGTTGTGGCGGCGGTTCATCTCGTCGATGGCGGCTCTTGGCCATCCTGTGATCCTGCCGCAACCTCGCTCAGCTCTGGGAGATGACCTATCACTCAGACGCCACGCAGGGGCCGGATGAGGCACTCGCCCTACAGCTCGATGCCTATCGACGGTCCGGGCTCGTAGAGCTGCTGGTAGGCCTGGTGTTGCTGGTGGATGTCCAGTCCAAGGTCGGGGAAGGGCTGGTGTCGGTGGGGACGGGCCGGCTCTGTGAGCTGCAGGGCCGGCTGTTCGGCGGCGTCGCGTATCGCCCGGTCGAGATCTCTCAATGCTACGAGCGGATCGGCGATGCGGTGAGGATCCTGTTCCGGTTGGCTGGGGCCGGAGCGCTCGGGGAGGTCCTCGATCTGGTCGATGATCGTGTGGCGGGCGGCTTGAAGGTGGTGCTTACCGTAGGCGGCGGGGTGGCCGTCCCGGGCCGCGTCGAGCACCGCCTGCGTCCAGTACAGGGCGAGATGGGTGTCGAGGTCCTGAAGTCGCTCGGTCCGCCACTGGTTGGCTCGGTCGAACGCCTCGCCGGCCGTTTGCTGGCGTAGCAGGTCACTACGCCGCCGCCCGGCCTGCTCGAGGCGATGTGTCTCGCGTTCGACCACGCCAGCTTGGAACTCGACTTGGCGCCCGGCGGCTCGGTGCCGGTCGCGCCCGGCCCGGGTGAGGCCGCGCAGCCCGGTGGTGCGCTCGTATTCGGCCTGCCAGTGCGCCAGCCGACCGCCGGCGTCGTCGAGGTCGCGTTGGCGGGCCCAGATGGTCTCCTCGGCGCGGTCCAGGTCGTCGGTGACTTCGGCCGGCCGGCGGGCCAGGTGCGCTTGGTGTGCCTTCTGCTCGGCCCGCACGGCGGCTTCATGACGGTAGGGGTCATCGCCCGCCGCGAAGGTTTTCGGCTGGGCTCGGGCCAGGGCGGCGGCGATCTGCTCGGCGGTAGTCGAGTACGGCTCGACCACGCGGCCGCCGTGGTCGCCGGCCTGGTCGACCTGTCGGGGGCTGGTGTTCCAGGTGTGGGTGGGACAGATGGATCGGGACTGGCCGACATAGCCGCGGTAGCGGTCCAACGCCGGGGTGGCCAGCAGGTGCACCTGGTCCCAGGTGCCGCCCTGCACCCCGTCGATCGTCCGCGCCCAGGCGTGCGACACCTGCGGGCGGCAGTCGTCGGACCTGGCGACGACGAACCCGGCGGGCAGGATCACGGGCTCGGCCCGCCCGGCGGTAGTCACGGTCAACCCGGCAGGGCCGACAGCGGTGACCGTGGCCACGGTGCCGTTGGTCAGCCGTGTTCCGTCCTGGAGGGTGGCGTGGGCGTGCAACAGGATGCGGTCGCCGGCCCGGTACTGGCGGGGCCCAGCCCAGCCCGGTCCTTCCAGGACCGGCCCGGCGATGACGCCTTGGTCGGCCAGGTCGGCGCGAATGCGGTCGGCGAGCGCTTCGCAGTCGCCGTGGCTGACCGCCAGGGCGGCCACCCGGTCGGCGCCTTGCACGTCGATGTCGGCGAGCACCGCCGAGGCCATGGCGGCCAGCGCCCGGTCGCGGTCGTCGTGGTGGTGCTCCCAGCCGGCCCCGTCGCGCAGATCCTGGCTCTCGGCGATCTCGCCCTGGCGGAACGAGGTGAGAGCCTGGCGTTCGGTCGCATCCGCCTGGCGGCGGTTGACGGTCAGCTCGGCCACCGGCAGCCGCCCGGAGCGGGCCTCGTCGGCGATCCAGACAGCCAGCCCGCCGGCGGCGACCGGCTGGGTTTGGAGAGGGTCGCCGACCATCCACACCATCGCCTCCGCGCAGCCGGCCGCCGCGGCCAGCACCGCCTCGGCTTCGCGAGTGGGCAGCTGGGAGAACTCGTCGACCACCACCACGCTGCCCGCCGCCAGCACGGTGTTGTCGAGGGCGAAGCGGGCGACGGTCACAGCCGGGATGCCGACCTGGCGCAGCTGGTCAACCGCCTGGTTGGTAGTCGAAACCGCCAGCACCGGCCGGCCCGCCCGGCGAACCGCGTCCACTGCGGCGGCGACGGTGGTGGTCTTGCCGTATCCGGCCGGCGAGACCAAAGCCCGAAGCGCCGGGCCCGACGCACACAGCAGGTTCACCGCGGCGGCCTGATCGTCACCCAGCCGGCCGGCGTCGGAAACTGCGGCGGCCACCTGGGCGGGGTCGATCCCGGCGGCCGTCCGGTTGGTCAACGCGTGCAGGTCTGACAGGACGCGGTCTTCGAGGCGACGGTGGGCGACGGTCGACCACTGGCCGGGCGCCCGGCCGGTGCTGTCGGGGTTGACCAGGCGCACCACCCGATCCGAGCGCAGGAACTGGCGACTCAGCGCCTCGATGGTGGCGATGTCGAGACGGCCGCCGCCCCACGCGGCGACGGCTTCGATCACCTGGGCTTCGCCGAAGCGCGAATCGTGCGCGCACAACCCCGCCTCCCGGTCGCCCAGACGGTCGAACAGCTCGCCCACCTCCGCCCGGCCTATGCCCGGCTGAGGAGGCCCGCCCCTCTGGACGGCGCGAAGCAGGGCGTCGCCGATAGGCAACCCGACCGACACAGCTTCGGTTTGCCAGCGTTCGCGTAGGCGCTCAGCGGTGAGGGTGCGGTCCTTGGCCGGGCGGGTGGCCACACTGGCCGCCTCGTCTGCCCGCATGCGGGCCTTAGTATCGGCCGCGACGGCCCCCTTGGCGGCGAGGTGTTTTTCGATCTGGACGGTGCGTTTGGAGAACGCCAGCAGCTGCTCCTCGCTGATCCCGGTCATCTCCCGGCAGCCGTCGCGGTCCGCACCCCAGGCCACCCCCAGCCGCTCCGACAATCTTCGGCGCAGCTCCTCCTGGTAGACGCAGCCGGCCGCCTTCGCCCAGCGGTACAGCGCCATCGCGTCCAACGCCACCCACCGCCCGTCCGCACGGCGCACCACATTCGGGATCACCGCATGGGTGTGCAGCTGCGGATCCCCTGCCCGTGATGTTCGATGCACGAACGTGGCCGCCGCCCACCCCGACGTCTGCGCCCGGGTCCGCACACCAGCCACCTGGCGGCGGGTCACCGCCGCGTGCTTCTCCGCGAACCTCAGCGCGGCTTCGACCGCCTCCACATGCGCGATCGACACCACCGACGCGACCTCGGGGCCGGCGAACGCCCACAACAGCGAGCAGCTCTTCGGCGCTGAGAACGTGGCGTCGATAGCCCGCACCGTCGGCTGCTTCCCCCCGCCCAGCGGGTCGCCGGTGTCCGGGTGGCGGCGGCCGATCAACGCCCTGAGCGAATCCGCCTCCACCACCCCGGCCAGGCCCAGCTCGGCGGCCAGACGTCCCGCCCACACCCCCGGCGCCTCACCCGAGCCCAGGTAGTAGTCCTCCAGCCCGCCGGCCACCTGGGCGAGCACGTACTCGGCGTCAGTCAACTTCGCCACGCGCAACACGATTCAAACCGCTCCTGCGCTTCGGGCGCGACCCGCGATGCTCATCACCACATAAACGGCTCCGCGGCCGGCCGATTCGTCGCATCAATACCGAGACGTCTGCAAGAGCCGGACAGCCCCACAGGACTGACCCCGCTGTCCGGGAAACCAGGACAGGCCCGTGACAAGGTTGGCCTTGACCCCGGCCTTATGGCCGGCTGGGGAATGCTGGGGGGAACGTTCCCCCCAGCACTGCTGATTCCCCGGTCGGGATTCCCCACCAAATCCTCCCGGGGGGAACGTTGGCGGGAACGATGCGGGGAACGCGCTGGCGACAATCCCAACCATGAGCCGCCGCCCCCGGGATGTAGCGAATCGGTGTTCTGGTCGCTGTAGGTGGGAGGACCAGCGACACGTGACGCCTCGACGGCCCCTATGGGTGTGGTTCCAAGCCCACCCATCTACATCGGGGCCGATTCATCCAGTTCGGACCCCAAAGGTCAGACAGATGCGAACGAGCGACTCGATAGACGGTATGAGCCGACGCCATACAGGTGTGGACCTCTTCGCCGACCGTGCCCCCGGGTCGAACCACATCGTCACCGCTGCCTCCGGCCACCTCGGCGACCGGAAATGACACTCGGCTGGATGCTTAGTGAACGGACCCGTTTCCTCGGTCCAGAAGAAGCGACCCCGCCCCGCTGTGACGCCGCCATGTCCGAATCGCCCATCTGGTCCCCAAGGAGTGAGAGACAGCTGACGCCCCGATCGCCCTACCAAACGAACAACCCGGTGGCCCCAACGCCGCCGCTCCACCAGGAGCGACCAATAAGGAGGTGCCGAACTAGCGATGACCACAAGATCGAGACGGGCTCCGACGCCCGTGGCTATAGGGCAGTGGACCTCTTCGCGGCATTGACCCTTGACTG
>JAJYLA010000025.1 GCA_021788115.1 Actinomycetes bacterium | reverse complement strand
GACAAGCCAGCCGACAGTGCGTGACGGATCCCCGATCGAGTCCGCGTCGGACATCTCGACGAGCAGGAGCCTCAAAGCACGGGCCAGCGAGGTCACCGTCCCGGCCGTCGGCAGGAGATTCGTGGGCGCGACGATGGCAGCGTTGACCGCCACGCCGACAGCCGCGCCCACGGCGGTGTCGACGATCCGGTCGATCGCATATCCGGGCGTGGCGGCCCCGAGCACCATCACCAGCAGGGCACTGATCGGCACCTGGATGGCGGCTTGAGGCCCGAGGCCGAGCAGCCACCCGACGGCGAGGGCGCACAGCACGACCAGCCCGACGCTCCAGGCGTGCAGGCCGACCTCACGCGCGATGAGGTAGGCGACGAGGACGCCGGCCACCACGCCGAGAACCCGCTGCAAAGCCCGGGACACCGACTGGTAGACGGTGATCTGGACGGTCAAAAGGGCGGCCAGCGCGGCGAAGACCGGCACCGTGTGCCCGAGCAGCGCGGTCACGACCTCCCAGGAGAGCCCCACGGCCAGTGCGGTCTTCAACACCTGGAGCGGTGGCGTCCGCTCGCCTGACGCCATCCGGCGCAATTCGACCACGGGTGCCAGCGTTCGCATGCCCCTCAGGTTGGCACCCGAGCGGCGCTCGCCGGGAAAGAGGGCCGTTTCGAGCCGGCGACGCGCCGCCGGGGCAGAAAGCCAGGTTCGCGGGGCCGGTTACTCCGCGGCGCATGTACCATTGTTGAAAAGCGTGAGAGGAGGCGTCCCCGATGTGGGTGATCGCCGGAATCCTGTTGGGGCTGGTGGTGCTTGCCTCGCTCGTCGGGTTCCACACAGGCCCGCACACGCACCTGGCGGCCGGGGTGATCGGGGTGATGGCGGCGGTGGTGCTCATCCTGCTGGCGGCAGGAGGCGCCTCCCGGCTGGTGTGGGTGCTCCTCGCCGGCGACCTCACCGCGTCCGCGGGCGTCGGGTTCTTGGCGTGGCGGGGCCTGTCGAAGTCGTCGCGCCGGCGGGCGGTCTCCGAGCACCGGGTCCTGGCGCAGGGCGGCGCCGAAGGGGTCGCGCTCAGCGACCTCGATCCCGAGGGGCTCGTGAGGGTGCACGGCGAGGACTGGTCGGCGGTGGCGGTCAACGCTCCCGTGCGCTCCGGCGCCGCGGTGCAGGTCGTGGGGCGAGCGGGCGTGCACCTGCAGGTGTGGGGCGAGGAGGCTCCCCCCGGCCTCACGGAGCTAGGGGCGCGCCGGGCCGGAGAGGAGAAGTAAATGGCGTTTGTCGGTGTGATCGTCGGGGTCGTCGTCCTCGTCCTGCTCGTCGCGCTCGGGGCCGCGGTGAGGATCGTGCGGGAGTACCAGCGGATCGTCCTGTTCCGGCTCGGCCGGGCGGTGGGCACCCGCGGGCCGGGCCTGGTGCTGATCAACCCGCTGACGGACCGCACCAACTGGGTGGACCTCCGCGAGCAGTTCCTGGAGATACCGCATCAGACGGCGATCACCAAGGACAACGCGTCGATCTCGATCGACTTCATCATCTTCTACAAGGTCGTCGACCCGGACATGTCGGTGCTGCGGGTGCAGAACTTCGCCCGGGCGGCCCTCAACGTGGCGGCGACGACCCTGCGAAGCGTGGTCGGCGACATGCCCCTCGACGACGTGCTCTCCAAGCGGGAGGAGATGAACGCCGCCCTGAGGGTGCGCCTCGACGAGGTGACCGAGCGGTGGGGCGTGAAGGTGACGACCGTCGAGGTCCGCGAGGTCAACCCGCCGCCCGGGGTGCTCGACGCGATGACCCGCCAGATGTCCGCCGAGAGGACCCGGCGGGCGGCCGTGACCGAGGCGGAGGGCCAGAAGCAGGCGGCGATCACCCTCGCCGAGGGAACGAAGCAGGCGGCGATCCTTCAGGCCGAGGGCGAGCGGGCCGCCGCGGTGCTGCGCGCCGAGGGCCTGTCGGGCGGCCTGGGGAGGATCGTCGAGATCGCCCGGCAGGTGGATGCGACAACGATGCAGCTCGAGTACCTCGAGACCCTCAAGCAGATCGGCTCGGCATCCTCCACGAAGATCGTGCTGCCGATGGAGCTCAGCGGCCTGGTCAGCCGGTTGCACGGGCTGCTCGACGCATCGCCGGCCATTGGCAGCGCCCTCGACCCGCACCCGGCGGACGGGGGTGCCACCGTGAACCCGCCGGTTGCCGCTTCTGATCCTGGTCTCCACCCGTCGGTGCACGACGGGGACTTGGGCGCCGGCGGCTGAGCGAACGGGCCACCCCCGGGCGGGCAGCCACCCCCGGCGGGCGCCGGCGCCGGGCAGCCCGGGGACTTTGTGCTCCGCCGGGAACCCTCCGGCGCATGCCACAGTGGAGGTCATGCACACCGCCAACGCAGCCGAGGTGCATGCACGGCTCTCCAAGCACATTCTCGTCGATGGCTTCCGCCTGGTCTACGACCCCGAGCGCAGCCAGGGATCCTGGTTCGTCGACGCCCGCACCGGAGAGCGGTACCTGGACCTCTACACCTTCTTCGCCTCGTCGCCCCTGGGCAGCAACCCTCCGGGCCTGGTCGACGACCCGGAGTTCGTCGCCCTCCTCGGTCGTATCGCCGCCAACAAGCCGGCGAACTCCGACGTCTACACGACGCAGCTCTGCGAGTTCGTGGAGACGTTCGCGCGGGTGCTCGGCGACCCCCAGCTCCCCCACCTGTTCTTCGTCGAGGGAGGCGCCCTCGCCGTGGAGAATGCCCTCAAGGCGGCCTTCGACTGGAAGAGCCACCTCAACGAGGCCCACGGACGCGACCCGGCCCTCGGCACGCGGGTGCTCCACCTGACACACGCTTTCCACGGGCGCAGCGGCTACACGTTGTCGCTGACCAATACCGACCCGGTCAAGACCGACCGCTTCCCCACCTTCGGGTGGCCCCGCATCGACGTTCCGGCGATCCGGTTCCCCCTCGAGGACCATCTCGACGAGGTCGTCGCCTCCGAGGAGCGCGCCCTCGACCAGGCGCGCCGGGCGTTCGAAGCCCACCCGCACGACATCGCCTGCTTCCTCGCGGAGCCCATCCAGGGCGAGGGCGGCGACAACCACATGAGGGCCGAGTTCCTCCAGGCCATGCAGCAGATGTGCCGCCAGCACGACGCCCTGTTCATCCTCGACGAGGTCCAGACTGGCGTCGGCATCACCGGAACCGCCTGGGCGTACCAGCAGCTCGGGCTCGAGCCCGACATCGTCGCCTTCGCCAAAAAGGTGCAGCTCGGCGGCGTCATGGCCGGCCGCCGGGTCGACGACGTCGAGGACAACGTGTTCCGCGTGAGCGGCCGGATCAACTCGACGTGGGGCGGCGGCCTGGTCGACATGGTCCGCTCCCGCCGGCTGCTCGAGATCATCGAGCGCGACCGCCTCTTCGACGCCGCAGCCGACACGGGCGCCTGGTTCGTCAAGCAGCTCGACATGCTGCAGGGCAGGCACGACGGGCTGGTGAGCAACGTCCGCGGTCGCGGGCTCATGACGGCCCTCGACCTCCCCGACGGCGCGTCCCGTGACCGCCTGCTCGGCCTCCTCCGCGAGCGCGAGCACGTGCTGACGCTCGCGTGCGGCGAGGCGTCGATCCGCTTTCGCCCGGCGCTGTCGGTGAGCGAGGAGGAGCTCCAGCACGGCCTCGACGCCCTGGACCGCTGCCTCGACACGATGGAGTCCCGATGACCACGTATCTCTCCGTCAACCCCTCCCACCTCGACGACGTCGTCGACAAGGTCACCCTGGCCACCGCCGGCGACATGGTGGCCGCCTGCACGCGCGCCCGAGAGGCGCAGCGCGCCTGGTCCCTCGTGCCCGCTCCCGTACGGGGCCGGGTGATCGCCGCCGCCGGCCGCATCGTCGAGTCCAACAAGGAGGCGCTCGCCCGGCTCGTGACACGGGAGGTCGGCAAGCCCTACGCCGAGTCGCTCGGCGAGGTCCAGGAGATCATCGACACCTGCGACTTCTTCCTCGGCGAGGGCCGGCGGCTCTACGGCCAGACGGTGCCGAGCGAAATGCCCGACAAGCAGCTGTTCACCTTCCGGGTGCCCGTCGGGGTCGCCGCGGTCATCACCGCGGGCAACTTCCCCGTCGCCGTCCCCTCGTGGTACCTCGTGCCCGCCCTCCTGACCGGCAACGCGGTGGTGTGGAAGCCCGCCGAGTACGCCGCCGCCTCGGCGCGGGCCCTCTACGAGATGCTCCAGGCGGCCGGCCTGCCCGAGGGGGTCCTGCACCTCGTCGTGGCGGACGGCCCCACCACCTTCGCCGGCCTGGAACAGGGTTTGGCGGCCGGCGTGATCGACAAGATCGGCTTCACCGGCTCGACCGCTGTCGGTGTCCGCATCGGTGAGCTCGCCGGCCGGTACCTGCAGACGGCCTGCCTCGAGCTGGGCGGCAAGAACCCGATGGTCGTCACCGGGTCGGCCGACCTCGACCTCGCCGTGGAAGGGGCGCTCTTCTCGGGATTCGGCACGGCCGGGCAGCGCTGCACGTCCCTCGGGACCGTCATCGTCCAGGCGTCCCTCCACGACGAGTTCCTCGACCGATTCGACGCGGCGGTGCGCTCCGCCCCCGTGGGTGACCCCACCGAGGACGTCGTCATGGGCCCCCTGATCAGCGAGGCGTACGCGGCGCGCTTCGAGCAGTACCTCGGCTGGATCGGCGGGCACCACCGGGTCCTCGGCTCCGACGGCATCGGCCGGATCACCCCCGCCAACCCACGGACCGGGTTCGTCGGCGATCCCGGCACCGGCCTCTACTACCATCCGACGATCCTCGACGGCGTCCGCGCCGACGACCAGGTGTTCCGGGAGGAGACCTTCGGGCCGATCGTCGGGGTCACCACCTACGCGGACCTCGACGAGGCCATCGCCCTGGCCAACGCACCCGGCTACGGGCTGTCGTCGTCGATCTACACGACCGACCCGAAGGACGCGTTCCGGTTCCGGGCGGGGGTCAGCGCCGGCATGGTGAGCGTCAACAACTCCACCTCCGGCGCCGAAGCCCACCTCCCCTTCGGCGGCAACGGCCGCAGCGGCAACGGCAGC
The DNA here is from genome assembly GCA_021788115.1 of Actinomycetes bacterium. Lineage (GTDB taxonomy): Bacteria > Actinomycetota > Acidimicrobiia > Acidimicrobiales > Palsa-688 > JAJYLA01. The sequence continues at coordinate 28,718 of JAJYLA010000025.1, read as the reverse complement.
CGCCAGTCGGGCGTGTGGGTCCTCGACCAGTTCACCCGCTGGCAGGCGATGAACTGGGACTACTCGGGGCGCCTCCAGAAGGCACAGATGGACGTCCAGACGGTGGCGCCCGACTACGGACACCGCCTGGGCGACCGCCGGTGACCGCTCCGGTGGCGCAGGGGCCGGCCGGCACGACGCCCCCGGCGACCCCGACCGCGCCCCCGGCGACCCCGACCGCGCCCCCGGCGACCCCGACCGCGCCCCCGGCTCCGGCTGCCGGCGCGCCGGCCGAGCCGATCGACACCCGGTTCGCCGGCGCCGTCGCCGCGTTCCGCACCGTCGGGCGCCGGCCCATGGAGGCGCCGGTGCGGGACGGCACGACCCTTACCGGGGCCCGGTGCCTGGAGCTCTTCGACGCCCAGCTGGCCAGCCGCCACCTGGACCTGGCGGCACGCGAGCTGCGGGCCCGGGGCGCGGGGTACTACACGATCGGCTCGAGCGGCCACGAGGGCAACGCGGCGGTGGCCGCGGCCCTCCGGCCGACCGACCCGGCGCTGCTGCACTACCGCTCGGGCGGGTTCTACGTCGCCCGTGCGGCGCAGCAGGGGAGCACCGACGCGGTTCGCGACGTGCTGCTCGGCATCTGCGCGGCGGCCGACGAGCCGATCGCCGGCGGCCGCCACAAGGTGTTCGGCCGCCGCGAGCTGGCGGTGATCCCCCAGACGTCGACGATCGCGTCGCACCTGCCGCGCGCCGTCGGGCTGGCGTTCGCCATCGAGCGCGCCGCCCGGCTCGGCGTGCCGAGCGGCTGGGAAAGCGACGCGGTGGTCGTCGCGAGCTTCGGCGACGCCTCCGCCAACCACTCCACCGCCCTCGGGGCGGCGCACACCGCCGAGTGGATCCGCTACCAGCGCCTGCCGCTCCCGCTCCTCCTCGTGTGCGAGGACAACGGACTCGGCATCAGCGTCCCCACGCCCCCCGGCTGGGTCCGGGCCGACTGGTCCGACCGGCCCGGGCTGCGCTACTTCTCCGCGGACGGCTGCGACCTCGCCGACGTGTGGGACGCCGCCACCGAGGCCGTGGCCTACGTGCGCGAGCACCGGGCGCCGGCGTTCCTGCACCTGTCGGTGGTCCGCTATCTCGGCCACGCCGGCGCCGACGCCGAGGTCGCCTACCGGGCCCCCTCGGACGTCGCCGAGGAGCTCGAGCGCGACCCGCTGGTCGCCACCGCCCAGCTTCTCGTGGAGGCCGGCCTCCTCGACGCCGGCGAGGTGATCGCCCGCTACGAGGCCATGCGCGCACGCGTCCGGGAGACCGCTGGGGAGGTGAGCGACGCCCCCCAGCTCGGCTCGGTCGCCGAGGTGGTGGCCCCGCTGGCACCGCGCGACCCCGGACGGGTGGCCGCGCTGGCGGCGACGCAGCCGGATCCCGAGACCCGCCGGCGCATGCACGAGGGCCGGCTCCCCGAGGAGCAGGGCGACCTCACGCTCGCCCAGGCGGTGAACGCGGCGCTCGCGGACGGGCTCGCCGGCTACCCGAACATGGTGGTCTTCGGGGAGGACGTCGGGGTGAAGGGAGGCGTCTACGGCCTCACCCGCGGCCTGGCCCGCCACGCCGGAGCCGCCCGGGTGTTCGACAGCGTCCTCGACGAGCAGTCGATCCTCGGCCTGGCCCTCGGGGCCGGCCTGGCGGGGTTGCTCCCCGTACCGGAGATCCAGTACCTGGCGTATGTCCACAACGCCGAGGATCAGCTCCGGGGCGAGGCCGCGACCGAGCAGTTTTTCTCCCAGGGACAGTTCCGCAACCCGATGGTGGTGCGGATCGCGTCGTACGGCTACCAGCGCGGCTTCGGCGGCCACTTCCACAACGACAACTCCGTCGCGGCCCTCCGGGACATCCCCGGTCTGGTCATCGCCTCGCCGGCCCGGCCCGACGACGCCGCCGCGATGCTGCGCACGTGCCTCGCCGCCGCCGCCGCCGACGGCGCCGTGTGCGCGTTCCTCGAGCCGATCGCCCTGTACCACACCCGGGACCTCCACGGCGACGGCGACCGGGGATGGCTGGCGCCGTACGCCCCGCCGGCGGAGTGGGCCGCCGCCCACGTGCCGATCGGGTCGGCGCGCACCTACGGCGGGGGGCGGGACCTCACGATCGTCACCTTCGCCAACGGCGTGCCGATGTCCCTGCGGGCGGCGCGCCGGCTGGCCGCGACGGGTGCCGGCGTGCGGGTGGTCGACCTGCGGTGGCTGGCGCCGCTGCCCGTCGACGACGTGCTGCGCGAGGCGTCGGCCACCGGCCGGGTGCTCGTCGTGGACGAGACGCGCCGCACCGGGGGCGTCTCCGAAGGGGTGATCACCGCCCTCGTCGACGCCGGCTTCGACGGGGCGGTCCGCCGCGTCGCCTCGGAGGACTCCTTCATCCCCCTCGGCGAGGCGGCGCAGCTCGTGCTCGTCTCCGAGGATCAGGTCGTCGCCGCAGCGACGGCCCTGCTGACGAACGGGGCGAGCGCGTCGGCGAGGCTCGGCTCGCCGACCGGGGAGAGCGAGTAGGAGGCCCGCCGGATCGGCGGGGTGACCCGCAGGATCCGGCCGAGGTCGATCGGGGTGCCGGCGACGACGACGTCGCACCCCGACGCCTCGACCGTCTGGCGGAGGTCCTCCACCTGCTGCGTCGAGTACCCCATCGCCGGTAGCACCGCCCCGATGCCGGGGTAGCGGCGATACGTGTCGGCGATCGAGCCGGCGGCGAAGGGACGGGGGTCGACGATCACCGCCCCCTCCCGCCGGGCCGCGACGGTGCCCGCCCCGAAGGGCATGTCGCCGTGGGTGACGCTCGGGCCGTCCTCGATCACCACGACGCGGGCGCCGGCGAGGGAGGGCCCGCCGGCGAGGACCACCGGCGACTCGGCGCGCACCACCGTGGCGCCGGGGTTCACCCGCGCCACGTTGTCGAGCACCGTGGCCAGCGCGCCGGGCTCCGCGCTGTCCACCTTGTTGACCACCACGACGCCGGCCATGCGCAGGTTGGTCTCGCCGGGGTAGAAGCCCAGCTCGTGGCCGGGTCGCAGCGGGTCGACGACGGTGACGAGGAGGTCGGGGCGGAAAAAAGGAAAGTCGTTGTTGCCGCCGTCCCAGAGGACGACGTCGGCCTCCGCCTCTGCGGCGCGGAGGATCCGTTCGTAGTCCACGCCGGCGAACACCACGATGCCCTCCGCGACAGGGGCCTCGTACTCCTCGCGCTCTTCGATCGTCGGGGCCGCCGCGTCGATGTCCTCGATGCTCGAGAAGCGCTGCACCGCCATCTCCTCGAGCGATCCGTAGGGCATCGGGTGGCGGACCTGCACCACCCGGAGGCCGGCGTCCACGAGGATGCGGCCGACCGCGCGGCTGGTCTGGCTCTTGCCGGACCCTGTCCGCACGGCGCACACCGCCACCACCGGCCTGGTGCTGCGCAGCATGCTCGCGTCGGGGCCGATCAGGCGGAAGTCCGCCCCCGCTGCCAGGATCCTCGAGGCCCGGTGCATGACCTCGACGTGGGGGAGATCGGAGTAGGCGAGGACGACCTCGTCGACGCCGCTCGACCGGAGGATCTCCTCGAGCTCGTCCTCGGGCCGGATCGGGATCCCCGCCGGGTAGAGCGGCCCCGCCAGCGCCGGCGGGTAGAAGCGGTCGTCGATGCCGGGGATCTGGGCGGCGGTGAACGCCACCACCTCCGCCGACGGGTCGTCGCGGAACACGACGTTGAAGTCGTGGAAGTCTCGTCCCCCCGCCCCCATGATCACCACCCGGCGTCGTACGCCAACGGTTCGTGCTGTCATGCCGCCATCCTTGTGGTCTCGGGGGCTTCGGGCGCAGAGCCCAAGGTCCCTGCGCCTCGCCGGCGGGGCGTGGCAGCCGGGCGGGCCGGGCGGCCCTGTCAGCCGGGCGGCCCTGTCAGCCGGGCGGCCCTGTCAGCCGGGCGGCCCTGTCAGCCGGGCGGCCCTGTCAGCCCGGCGGCCCTGTCAGCCGGGCGGCCCTGTCAGCCCGGCGGCCCTGTCAGCCGGGCGGCCCTGTCAGCCGGGCGGCCTGCCGTCGACCGGCGCGATCCCCGCCGGCGGGCCGATGCCCGTGTCCCCCGGCTGCTGGATGAACATCAGGAACCGCACCTCGTCGCCCCCGCCGTGCGAGTAGCGGTGGGCCTCGTGCGCCTCGAACAGCAGCGTGTCGCCGGGACCGGCCGTGTGGGTCGCCACCGACGCCTCCTCGCCGCCGGTGGCCACGGCGGCACCGACGCTGAGCTCGAGGCGGCCCTCCAGCACGTGCAGCACCTCCACCGTCGCGGGAGGATGTGCCTCGCCGACGAAGCAGTCGCCCGGCTGCAACGTCCACTCCCAGAGCTCGAAGGAGTCCGGCGGATCGGTCCCCATGAGGAACACCGCACGGCTCCCTGCCGGCGACAGCCACAGCGGGACGGCGCGGTCGGCCCGGCGGATCGTGACGCGGGGTTCGCCGTCGGCGTCGATCAACGAGGCCAGCCCGACGCCGAGGGACTCGGCGAGATGGAAGAGCGTGGCGATGCCCGGGTTGGAGCGCCCCGCCTCGATCTGGATCACGGTTCCCCGGCTCACCCCGGCGGCGGTCGCCAGGGCCTCGATGCTCATGCGCCGGCGCTGGCGAAGCGCCCGCACGTTGCGTCCCAGGGCGGCAGCGACGTCCTCAGAGTCCACCGTTGGAACAGTCTAGAGGACCTTAGGTCCACTTCGCTGAACCTTCGCGGGCCCGCGTTCGCTAGGCTATCCATTATGGTGGGCGCCGGGGTACAGCCGACTGGACGGCAGCTCCGGTGACGCCGGCCGCGCTGCTGGCATCGGCCGTCGGCTACGGCATCGCCGACTTCAGCGGAGGGTTCGCCACCCGGTCCGTTTCGGCCAGCCGCGTCGCTGCCGCCTCACAGACCTGGGGTCTGCTCCTGCTCGTCCCGGCAGCCGTGGCCGGCCGGGGCTCGCTCGCGCCCCGCGACGCCCTCCTGGGCCTGGTCGCGGGCCTCGCCGGAGCCCTCGGCCTGGTCGCGTACTTCCGGGCTCTGGCGATCGGCCCCATGGGCGTGGTCTCGCCGGTCGCGGCGGTGATCGGGACGCTCGTACCCGTGGTGGCCGGCCTCGGGATCGGCGAGCGCCCGCCCGCGGCGGCCACCGCCGGGATCGGCGCGGCGGCCCTGTCCGTGCTGCTCGCGAGCGGCTCCGGCCCCCTGCGGCTGGGAACCGCCGAGCGCACGGGGATCATCCTCTCGGTGCTCGCCGGCACGGGGTTCGGGGCGTTCTTCGTGCTGATGCACGCGGCAAGCGGCCGGGCCGGGCTGTGGCCGCTGATCGCCGCCCGGGCGGCATCCCTCGCACTGCTGTGGGCGCTGGCGACGCGCCGGCGGCCGGCTCGGGGAGGGTCGAGCACGGAAGGGACGGCCGCCGGGGGGCCGGCGGCGGGGGGCCTGCCGTTTCCGACCCGGGCGATCGTGGCGGCCAGCGGCCTGTTCGACATGGCGGCCAACATCCTCTACGTCGTGGCCGTCCATCACGGCCTGCTCAGCATCACCGCGGTGACCGTGAGCCTCTACCCGATCGTGGTGGTGGTGCTCGCCCGCCTGCTCCTGCGGGAACGTCTGACCACCCGCCACAGGGCCGCCGCGGTGGTCGCCGTCGCGGCGGCGGTGCTCATCTCCATCTGAGCCCGTCGATTCGAAGCCGGCTCGGGCCGGGTCGCGGTGACGACCCGGCCGGCGCGGGTCGGCGCCGTCGACGTGACCGCTAGCGCTCGGCCGCCGCCGCCCGGGTCAGGTTCGGGGACGGGTCCGGCCGTGGCGGGGACGGCCGAGGCCGTCACCCGTCTGCTCGGAGTCGCGGTCCGCGCGGTCCGCGCGGTCCCCGCGGTCCCCGCGGTCCCCGCGGTCCCCGCGGTCCCCGCGGTCCTCGACCTTACCGTTGCCGCTCTGCGTCGGCCGGTCCTCCCCCGCGGCCGGCGCCGGGGCTCGCGCCCGGACACCGCGGTGGTCGATGGTGGAGCCGGCCTCCTCGTGGACGAAGCGCCCCCCGCGTAGCGCGGAAGCCACCGCCGCGATGAGGCTCATGACGACGGCGAAGCTCAAGATGAGCACGAGACCGTGCTTGAAAGGAGCGCCGATCAGCTGGGGGAAGAACGTCCTCCCGGTCAGCGTGGCCGCCTGGTGGGCGGGCAGGTGGGCGAGCACCTTGGGGCCGAGCAGCTTGGCGAGGGGGTTGTAGCCCAAGAAGGCGGCGAAGAGATAGCCGAGGGGAGGCTGGTGGGCAAGGGGGGCGGCCGTGGCGGCGGGAACCCCGTGGGCCAGCAGGCCGTTGTACATGGCGGCCGGAACCTTGGCGTTCAAGCCGATGACCATCAGGCTGAAGAAGAGGCCCATGGACAGCGGCATGCCGGCATTGGCGAAGGTGACCCGCATCCCCGACCCGACGCCCCGGTCCCGGGCGGGCAGCGAGTTCATGATCGACGCCGTGTTCGGAGCCGCGAACAGCCCCATCGCGACCCCGGTGATCACCATCACGATCGTGAAGGGTACGTAGGCGAAGTTGGGGGGAAAGGCCATGAGGGCGAGGTAGCCGCCCGCCGAGAGGATCATGCCGCCCGTGGCGAACGGCCTGGCCCCGTAGCGGTCGGAGAGCTTGCCGGCGATGGGACCGGCCAGGACGAAGCCGCCCATCCACGGGAGCATGTAGATCCCGGACCACAGGGGTGTGTCCACGAACGAGTAGCCGTGCTGGGGAAGCCAGATCCCCTGGAACCAGATGATCAACATGAACTGCATCCCTCCGCGGCCCACCGCTGCGAGGAACTGGGCGACGTTCCCCGCGGTGAACGCCCGGTTGCGGAACAGCGACAGCCGGAACATCGGCTCGGGGACGCGTAGCTCGATAAGGACGAACACGATCAGGAGGGCGATCCCCCCGAAGATCATCTCGAGGACGAAGGGGTCCGCCCAGCCCGTGAGGGAATGGCCGTAGGGCTTGATCCCGTAGGTGACCCCGACGAGCACCATGCCGAGCCCGGCGGCGAAGGCGACGTTGCCCGCCCAGTCGACCTTCGCCTGGATGTGGACACCGATCTCCTTGAGCTTGAGGTACGCCCACACCGTGCCGAAAAGGCCGACCGGCACGTTCACGAGGAACACCCAGCGCCACCCCACCTGGGACAGCAGCCCGCCGGCGAGGATTCCGAAGAAGCCGCCGAAGATCGCGGCGACCATGTTGGTTCCCAGGGCCAGCCCGAGCTGCTCGCTCGGGAAGGCGTCGGTGATGATGGCCGCGGAGTTGGCGAGGAGCATCGCCCCTCCGATCGCCTGGAACATCCGCATGAGGACGAGCTCCAGGGCGCCTGCGGAGCCGTGGCTCCACACCACGGACAAGAGGATGCCGCCGAGGGTGAACACGGCGAAGCCCAGGTTGTACAGCCGTACCCGGCCGAACATGTCGCCGATGCGCCCCAAGGTCACGACGAGCACCGCCGTGACGAGCATGTAGCCCATCATGATCCACAGCAGGTAGGGGAAGTTCGACGGGTCGAGGGGGTCGAGGTGGATGCCCCGGAAGATCACCGGCAGGGCGATGATCAGGCTGGTGGCGTTCATGGACGCCAGGACCACGCCGACGGTGGTGTTGGAAAGCACCAGCCACTTGTAGCGGGGGCCGACCTCACGGGTCCGGGGGGCCGACAGAGCCGAGAACACGCTCACGTCTTCCGCTCCTCCGTCTCGCCCTCCACTCGGGCGGTCTCGCTGTCGAGCAGAGCCTCGAGGACTCCAAGTGCTTCAGCGAGCGTCGCCCGCTGGGACCTGCTGAGACCAGCCAGGCGCCGGGCGAGCCAGATGTTGCCCTGCTCCCGGTGGTCGTCGAGGAGCGCCTGGCCTCCGGCGGTGACGGTCAGGTTGACGCCGCGCCGATCCGCCGGGTTGCGCCTCCTCTCCACCAGGCCCGCTTCCTCCAGCTTGTCCGCGAGCCGGGTCGCGGCCGACGACGGCAGCCGCTCGGCCTCGGCCAGATCTCCGATGGACAGCTCGCCCTGGGCCGCAATGGTGGCCAGCGCCGAGTACAGCGTGATGCTCGGCCCCGGAGGGTCCTGCCGGCGCAGCTGGCGTCCGAGGCGCACCATGGCCATGCGGAGACGGCCGGCGAGCGCGGGGGGTGCCGTCATCCCGCGAAGATCGGCGGCGCGAGCGGGCCGCGACTTCGCTGCGGCACGAGCCACGGGCACCCTCCTCATATCGGCGACAACTTACCTTAGCTAGATACTATGTCAGGTACATATCTACCAGACGACGGGAGGAAGCCGGCGGTGACGGTCGGCGCAGTGTGACGTATCCTTCGCGTCGGTGACCAGCAGGGGTTCCGGCATGACTGTGGTGACCATTTCTGCTTCCTACGGGTGCGGAGGGGGAATGGTCGGCGCGGAGGTGGCCAGGAGGCTGGGCGTGCGGGTCCTCGAAGGGGATCTGGTCGCCTCGATCGCCGAGCGGCTGGGGGTTCCCGTGCAGGAGGTCGCCGGCCACGAGCAGTGCCTGGCCAGCGCCCTGTGGAGCTTGCGCTACCTCTCGTCGGTGTCGGGAGGGACCGCCTACCTCTTCGGCCCGCTCGACGACGATCGCGCGTACCGGGCCGCGGCCGACGCGTCGATCCGGGAGCTGGCCGCGGGCGGCGGCGTCTTCGTGGAGCACGGGGCCGCGATCGTGCTCAAAGACCGGCCCGACGCCCTCCACGTCCGGCTGGAGGGCCCGCCCGAGCTGCGGATCCGGCAGATCGGGGAGCTCGTGGGCCTGGACGCGCGCACCGCCCGCCACCGTCAGCGCCAAATCGACCACCTGCACGGGTCGTACGTCCGGCACTACTACCACACCGACGTCGCGGACCCCCGGCACTACGACATCGTGCTCGACGCGACGAGCCTGCCCCTCGCCACCTGCGTGGAGATCATCGTGGCCGGGGCGCGTCACCTGGCCGATCTGGCCGGCGCCGGCCTCGTCGTCCACCGCCTGCGCCAGGCCGGCTGATCCCGGCGCGTCCATCGTGGCACGCCGATCGACCACGGCCGGGGCGCTCGGCCGCCCGGCGTCGTAGCATCGACCGCATGTCAGAGGACGCGAAGCGCGCGATCCACGCGCTGCGGCGAGCGCACGACGAGCTGGTGAGAATCGCGGAGCACCTGGATGCCGACGCGCTCACCAGGCAGTCCGGCTCGTCCGAGTGGACGGTCGCGGACGTGCTGGGCCACCTGGGCAGCGCATCGGAGATCGGTCTCACCAGGGTGACGACCGGTAAATCCGGCGGGGATGCGGCCACGGCAATCTGGAACCGCTGGAACGCGATGGAGCCGGCGGAGAAGGCGGCCGGCTTCGTTTCGGCGTCGAGGCGCCTGGTCGAGGCGCTCGAAGCGCTCGACGCCGACAGCTTGGCCGCCACCCGGATCGACGTGGGGTTCCTCCCCCAGCCGATCGACGTGGCGTTCTACACCCGGATGCGCCTGACCGAGGTGGGGTTGCACCGCTGGGACATCGAAGTGGCCTTCGACCCTGCGGCCACGGTGGCCGACTACATCGTGCCTTTTATCCTCGCGCAGCTGCCCTTTTTCTGCGGACGCCTTGCCCGGCCGGCGGGGAAGGCCGGACGCGTCGCAGTGCAGACCGCCGATCCGCAGCGCAGCTACACGCTCGACGTGCGCCCCGACGGTGCCGGGCTCACGGAGGGCGGGGGCGGGGACGCCGGTACCAGGCTGGCGCTTCCGGCCGAGGCGTTCACCCGGCTCGCCACGGGCCGGCTCGCACCCTCTCACACGCCGGCGTCGGTGGGCGTCGAAGGGGAGCTTTCCCTGGACGACCTCCGACGTGTTTTCCCCGGGTACTGACTGCCTTGCCCGGATGACCGGCCGCCCCGAGCCCGACCGGCTATCGTGTCGGCTCGCGTGACGGTTCGTGCTTCACTCCCCCGCCCCGCCGGCTTGGTCACGATCACCCTGCTCGCAGCCGGCCTTCTCGCCGCGTGCAGCGGGGGGCATCGCGTCGCGCGAACCGCTCCCACCACGGCGAGCACCGCGGCTCCGACGACCGCCGCCCCCTCCACGACGAGGGCGCCCAAGCCCCGTGACGCGATCGCGCGCTGCCCGCTCACCTGGCTGCCGGCGCCCCATGGCAGGGTTCCGCAGAGGCCGGCGCTGGCCGTCAAGGTGGAAAACCTGCCGGCGGCGCGGCCCCAGTACGGGCTGTCAGAGGCCGACATCGTCTTCGAGGAGCCGGTCGAGGGAGGGATCACCCGGTTCATCGTCGTCTACCAGTGTCACGACGCTTCGCGCATCGAGCCCATACGTTCGGGGCGGATCATCGATCCAGAGATCGTGCGCCAGCTCGGGGCTCATCCGCTGTTCGCCTATGCCGGCGCGATCGATCCGGCTACAGCGGCGATCGACTCCTCACCGCTCATCGACGTCGGCATCTACCGTGCGCCGGCGAGCGCGTACTGGCGTGACCCGAGCCGCTACGCGCCCCACAACCTCGTCAGCTCCACCGCCGTCCTCTACGCGGTGGGCCGTCACGAGCACGCGTCGAGCATGCCGCCGCCGCCCCTGTTCTCCTACGGCCCGCTCCCCGCGACCGCGGTACCGGCCGCGCGGGTGCACATCGCCTACCCGTACTCGGATCTCACCTGGACGTGGCAGCCGAAGAACGGCAACTGGGCCCGCTCCTACGCCGACACGGGGATCGCCACCCAGGGCGAGGGCGGCCAGGTCACGGCCACCAACGTGGTCGTGCTCCAGGTGGTCATGTACCCGAGCCCGTTCGTCGAGGACCCGACGGGCGCTCACGAGAACCTCCTCAGGTTGACCGGGTCCGGAGCCGCTGAGGTCTTCCGCAACGGCGCGCTCATCCGCGGAACGTGGGTTCGGCCGAGCCTCGCGCAGACCACCCGGCTGCTCGACGTGCACAACCACCCGATCACCTTGAGCCCCGGCACCACCTGGGTGGAGCTGGTCCCCACCACCGTCCCGGTGGCGGCCACCCCCTAGGGACCCCGGCCGCCGGCGGGCCGGGCGGCGGGGGCGTGAGGTGGTCGATGACCACCTGAGCCGAACGGGATACGGGTAGGATTCGGCCGCCTATGGCAAGACCCGCCCACAAGCACCGTCGGAGCCATGGGATGACCACCAGCACCAAGGTGGTCGCCGGCATCGCGGTTGCGGCCGTTCTGGCGGCCGCCGGCCTCGGCGGATGGGCCCTTTCCACAAGGGCTCGCGGGTCGGGGCGCGCGCTGGCCGGCGCCGGCACACGCGGCGGGGCATCGGGGCCGGCCGCCGGGACGCCCGGGAGCGCCTCACACGGGGGGGCGACGACGACCTCCCCCACGGGAACCGGGGGCGGGGTCGTGGTCGACTCCACCGGCGTCCACGCCAACTGGGTCACGGCGGAGAACGCGCGGCAGGGCACGACCGCCTGGCGCATCGCGGGGCAACCCCCCGGAACCATCGCCGGTTTCGCCAACCGGGTGTCCGCCCACGCCGGCGATCCGGTCACGCTCTACGTGAGCACGGACGCGTCGAGCTTCCAGGTCGACGCGTACCGGATGGGCTACTACGGCGGCGCCGGTGCCCGCCTGGTGTGGACGTCGAAGACGGTCGCCGGGGTCACCCAGCCCGCCTGCCCCGTCGACGCCGGCACCAACATGGTCCACTGCGACAACTGGTCGCCGTCGCTGACCTTCACCGTGACGCCGGCGTTCCTGCAGGGCGACTACCTCTTGAAGCTGGTCGGCGCGGAGGGCCAGCAGAGCTACGTGACGCTCACGGTGTGGGACCCGTCGAGCCACGCCGCCTACCTGATCAAAAACGACGTGTACACGTGGCAGGCGTGGAACTCCTACGGGGGCTACGACTTCTACGCCGGCCTCGGCTCCTGTGCGCCCACGTACCCGCCGTGCAACCGGGCGCGGGTGGTCTCCTTCGACCGCCCGTACCTGCCGGGCAACGGATCGGCCGACTTCCTCTACAACGAGTACCCGCTCGTGCGCCTCGCGGAGCAGGAAGGCCTCGACGTGGCCTACGCCACCGACCTCGACGTCGAGGAGCATCCGCAGATGGTGCTCCAGCACCGCGTCCTCCTCTCCCTCGGGCACGACGAGTGCTGGTCCTACCACGAGCGCCTGGCCGCTCAGGCGGCGGAGAAGCAGGGCGTCAACATGGTGTTCTTCGGCGCCAGCCCCGTGCTCCGCCACGTGCGGATGCAGCCCTCCCCGCTCGGGCCCGGGCGCGAGGAGGTCGACTACCGCGACTCCGGCGCCGACCCCCTCGACGGGCACGGCAACCCCCTCGAGGTGACGGGCAACACCTGGTCCTCGCCGCCCGCGAACTGGTCCGAGGTGCCCTTCGTCGGAGAGGGCTACAGCGGCTACGTCCTGCCCGGCGGCCAGGCCGTGCCCCTGGTGGTGGCCGACGGGTCGGCGTGGATCTACAAGGGCACCGGGCTCTCCACCGGCTCGCAGGTGCCCGGGCTGCTGATCAGCGACTTCGACCAGGTGGTCGGCGGCGACCACCCTTCGAACCTGCAGATCCTCGCCCACTCCCCGATGCCGAAGGGGGAGATCGAGACCCAGAGCCCCGCCCCGTACTCGGACATGACCTACTACACGGACCCGGTGAGCCACGCCGGCGTGTTCGACACCGGCACGGTCGCCTGGATCCCCGACATCCCGGCGCACCCAGAGGTGCAGAAGATGACGATCAACCTGCTCGCCCTCTTCGGCCGCGGACCCGCCGGCGACGTACAGCCGTCCGTCCCGAACTGGCAGCGCTGGTACTCCTGACCGCCCCGCGGGAGGCCGGCGGCCCCGGCTGGGGCGGCGTTCGCCCACGGCGCCGGCCTCCGACGTTAGGGTGACCAGGCGGACAGGCCCCGGCGGCCAGGTCGGCCGCCCGGCAGCGCAGACGTGAAAGGCGAGAAGGGCGTCAGAATGCGAAGGATCCTCGTGACCGGGGCCCTCGGGCAGATCGGCTCCGAGCTCGTGCCGGCGCTGCGGGAGCGATACGGCAACGAGAACGTGGTGGCCTCCGACATCCGCATGCCCACCGGACAGGACGGAGCCGACGGGCCCTTCGAGTACGTCGACTGCCAGCGCCTCCACCAGATCGAGGTGGTGCTCCGCCGCTACGACATCGACACGATCTACCACCTCGCAGCCGTGCTCTCGGCCGTTGCAGAGACCAAGCCGATGGTGGCGTGGGACGTCAACATGGGCAGCGTCTACCAGGTCGTCGAGGCGGCCCGCCAGCACGGGTGCGCCGTCTTCCACCCGAGCTCCATCGGGGCGTTCGGACCGACCACGCCCCGCGACCACACGCCCCAGGACACGATCCAGCGGCCGACGACGATGTACGGGATCACCAAGGTCGCCGCCGAGTTGCTGTGCGACTACTACGCCAGCCGCTTCCGGGTCGACACCCGCGGAGTCAGGCTGCCGGGGCTGGTGTCCTACGTCGCCCCACCCGGCGGCGGCACCACCGACTACGCGGTGGCCATCTTCCACGAGGCGGTCCGCCACCGGCACTACACCTGCTACCTCCGGGCCGACAGCACGCTCGACTTCATGTACATGCCCGACGCCGTCCGGGCGATGATCGAGATCATGGAGGCCGACCCCGGCCGCCTGACGCACCGCAACGCCTACAACATCACGGCCATGAGCGCCACGCCGGCATCCCTGACGGCGGCGATCCGCAAGTACATCCCCGATTTCGTCATCGACTACGACATCGATCCCGCCCGCCAGGCCATAGCGGACTCCTGGCCGAACTCGCTCGACGACAGCCTTGCCCGGCTGGACTGGGACTGGGCTCCCAGGTTCGACCTCGATGCCATGACGGCCGACATGCTCGAGAACATCGCCCGCCGCACGAAGACCGCGCGCTGGGGCGGTGGCGGGCGGTACGCCGACTAGTTACGGAGGGAGCACCCATGCCGTCGAATCGCCTTGACGAGGCCCTGCGGGGCCAGCTGGCCGACATCGACCGCCGCGGCGCCGGCAAGCGGGCGGAGAGCGTGATCACCGCGGTCGAGCCGCCGGCCGGCGACCGGGGCCCGCGCTACCACCTCGAAGGTGAGGGATCGCGCCCTTTCGTGCGGATGAGCTCGAACGGGTACCTGGGCATGGCGTTTCGCGAGCCCGTGGTCGCTGCGGAGGAGCGCGCCGCGCGGGCCTTCGGCGCCGGCCCGCAGGCCGTCCGGTTCATCAGCGGGACCTACGCCCCGCACGTAAGCCTGGAACGCCGGCTTGCCCGGTTCCACGGCCGAGAGGCGGCCATGATCTTCAGCTCGGCCTACGCCACGGTCATGGGCGTGCTGCCGCCGCTGATCACCGCCGACACCGCCGTGATCAGCGACGAGCTCAACCACAACTGCATCATCAACGCGATCCGCCTCGCCCAGCCGAAGAAGAAGATGGTGTACCGCCATCTGGACCTGGCCGAGCTCGAAAAGTGCCTCGCCGAGGCCGGCGACTCCTGCGAGCGGGCGGTCGTCGTGACCGACGGCATCTTCAGCATGCGCGGCGACAACGCGCCTCTGCGGGAGATCCAGGAGCTGGTCGCCGCGCACGACGACCGGTGGGCCGAGAACGCGGTGACCGTGGTGGACGACTCCCACGGTGTGGGTGCCTTCGGGGCGTCGGGGAGGGGAACCGAGGAGGCCACGGGCGGCCGGGCGGACATCCTCGTCGCCACGCTCGGCAAGGCGCTCGGTGTCAACGGCGGCTACGTGGCCGGCAGCCAGGCCGTGGTCGACTACCTGCGCGAGACGTCGCCCTTTTACGTGTACTCCAACCCCATCACGCCGGCGGAAGCCGCCGCCGCGGAAGCCGCCCTCGACCTGCTCGACAGCCCCGCCGGCCTCGAGCTTCTCGCCCACCTTCGCGCGATGACCGAGCGCCTGCGGGACGGACTCGCGCGCCTCGGGTTCGAGACGCTCGCCGGCGAGCACCCGGTGGTGCCCCTGCTCACCCGGGACACCGACCTCACGCAGCGGCTGGTGCGGCACCTGCGCGAGCAGGGGGTGCTCGTCACCGGGCTGAGCTATCCGGTCGTTCCGCGCGGGCAGGAGGAGATCCGTTTCCAGGTGTCCGCCGACCACACCGAAGCGGACATCGACGAGGTCCTCGCGACCCTGTCGGCCTTCTCGTAGCCGGGGCAGCGCCCCCGCGAGCCAAGACGGGTCAGGCGGGGGGAAGGCCGTCGACGTAGACGACCTCGTTGGTCCGAACGGCGGCGACGGTGTCACCGGCCACGATGACGCCGACCAGGTTCAGGGGGTCGGTCGCGTTGAGCGCGACGTGCTCGCCGGCGCGCGGCGTCTTCCGCACGCGGGTCAGCTGCTCCACCGCCGAGGGCAGGGCGTACTGCTCGCCGCTGAACCCGGCCACGAAGCGGCCGCCCCGTATGAGCCCGCGATCCTCCAGCCGGCGCAGCGCCCACTGCACCTCCCTCCAGGGCAGGCGCAGCCCGTCGCGCACCGCCAGGTCACGGAACAGGACACCCCACCGCTCGAGAAGCTGCTCCGCCACCGCCTCGGCCAGGTCGTGGCGGTCGACGTCGTCCAGGGTGGCGACCCCGCCGGCGGCTGCGGCGACCCCGCCGGCGGCTGCGCCGGCGACGGAGGGGACCAGCGACCAGCGGCCCGCCGCGGCGCCGGCGGAGGGCTCCAGGCGGCGCAGCCGCGACAGCCGTGCCCGGCTCGGGGCGGTGCGGGGTGCGCGAACCCTGGAGCGGATAGCGGCGAACCCGTCGCACATGACGAGCCCTCGCGCGACCCCGTCCCACAGGGCGCGCTCGACGTCGCCGGGCAGCCGTCGTGTGGCCGCGGCGAGGTCCGCGGCGAAGCTGGCGCCGCGGTCGCGGAGGACCTCGAGCACTTCCGCGGTCGCGCCGACGGCGGGCGGCTCGGGATCCTCGCCGCCGCGCGCCGCCGCCAGCAGCCAGGCGAGGTCCGCCCGGCGCACGACCGCGATCGGCGTCGCCCTAGACGGGCCGGCGCCGCTGGGCGCGCCAGGGTTGCCGCGAGGGCGGGGGGTGAGCCGCAGCCACGCCACCTCGCCGGCATGGCAGAGACCGTCCAACCAGGCCGGCTCGTAGCGGCCCAGCCGCCTCGCCAGCAGCTCGCCCTCCCAGGCGCCGGCGGCGGCTTCGAAGCCCTGCAGCTGCTCGAGCACCGCCAGCAGGCCCTCCTCCCCGGAAAGCGCGGTGCCGGGGGCCACGTGCTGCCAGCGGAGAAGGAAACGCATGAAGTCCTGCGCCGATACCGCCTCGAAGGCCTGGCGGCGGGAGCGCCGCGAGTAGCCGTGCATGCGGGCGAGGAGCCGGCGGGCGACCCACTCGGCACCGCCGCCGGCGCTGTACCGGCCCTGCATGGCGAAACCCTCGTGCTGCAGGATCGCCAGCCCCGCAGCCACCCTGCCGGCGGGGAGGGTGGTGGCGGCGCACAGCTCGGCCTCGGTGGTCACGCCGGCAAGCTCGAGGTGGCCGCGCAGAGTCCGAGCGACCGCTGCGTCGTCCCCCGCGAGGGCGGCCTGCGCCTCGGCGAGCGCCTCGGTGGTGCACCACAGCCCCCCGCCGCCGGCACCGCCGCCGGCGGCCGCACCGCCGGCCCCCCCGGCGCCGGCGATCACCTGCCCCCGGCCCCGCTCGGCCAGCTGCGACCACAGCGGGCCCCACTCGGGGCGGGGGCGCAGCAGGACCACCGAGGAGAGCAGGTCGTGGAGCTCGTCGGCGGTCCGGGGGGCGGGGGCGATCTCGGCGTGCACGCGGTCGATGGCGCCCTGCTCGAGGGAGCCGATGGCGCTCAGGTCGACCGGCAGGCCGCGGCGCAGCTGGACGGCGTTCGTGCGCCGGTTCTGGAGCTCCTCGTCGTCGAGGAAGGCGTAGGGCCGCGCGGTGATGATCTCGTGGGCGAGCACCGACGGCTCGGTCGTGTCCCGGCAATGGACCCGGATCTCCCCCGCCTCGACCCCCTCCAGCAGGGACCGGATGCCGTCGACATCGAGCGCCTCGTGCAGCGTGTCGTCGATCGTCTGGCGGACCAGGATGTGGTCGGGGATCTCGATGGGCCCGGTGATGTTGTCCTGGCAGGCGGCCGCCTGGGGGAACACCGCTGCGAGCAGGTCGTCGGACTCCATCCGCTGAAGCGGCGGCGGGTTGCGCCGGCCGCCGCGGAAGCGGAGCACCATGAGCGAACGGTTGAGGTTCCAGCGCCAGCGCGCCTGGAACATCGGCGAATCCAAGATGGCGTGCTCCAGCGTGTCGGCGACCCCGCGGCTGGACAGGTAGCGGGGAACCTCCTCGAGCGGGAAGCTGTGCAGCAGGCCGAGGGACAGCACCACCGCGTCGTCGGTGGCCGCCGCCTGCAGCTCGAAGTTGAACGCGCGGCAGAACTTCTTGCGCAGCGCCAGGCCGAGCGCACGGTTGATCCGCCCCCCGAACGGGGCGTGCACGACCAGCTGCATGCCCCCGGTGTCGTCGAAAAAACGCTCCAGCACGACGTCGCTCTGCGTCGGCACCACCCCGAGGGCGGCGCGCCCGGCGGCCAGGTAGTCCACGATCATCGCGGCCGCGTCGGCGTCGACTCCGGCGGCGCCCTCCAGCCAGCGCCGGGCGCCGTCGGGGTCGCCGGCCGCGAGCAGCTCTCCGACCCGCCGGCGCAGGTCCGAGACCCCCGCCGACAGCTCCGCGGTGCGCGCCGGCGCCTCGCCCAGCCAGAACGGGACGGTGGGCGGCCGGTCACCGGCGTCGCGGACGCGCACCACCCCCGGCTCGACCTTGCGGATCTGCCACGAGTGGCTGCCGAGCAGGAAGATGTCGCCGGCCATCGACTCGACGGCCCAATCCTCGTTGACGGTGCCGACGAAGAGATCGTCGGGCTCGGCGACCACCCGGTAGTCGCCCATCTCGGGGATGGCCCCCCCGGAGGTGACGGCGGCGAGGCGGGCGCCCTTGCGGGCCCGGAGCTCTCCGTTGACCCGGTCGTGGTGGAGGTACGCGCCCCGCCGGCCCCGCCCGGTCACGATGCCGTCGCTCACGAGGCCGAGGACCGCGTCGAACTGCGCCCGCGTGAGCTCGGTGTAGGGGGCGGCGCGCCGCACCGTCTCGTACAGGTCGTCTACGGCCCGGTCGCCGGCGGCGACCTCGGCGACGATCTGCTGGGCCAGGATGTCGAGCGGCAGCCGTGCGGGGACGATGGCGTCGAGGCGCCCGGCGCGCACCGCCGCGAGGAGCGCGGCGCACTCGACGAGCTCGTCGCGGGTCAGGGGAAAAAGGCGGCCCTTCGGGGTTCCGGCCCGGCTGTGGTTGGAGCGGCCCACGCGCTGGAGGAAGGTCGCGATGCTGCGCGGCGAGCCGATCTGGCACACCAGCTCGACGGGGCCGATGTCGATGCCCAGCTCCAGGGACGCCGTGGCGACGAGCGCCTTCAGGTCGCCGGCGCGCAGCCGCGTCTCGACCCGGTAGCGGCGCTCCTTGGAGAGGCTGCCGTGGTGGGCCGCCACGACGTCGTCGCCGAGGCGTTCACCCAGCTGGTGGGCGAGGCGCTCCGCCAGCCGGCGGGTGTTGACGAACACCAGCGTCGTGCGGTGCTCGCGCACGAGCGAGGCGATGCGGTCCAGCACGTCGCCCATCTGCCCGGCCGAGGCGACCGCCTCGAGCTCTCCTTCGGGCAGCTCGAGGGCGAGGTCGAGGTCGCGGCGGTGGCCGACGTCGACGACGGCCGGCGGCGGCCGGTCGCCCACCAGCAGCCGTCCCACCAGCTCGATCGGCCGCTGCGTGGCGGACAGGCCCACGCGCACCGGGCGCCGGTCGCAGACGGCGTCGAGGCGCTCGAGGCTGAGCGCGAGATGCGATCCGCGCTTGTCGCGCGCGACCGCGTGGATCTCGTCGACGATGACCGTGTCCACGGTCCGCAGCGCTTCGCGGCCCCGCCCGCTCGTGAGCAGCAGGTAGAGCGACTCGGGGGTCGTCACGACGAAGCTCGGGGGCCGGCGCACCATGGCCGCCCGCTGGGAGGCGGTGGTGTCGCCCGTGCGGACCGCCACCGAGATCGGCGCCGGATCGAGGCCCATCCCCGATGCCACCGCGGCGATCTCCCGCAGCGGCCGCTCGAGGTTGTCCGCGATATCGACCGCCAGCGCCTTGAGCGGAGACACGTAGACGACGCGCGCCGCGGACGCCACGTCCTGCCCTGCGGCGTGCGCCCGGTACAGCGCGTCGATCGCCACCAGGAAGCCGGCCAGCGTCTTGCCCGACCCCGTCGGCGCCGCGATCAGCGTGTCGCGCCCCGCGGCGATCAGCGGCCAGCCGGCGGCCTGCGCCCCGGTGGGGCCGTCCGGGAAGCGCTGCGCGAACCACCCCGCCACCGCGGGGTGGAAGCCGGCTGGAGCGGCGCCCTCCGAGCCCTCCGCCGGCCCGCCGGCGAAGCGGTCAGCGCTGCGGGGGACGGTCGAGGTGTCGACCATCCCGCCATGCTACCGCCCCGAACGTATGTTTGCCCTTGCGAGGGCCTCGCGGAGCGCCCGGACCTGCGCCTCGAGCGATGCGGACACCGGCAGGTCCGTCCCCGCGAGGGAGATGTCCCCGGCGCCGCCACCGCCGGCCAGCCCCCCGGTCGCGCCGGCGGAGTCGCCGTGGCCCCGCGGGGCGGCGGTCACCACGGGGATGAACGGGTGGCGCCGGCGTATCTCCGGGGCGATCCCCAGCGTGGGCGGCAGCACGTGGAGCACCACGTCGGACCCGGCGACGAGGGAGCAGGGCTCGCCCCGCCGGAGCGGGCACTTCTTCGGGTCGGCGCCGGGCCCGCTGCAGAACGCCACGTCGAAGCCGGCGTCGCGAAACACCGTGAAGTCCGACACGGCGGCTACCGGGTCGTCGTCCTCGATGAGCAGGCGCGGCAGGCGGCGGCCCGCCGCCGGCGACCCCCATCCTCGGGGAACCCTCTGGTGCACACCCACCTCCATTCCTCGCCACCTCCCCGTCTCGTTGCTTTCCAGCAAGGCACGGCCGGGGTGGCGGCCTCCAGAGGCTTTGGTCATCTCCTGGGGGGTCACCCGGCCGGGGCCGGCGCCCGCCGCGGCGCCGGGCGTAACGTGACCCGCGTGACGACGACGGACATCTGGGAGCGCCTGGGCGACGAGTACGAGGAGGTGGTGTTCTGCCACGACGCGCCCGCCGGGCTGCGTGCGATCGTGGCGATCCACTCGACGGCCCTCGGGCCGGCGCTCGGCGGCACCCGGTTCTACCCCTACGCGACCGGCGAGGACGCCCTCGCCGACGTCCTTCGCCTGGCGCGGGCCATGACCTACAAGTCGGCCCTCGCCGGGCTGGACCTCGGCGGGGGGAAGGCCGTCATCGTCGGCGACCCCGCCAGCGCCAAGACCGAGGCGCTGCTGCGGGCCTACGCCCGTTTCCTCGACAGCCTGGGCGGCCGCTACCTGACCGCGGAGGACGTGGGAACCACGCAGGCCGACATGGACGTCATCGCCCGCGAGACCCGCTGCGTGACGGGGGTGTCCCCGCTGCTCGGGGGGTCGGGCGACCCCTCCGAGGCGACGGCCCGCGGCGTGTGGTGGGCCATGGGCGCGGCGGCCGAGCACATGGGCGAGGACCTGGGCGGGTTGCGGGTGGTGGTGGCGGGCGTCGGCAAGGTCGGCTCGGCCCTGGCCCGCCTGCTCGCCGCCGGCGGCAGCAAGGTGACCGTCGCCGACGTCGACCGCTCGGCGGTCGACCGCCTGGCCGGCGAGCTCGGCGTCGAGCAGGTCGACCCGGCCGCCGCGCACACCGTCGAGTGCGACATCTTCGCCCCGTGCGCCCTCGGCGGCGTGCTCAACGCCCGCACCATCGGCGAGCTGCGCTGCCGTGCCGTGGTCGGCGCCGCGAACAACCAGCTCGACACGGACGACGACGCCTCCCGGCTCGCAGAGCGGGGGATCCTCTACGCCCCGGACTTCATGGTGAACGCCGGCGGGGTGATCAACATCGCCGACGAGCTGGTCGGTTACCACCGCGAGCGCGCCCTCGACGCGGTGCGGCGCATCGGGGCGACCACCGCCGAGGTGCTCCGGCGGGCCGAAGCCGCCGGCACCACGACCGTCGACGCGGCCGTGTCCCTCGCGGAGGCCCGCATCGAGGCGGTGTCGGGGACACGCCGGATCCGGTCCTTCGGGCCGCCGGCCCGCCGCGCCGGCTGACCGCGCCGGGCCACGAGCGGCGCACGGGCGGGCGGCGGCCACACCCGCCCACACCCGGCCACGCCCCCCCGAGGGTCAGGGGACCTGCCGGACGGGTGCACCCACAGCCTGGGCGTCGGCGCTGATCCGGGCGGCGGTCAGCTGCAGGAGCGGCAGGACGGCGCGGCGCAGGGCGTCGAGGGTCATGCGGCTGGCGTGCACGGACACGTTGAGCGCCGCGACGGTGCGGCCGGCGGCGTCGGTGATCGGCACCGCCGCCGAGCGGAGCCCCTCCTCGAGCTCCTGGTCGACGACGGCGAAGCCCTGGGCGGCGACCTCGGCGACGATGCGGCGGAGGGTGCCGGGATCGGTGACGGTGCGGCGTGTGAGCGGCTCGAGGCGGACCCGCGCCAGGTACGCGTCCAGGTCGCCCGGCGCCAGGCCGGCGAGCAGCACCCTGCCCATCGAGGTGGGGTACGCCGGAAAACGGGTCCCCACCGCGATCGCGACGGTCATGATCCGCCGGGTCGGGACCCGCACGACGTAGGCGATGTCGTCGCCGTCGAGCACGGCGATCGACGACGACTCCCGCGTGGCCGCGACGAGCTCCTCCATGTGCGGCGCCGCCACCTCGTGCAGCGACAGGGTCGACAGGTAGGCGTATCCGAGCTCGAGCACCCGCGGCCGCAGCGAGAACAGCCGCCCGTCGCCGTGGACGTACCCGAGCTCGACGAGGGTCAGGAGGAAACGCCGGGCCGCCGCCCGTGTCAGCCCGGTCAGCCGGGCGACCTCGGAGAGGCTCAGCTCGCGCCGGTCCGGGCCGAAAGCACGGATCACCGCCAGACCCCGCTCGAGCGACCGCACGAAGTCGCCGCGGGACCCCTCAGCCACCGTCGCCGCCCTCGAGCGCCCGCCGGGCCACGCCGAACGCCGAGTTGGCGGCGGGCACGCCGGCGTACACGGCGACCTGGAGGAGCACCTCGGCGATCTCGTCGTCGCTGAGGCCGTTGCGCCGGGCGCCCCGCACGTGCAGCGCCAGCTCCTCGGACCGGCCGAGTGCGGCGAGCACCGCGACGGTCACGGCGGAACGGGTCCGCCGGTCCAGGCCGGGGCGCGTCCAGATCTCGCCCCACGCGTAGCGGGTGAGCAGCTCGGAGAAAGACTCCGTCATCGGCGTCGAACCCGCCGCGGACCGGTCCACGTGGGCGTCGCCGAGCACCGCCCGGCGGGTGGCGTCGCCGCGCTCGAAAGGGGTGCCGGACAGGTGGCCGAGGACCGCGTCGGTGAACCGCCCCGCCTGCTCGACGTTCGCCAGGTGCGCGGCGCCGGCGAGGACCACGAGGGTCGAGCCGGCGATCGCCCGGTGCATGCGCGCCGCCGTCTCCGGTGGCGACACCGGGTCGGCGGCGCCGCCGATGACGAGGGTGGGCGCATCGATGCCCGCCAGGTCGGCCCACTGGTCCATGGCGCCGATCGCCTCGCAGCACCCGGCGTACCCCTCCGGCGACGCGGAGCCGAGCATCCCGGCGACCTCGGCGCGCATCGCCGGGTGCCCGACGAGCCAGCCGGGCGTGAACCACCGGCCGAGCAGCCCCTCGAGCAGCTGCCCCGTCCCGTGGGCGCGCACCTGTGCGGCGCGTTCCGCCCACGCGTCGGGCGGCGGCAGCTGCGGGGCGGTGCAGGCCAGCACCAGGCGCTCGACGCGCTCGGGACGGTGCGCGCCCAGCCACATCGCCACCATCCCGCCGAGGGACACCCCCATCACCGAGGCCCGCTCCGCGCCGACGGTGTCGAGCACCCCGAGGAGGTCGCCGGCGAGGTCGGCGATGGTGTACGGGCCGGGCGGGGCGTCCGTGCCGCCGTGGCCGCGGTGCTCGTAGCGCACCACCCGGAACCGATGGCGCAGCGCGGGCATCTGGGGGTCCCACAGGGAGGAGGTGGTGCCCAGAGAGTTGGAGAGGACCAGCCACGGGGCCCCCGCCGGCCCCTCCACGGTGACACGCCGGCCGGTCACGGCGCCGCCTCCCCGTGCGCGGCGAGGGCACGGTCCACCCAGACGCCGGCGGCGCCGAGGTAGCCGGCGGGGTCGAGGAGCCGGTCGATCTCCCGGGCGTCGAAGGCGCCGGCGACGAGCGGCTCGGCGGCGAGCTCCGCGGCGAGCGGCGTGCCGTCCTTGTCCGCCCGGCGGAGCGCGTCGGTGACCGCGCGCCGGGCCTCGGCTCGGTCCCCGCACGCCGCCGCCAGCGCCAGGGTGACCCGTTCGGCGAGCAGCGCCCCGCCGGTGCGCGCCAGGTTCGCGGCCATGGCGCCGGCGTCGACCTCCAGCCCGGCCACCACGTCGGCGGTGCGCGCGGCGGCGCCGCCGGCGAGGGCGATGAGCTCGGCCCACGGCTCCCACTCGGCGTGCCACGCGCCGGCGGGCCGCTCGTGCTCGGCGACCAGCCCCCCGAACAGGACGGGCAGCAGCGCGTGCGCCCGGCGGGCCGCGGCGAGCACGGCGACGGAGGCGGCCGGGTTGCGCTTGTGGGGCATCGTCGACGACCCTCCCGGGGACGGCTCGGCGGCCTCTGCCACCTCGGTCTGCATCAGCAGCGCCACGTCGGCGCTGATCTTGGCGGCGGTGCCGGCGACGACGCCGAGGGCGCCGGCGACGGCCGCGACGCGCTGGCGGGCCGTGTGCCAGGGCAGCACCGGCTCGGGGAGGCCCAGGCGGGCGGCGAACGCCGCCGCGACGGCCGGGCCGGCCTCGCCGAGGGACGCGAGGGTGCCGGCGGCCCCGCCGAGCTGGGCGGCGAGGCCCCCGAGGGCGGCGGCCAGCTGCGTGCGGGCGTCGTCTGCGCCGGCGAGCCAGCCGGCGGCCTTGAGCCCGAAGGTGACGGGCAGCGCCTGCTGCAGCAGGGTGCGCCCGGCCATGAGGGTGCCGCGGTGGCGGGCCGCGAGGCCGGCGCAGCCGGCGGCGAGGCGGCCCAGCTCCGCGTCGACGAGGGCGCCGGCCCGGCGGGCGACGAGCACCGCTGCGGTGTCGAGGATGTCCTGGCTGGTCGCCCCCCAGTGCAGCCACGGCCGGGCGCCGGCGGGGACGGCCTCGCCGAGGGCGGCGACGAGGGGGATCACCGGGTTGCCGGCCGCCCGGGCGCCCCGGCCCAGCGCGGCGGGGTCGAGACCGCCGGCCCGGCAGGCCGCGCCGATCGCCTCGGCCACCTCGGGCGGGATCACCCCGCAGGCGGCTTCCGCGGCGGCGAGGGCCGCCTCGGCGTCGAGCATCGCGGCGAGCCACGCCTCGTCGCCGGTGGCGGCGAGCAGCTCGTCGGTGACGAAGATCGGTGCGAACAGCCGATCACCAGGCAAAGAAGACGGTCTCCCCCTCGCCCTGGAGGCGGACGTCGAAGACGACCCCTCCGTCCTCGCCGGGCACCGCCACCAGGGTGGCCGCCCGGGCGGGGTCCCCGACGGCGCCGAGCAGCGGGTCGGCTTCGTTGGCAGCCGCCTCGTCGGGGAAGTACAGGCGCGTCCACAGCCTCTGCAGGAGGCCCCGGGCGAACACCGACACCTCCACGTGGGGTGCCTGGCCGCCGGCGGCGGGGGTGGGTTTGACGGTCACGAAGCGAAAGCGGCCCTCGGCGTCGGTGAGGCTCCGGGCGAACACGCTGCCCTGCCACGCCTCGACCAGGGCGTCGGGGACCGGCTCGCCGTCGCCGTCGAGGACCCGCCCGGTCACGGTGAGCGCGCCCGGCGGTTCGGCCTCGGGGATGGCGCGCCCGGACAGCCACTCCATCCCGAAGCGGAAGAACGGCCCGATCGTCTGCGACGGCGTCGGCGGGAGGGTGGTGCTCATCACGCCGGGTCCGGAGGTGTCGCGAGGTGGCCGCCGACGACCACGTCGAAGGCGAAGCCGAGGGCGAACTCCTCCTCGGTGCTGTCCCAGTCGAACGCCGAGACCAGCCGCTCCTGCGCCTTCGGGTCGCGGATCGAGCGGAGGACCGGGTCGAAGGGGATCAGCGGGTCGCCGGGGAAGTACATCTGGGTCACCAGCCGCTCGGTGAACGCCCGGCCGAACACGGAGAAGTGGATGTGCGCCGGCCGCCACGCGTTGGGGTGGTTGCGCCACGGGTAGGCGCCCGGGCGGATGGTCCGGAACCGGTACCGGCCCTCCGCGTCGGTCAGGCAGCGGCCCGCCCCCGTGAAGTTCGGGTCCAGGGGGGCGGGGTGCTGGTCGCCCTGGTGGGCGTAGCGGCCCGCGGCGTTGCACTGCCAGATCTCGACCAGCTGGCCGGCGAGTGGGCGGCCGTCGGAGCCGAGGATCCGGCCCGAGACGTTGATCCGCTGGCCGATCGGCTCGCCGGCGTGGCCGGCGGTGAGGTCGGCGTCCTCGGGATCGGCGTAGCCCTCGCCGAACACCGGGCCCGTGGTGGGGGCGAGCTCGGGCGCCATCGGCACGAGCGGCCGGTGCGGCGCCCGCTTGGCGGTGGAGCGGTAGCCGGGGTCCCCGTACGGCGGGTCCACTGTCCAGGCGGGGCGTTCTGCCACGGTGCTCACCTTTTTTTCCTCCCTCCTACTGTCCTTCGAGGACGACGGCGATGCCCTGGCCGACGCCGATGCACATCGTCGCCAGGCCCCACCCGCCCCCGGCGCGGTGCAGCCGCCACGCCAGCGTCGTGAGCAGCCGGGCGCCCGAGCAGCCGAGCGGGTGGCCGAGGGCGATGGCGCCGCCGGCGGGGTTGACGATGGCCGGGTCGAGGTCGGGCCACTCGGAGAGGCACGCGAGCGACTGGGCGGCGAACGCCTCGTTGAGCTCGACGCTGGCCAGGTCGCCCCACCCGATGCCGGCCCGCTTGAGGGCCGTCCTGGCGGCCTCGACGGGGCCGATGCCGTAGTACTGCGGCTCGACGCCGCTCACGGCGCGGGCGGCGACACGGGCGAGGGGCTCGGCGCCGGCGACGGCCAGGCCGGCGGAGTCGCCGACGAAGAGCGCGGCGGCGCCGTCGTTGAGGGGGGAGGAGTTGCCGGCGGTGACGGTCCCGCCCTCGCGGCGGAACGCCGGCTTCAGCGATGCGAGCTTCTCGAGGGTGGTGTCCCCCCGGATGGACTCGTCCCGGGAGAGGTCCACGCCGGGGACGGGCACGACCTCGTCGGCGAACTCGCCGGCCTCCCACGCGGAGTCGGCCTTGTGGTGGCTGGCGAGAGCGAAGGCGTCCTGGGCTTCGCGGGTGATGCCGTAGCGGTCGGCGAGGAGCTCCGCCCCCTCGCCGAGGCTGACGGTCCACTCCCGCGGCATCGCCGGGTTCACCATGCGCCAGCCGAGGGTGGTCGACCACAGCGTCTCGTTGGCTCGCGGCCAGCCCCGCTCGGGCTTGGTGAGCACCCAGGGGGAGCGGCTCATCGACTCGACGCCGCCGGCGAGCACCAGGGAGGCGTCGCCGGTGGCGACCGCCCGGTAGGCGTCGATGGTTGCCTCCATGCCCGAGCCGCACAGGCGGTTGACCGTGGCGCCCGGCACCGACGTCGGCAGGCCGGCGAGGAGCACGGCCATGCGCGCCACGTTGCGGTTGTCCTCGCCGGCCGCGTTGGCGTCCCCGAAGTAGACGTCGTCGATCCGGGCAGGGTCGAGGTCGGGGTGGCGGGCGACGAGCGCCTTGATGGCGGTGGCCGCGAGGTCGTCGGGCCGGGTGCCGGCCAGGGCACCCCCGTGCCGCCCGACGGGGGTTCGGACGGCGTCGCCGATGTACACGTCAATGGTCACGGGATCTCTCCGTTTCGTGGTGGGGGGCGCGCCCGCCGCCCGCCGCGCCCTGGGGGCGCTGGGTGGCTTCGAGGCGTCGGAGTTGTTCTAGCTCAGAAGCGGTGGGCGGCTCACTGATCTCGAGGTCGCCGGCCACGCGCAGGTCCCATCCCGTCGCGGCGCGGGCCTCGTCCACGGTGACGCCCGGGTGGAGCTGCGTGAGGACCAGCTCGGCGGTCTCGGGATCGGGGCGCAGCACCCCGAGGTCGGTGGCGACCAGCACCGGCCCCGCCCCGGGCAGGCCGAGGCGCTCCCGGTCGCCGGCGCCGGCGCCGAAGCCCACCGAGGTGCGGAAGTCGAGCGCGGCGACGAAGGTGCGGGGGCTGTGGCGGGCCATGATGTACACCTGCCGGCACGACGCCGCGATCTCGGGGGCGCCGCCGGCGCCGGGCAGACGCACCGAGGGGCGGTCGTAGTCGCCGACGACGGTGGTGTTGATGTTGGCGAAGCGGTCGACCTGGGCGGCGCCGAGGAAGCCGACGTCGATGCGGCCCGGCTGGAGCCAGTAGTTGAAGATCTCCGGCACCGACACCACGGCGTCGGCCGTGTCGGCGAGCTCGCCGTCGCCGATGGACAGGGGCAGGCGCGCCGGTTTCGCCCCGATGCAGCCCGACTCGTAGACGAGCACCAGGCGCGGGGCGTGGGTGGCGCGCGCCAGGTTGGCGGCGGTGCTCGGAGCGCCGATCCCGACGAAGCACACCTCCCCGTCCGACAGCGCCCGCGCCGCCGCGACCGCCATCATCTCCGCCGGCGTCGCCCGGCCCTGCGCCACGGCCGCGGCGACGCTCACGCGGGCACCGCCTCGAGGACGTGCGCCTGCATCCACTCGAGGAAACGGTCCCGGTCGCGGCTGACGGGTTCCCAGGCCTGGTAGAAGTCATTGTCGCGGTCGTAGTAGCCGGCGGCGTAGGAGGGGCGGGCACCGCCCGGCACGACGGCGACGGCCGTGAGGGCCCAGGCGGGCAGCACGACGCTGCCGGGGCGTGGCTCGAGGCGGTCGACGATCTCCTCGACGGTCACCAGCGACCGGCGCGCGGCGAGCACCGCCTCCTTCTGGACGCCGGCGATGCCCCACAGCTGCACGGCCCCGTCCCGGTCGGCCTGCTGCGCGTGGATGACGGCCACGTCGGGCCGGAGGGCGGCGACAGCCGCGAGGCGTTCGCCGGTGAAGGGGCAGTCCACCCAGGCCAGGTTGGCGGTGCGGCCCGGCTCGGCGAGGCTGGTCCCGGCGTAGCCGCGCAGGACCGCGAAGGGCAGCCCGGATGCGCCGGCCACGTAGCGGTTGGTCAGGCCGGCGTGGCTGTGCTCCTCGATCTCGAGAGGCCCCGGCCAGCCGTTCTCGACGGCGTCGCGGAAGCGGTGCAGCGACCCGACTCCCGGGTTGCCTCCCCAGGAGAACACCAGCTTGCGGGCGCAGTCCATCCCGATCATCTGGTCGTAGAGCACGTCGGGGGTGAGCCGCACCAGGGTCAGGTCGCGCCGGCCCTGGCGGATGATCTCGTGCCCGGCAGCGTGGGGGATCAGGTGGGTGAAGCCCTCCATGGCGACGGTGTCGCCGTCGCGGACGAGGCGGGCGACCGCGTCGTGCAGGTTGAGCAGTTCAGCCACCGGCCCTCCTGTCGCCTCCCCTCGGGGTGTGCGTACAACGCACAGGTGTGCGGAGAGCAGCCTACGGGGTGGGGGGTGCCGACGTCAAGCGCCGGCGGGGGGCGCCGGCGGGGGGGC